>NZ_QWFA01000211.1 GCF_003501885.1 Streptomyces globisporus
GGTCCGGCACGAGGCCGGGGGGCGGGGCGGGGGCTTCTGCCAGGCCCGAGGTCCGGGCCGGCCCCGGACTGCCGGCCGGGGCAGGTCCGGGATGCGGCCCCGGGCCAACATCCGGAGCGGGGGCCGCGATCGGGCCCGGATCCGCTGCCGGGGCCGGGGCCGGATCGGGGGCCACTCCAGGGCCGGGTCCCGGGTCCTGAACCGGCCCCGCTGCCACTGACGGGTCCGGGATCACCACCGGGGCCGGTCTCGCCGGAGGCGGGTCCGGGACCGCTGACGGGTCCGAGGCCGCTGACCGGTCCGAGGCCGCTGACAGGCCGGGGATCACGTCCGCGTCCGCGCCCCCGCCCGGCCCCCGCTGCGCCGCCACGGACAGGCCCTGCTCCGGCGGCAGCCGGTAAGCATCCTGGGCCGGGGCCTCGTACCGGTCGGGGTACGGGGCCTCGTCGCTCTCGCTCTCCGGGGCCTCGTAGCGGTCCACGAACGGGTCCTCGTAGGCGTCCGCGTACGGGGCGCGGACCGTTTCGCGTGCGGTGGCCCGGCCGGTGTCCGCCGGGCCCCTCACCGTGTCCGACACGGAGTCGAAGCGGTCGTCGAGGCTGTCGGCCGCGCGGCTGGGACCGGTGTCCGGCGCGGACTCGTCGTACAGCTTGCGCCACCAGTCGTCCTCGTGGGCGGCGGGCTTCTCCCCCTGCTGACTCATGCCCCTATTGTCGACCGCGAAGGCGGCCCGAAAACGGGGCATCGGGAAAAAGTGGCCCATAAACAGGGTCCGCCAGGCGGCCCCACTCCCCACGGGAAGGACGCCCGGCGGACCGGTCGGAACGATCGGCATCTCGGCGTTTCAGCCGCTCGTATGCTCAGCCGATCTTCGGTTCAGCGGCTCAGCGGCTCAGTGGCTCGCTGTGCCCGCTCTCTCAGCGCACGGCGTACGCGTCGTTGACGGTCTGGACGACGGAGTTGCCGTTCGCGTCGGTCAGTTCCGTCCGCAGGGTGACGGACTCGCCGGCCGCGTCCGCGTGGTCGACGGTCGCCGTCCAGCGGCCGCCCTGGCGCGTGGTGGTGGCCGCGTGCCAGGTCTCGCCGCCGTCGTAGCTGAACGAGACCTTCGCGCCGGTGAGTTCGCCGGGGGTGTACCCGGCGTGCCCGGTCGCGGCGAGCCCGATCCGCTGCCCGTTCTTCGCGGGCACCGTCTTCATGCCGTCGGCGGGGACGTCGTAGCGCGGGAAGAGCAGCGGAAGCCCTTGCGACGCCACGTCCGGCTTCCGCTCGGAACGGAAGCCCCAGGTGGTCTCCGTCTGCGTCGACCGCTTCCAGACCGCGGCGGGCGAGCCGATCTTCGTGGTCATCAGGGTGAGTTCGTACGCGGCATCCTCCGCGGGCACGGTGAAGACGCCGAAGGGGTAGCCGGTCTCGCCGATGACCTCGCCGTCACGCTTGAGCCGCATGCCACCGATGTCACCGAACGAGCCCTGCTGGCCGATGTGTTCGGAGTCGGTCATGAAGGCGGGGGCGACGCCGATGAGATCGGCCTGCCGTTCACCGGCGAGAGCCTCCTCGCCCTGGGCGTCGCGCGGGGCGCCGGGTACCAGCAGACCCCGGTACCACTGCTCCGTCGTGGCCCGACCCGCCTGGTACGTACGGGCGTCGCCGGTCATCAGCTCGCCCCACGGGAAGCTGGAGGAGAGCATCTTCTGCCAGACCGTGTCCCCCGCCGTGTAGTACTCGGTGCGCTTGCCGGGAGCGGCGACCAGGGCGAGGGAGGACGCGCTGTAGGTCGCGCCGTAGGGGCGGGAGACGAGGAGCGTGTCGACGAAGTCGGCTGCCACGCCCATGGATTCATGGGCGGAGACGACCGAGCCGAGCTTCTTGTCCCGGACCTGGTAGGTGCGGTCCGAGGTGAGCTGCCCCTTCTCGGGGAACGACAGGTTGTAGACGAACGGGCTGACGGCCGTGGCGGTCCAGGAGACCTCGGCCTTTCCCTTGCCGAGGGCCGTCTTCAGTACGGCGGCCTCGGCGGCGCGCAGGCCGAGGACCGGCAGGGGCGCGGCACCGTAGCCGAGGCCCGGCTGCCAGTCGCCGGCCGAGGGGCGGTGCACCAGGAGCGCCTTCGCCCCGGCGGCCTCGGCGGCCCGTGCCTGGGCCAGGACGTTCGAGGCGTCGTCGCCGACCTTCACCAGGGCGATCCGGTCCTTCGCTCCGGCGGCCTCCAGCTCGGCGGCGCTGCCCGCACCGGCGTCGACGACCTCGGCGCGGCCGGTGCCGTCCAGGTTGACCGAGCCCGTGGTGGCGGGCCGGGGGTGCAGGGCGGCTCCGCCGACGAGGGAGAACTTCTGGATCTGCGGGGCGTAGGCGCGCCAGAAGGAGGTGAACTCGAAGTCCCCGTCACGGGCCTTGCCCTGGACGTCGACCAGGTAGTCCTTGATGATCCCGGTGCCGGAGATCGACCCCGAGTGCAGCCAGGTGTCGTCCCAGGAGCGCCCGAACGCGAGGGTCGCGCCGCGTGTCTCTGCGGCCCGGTCCTCGGTCCGGACCTTCAGGCGGTGGGCCTTGCGGGCGTCGAGGACGAGGGTGGTGTCCTTGGTGACGTTCAGCTGGGGGCGGGCCAGATAGCCGACCGAACCGACGAGTCGACCGGTCGGGTCGGTGGTGTCGGGCGAGGCGATGAAGCTGGAGACGAAGTACGCGCCGGGCCGCACCTGGAAGGTCTGGTCGGTGGCGCCCTCGTTGAAGCGGCGTTCGCCGGAGGCGGTGTCGGTGCCGATGAGGTCGAGGGAGGAGACGCCGTCGGCGGGCTTGCCGGTGCGGTCGACGAGCTTGACGCGCAGGGTGACGGTCTCCGGCGCCACGTACAGGGAGAACGGGGTGGAGACCTTCACTCCCCCGGTGGCCGTGGCGAGGACGCGGCCGGTGACGTCGCCGTACTGGGCGGCGGTCAGCCGGGCGGCGGGGTCGAGGGCGAGCGGCACCTCGACGGTCTCCCCGGCGGCCACGGTGACGGACGTGCGGCCGAGCGAGGCGATCGTCGAGCGGACGGCCGAGCCGTCGTTGCCGGTGACGCCCGCGACCTTCAGCGACAGCTTCACCGGCTTGCCGCTCGTGTTGGTGTAGGGCACGGCGACGGTGGTGCGATCGCTCTTGTCCTGCGGCCAGTTGAAGGTGCCGCCCTGCACGGCGGGGGCGCCGGTCACGGGCGTATTGACGGCACGGTCGACATCGAGGCGGCCGCCTCCGGTCTCGCGTACGTCACCGGCGACGGCGCTGCTCGCCGAGGAGACGAGGGCCGCCTTGATCTGCTGGGCGGTCCACTCGGGGTGGCGCTGCTTCACCACGGCCGCCGCGCCCGCGACATGCGGGGTCGCCATCGACGTACCGGACATGGAGCGGTACGCCTGTGAGCCCCGGCCGCCCGCGGCGGCGGCGGAGATCGCGACGCCGGGCGCGGCGATCTCGGGCTTGAGGGTGTGCGAGACGATCGCGGGGCCGCGGCTGGAGAAGTTCGCGGTGGAGTCGTCGCGGTCCACCGCGCCCACGGTCAGCACCCCGGGGGCGCAGCCGGGCGAGGAGACGGTGTTGAGGGACGGGCCGAGGTTTCCGGCGGCGACCACGAACAACGTGTCCTTGTTCTTGCCGAGTTCGGTGGCGGCCAGGCTCATCGGGTCGGTGCAGTCGGTGGGTTCGGCGCTGCCGAGGCTCATGGAGACGACGTCGGCCTTGTTGTCGACGGCCCACTGCATGCCCGCGATGATCCAGGAGGCGGCGCCGGAACCGCTGTCGTTGAGGACCTTGCCGACCATCAGGTCGGCGCCGGGTGCGACGCCCTTGTTCTTCCCGTCGCTCGCCGCGCCGGAGCCTCCGACGGTGGAGGCGACATGGGTGCCGTGGCCCTGGAAGTCGTCGGTGTCGGCGGAGTCGGTGAAGTTCTCCGACGCGGTGATCCGGCCCTTGAGGTCGGGGTGTTCGGCGTCCGCTCCGGTGTCCAGGACGGCGACCTTGGCGCCGGTGCCGTCGTAGCCGGCGGCCCAGGCGCTGTCCGCCCCGACCTGCTTCGTCGACTTGTCGAGACTGGCCTGAACCTTGCGGTCGAGCCAGAGCTTCTTGAGGCCGGAGCCCGAACGGGAGCGGGGTGCGGTGAGGTCGGCCCAGAAGTCGGCGGCGCGCTTCTTGTCGGCCTTGAGCGCGAGTCCGCCGATGATGTCGAGGGCCGCTCCGCGCTCGGCCCCGCGCGGGGTGACGAGGGTGCGGCGGGCGGTGTCGCCGGTGTAGGTGGCGATCAGCGGGACGGAGTCGGCGCGGCTGTCGTCGTAGCCCTGGCGGATCAGCCCGGTGACGTTGAACAGCTCCTCGTCCACGGTGCCGGCGGCGAGCGCGGACACGGCGGACTCGGGGTAGACGTACAGGTCCGGGCCGGACTGCCGGGTCTGGACGAGGGGCACGCTGCCGTCCGCGCGGGGCAGGGCGGAGGCGGCGGGCGCGCCCGACGCGTCCGTGGTCACCAGCACCCGGTCGCCGGTGACGAGCGTCAGCGTGACGGGCTTCGGGTCCGTGGCGGCGGTGTCCGCGCTCCCGGTGATCGGTCTGTTCGCGTCTCGCCCGTCCGGTGGCGCGGCCACCGACGGCGCGATCACGGTGACGGCGAGCACGGCGGCGGTCGCCGTTCCGAGTGCCGTACGCGATATCGGGCGCATCGCTCTCCCCAGGTCATTCCGGAACGAAGCAGCCCAAGAGGCCGCATTCCGGAGGTTGTTGGTGCTGCGGTGGCGCAACACTGGCAGAGGGGCCAGGGGTACGGGGGATGATGTGGGCGGCGGGTTTACGCCGTGGCCCTTTCCCGCCACGCGGGGCCCGCCGCAGGGGCGCCGCGATGCGCGATCAGCCACGTCCGGGGAGGTCGGAGAATGCTGGGGGCCATTGGTCTCGACGAGAGACAGGAGACCGCGTACCGCGCGCTCGTCGCGGCGGGAGCCGCGGAGCTCACCGATCTCGCGCACCGGCTGACGCTTCCGGAGGCGGACGCCGAACGCGTGCTGCGGCGGCTGGAGCAGCAGGGTCTCGCCGCCCAGTCCTCGGCCCGGCCCGGCCGCTGGGTGGCGGCGCCGCCCGGGGTGGCGCTCGGCGCGCTGCTGATCCAGCAGCGGCACGAGCTGGAGCAGGCGGAGCTGGCGTCCGCGCTGCTCGCCGAGGAGTACCGGGCCGAGGCGAGCGAACCGGCGGTGCACGATCTGGTGGAGGTGGTGACGGGGGCGAGCGCCGTCACCCAGCGCTTCCACCAGTTGCAGCTTGGTGCGGTGTCCGAGGTGTGCGCCCTGGTGACGGGGAAGCCGATCGCGGTGACCGGGATGGAGAACGAGTCCGAGGAGCGGGCCGCCTCGCGCGGGGTCAGCTACCGGGTGGTGGTCGAGCGCGAGGTGCTGTCGACGCCGTACGGGATCCTGGAGCTGTCGGCGGCGCTGAGCCGGGACGAGCGGTGCCGGGTGGTGGACCGGGTGCCGACGAAGCTGGTGGTGGCCGACGGGAGCCTCGCGATGGTCCCGCTGACCGCGCGGGGCGCGGAGCCCGCGGCCCTGGTGGTGCACGCCAGCGGTCTGCTGGAGTCGCTGATGGGCCTGTTCGAGGCGGTGTGGCGCGATGCCATGCCGTTGCGTCTCGGCGAGGGCGGCGGGGTGCGCGAGGACGGCGTCGGACCGGATCCGACGGACCTGGAGATCTTGTCCCTGCTGCTGGCGGGGCTGACCGACGCCAGTGTGGCAAAGCAGCTGGATCTGGGGCTGCGGACCGTGCAGCGCCGGGTCAAGGGTCTGATGGAGCTGACGGGCGTCTCGACCCGGCTCCAGCTGGGCTGGCACGCGTACGAGCGTGGCTGGGTGGCCCGCACCGGGTCGGCGGGCTGAGGCCTGGGGCGGGACCCCGCCGCCTCATCGCCGCAGGTGGCCGGGGTGCGCTGACGGGCGGAGCCGGGCACTCTCCGGCACGCTGGTCAGATGAGTGTGTGGCAGCTCGTCGCCGTCGGCCTGGTCATGCTGCTGGGTCTGGTCGGCGTACTGCTGCCGGGTGTGCCGGGGCAGGCGATCGTCTGGGCGGCGGTGCTGTGGTGGGCGCTGACGGACATGACGCCGGCCGCCTGGGGCGTCCTGATCGGCGCGACGGGGCTGATGCTGCTGAACCAGGCCCTCAAACCGCTGCTGCCACCGCGCCGCCCGGGTGAGTCGGGGGCGCCCCGCCGGACGTTGATGATCGGTGGGGTCACGGGGATCGTCGGGTTCTTCGTGGTGCCCGTGGTGGGCGGGGTCCTCGGGTACGTGGGGGCCATCTTCGGGGCGGAGCGGCTGCGCCTGGGCAGCCGCGCCGCGGCCTGGACGTCGGTGCGCTCGGTGATGCGGGCGACGGGCTGCGCGGTGCTGGTGGAGCTGTTCTGCTGCCTGCTGGTGGCGGGCGCCTGGCTGGGCGCGGTGCTCTGGGGTTGACCCGGGGGCGTCCGCCGGCCCGCGTCAGCTCAGCGCCGCCGCCTCCGCCGCCCCCGCAGTCTCCAGATGGCGTACGGCGTAGGAGCGCCACGGCCGCCACCGCTCCGCGCCCGGTGTTCCGTACGGGTCCACGTCGGGGTCGCCGAGCGCCCGCATCCGGATCAGTGCGGCGGTCGACCGGCCGATCCCGGGCAGCGTCAGCAGCGTCTCCTCCGCCTCGTCCCGGTCGGCCCCGGCGTCCAGCCGCAGCCGGCCGTCGGCGAGCGCGGTGGCCAGGGCCCGCAGGGCTGGGTCCTCGGCGGAACCGGCGAGCACGTCCGGCTCCGGGAACAGGTGGGTGAGCCCGCCGCAGGGCACGTCCAGCGCCTTCCCGTACCGCTCGACCAGCTCCCCCGCCTCCGTGCGCCTCACCAGGGTCCGCACGGCGGCCTCCTCCGGGTCGGCCGCGCCCGGCGAGCGCAGCCCGGGGCGGGCGGCGACCAGCGGGGCGAGCCGGGGGTCGGCGGCCAGCGCCTCGTCCACGGCGTACGGGTCGGCGTCCAGGTCGAACAGTCGGCGGACCCGCTGGACGGCGGTGGTCAGGTCGCGCAGGTCGGTGAGCTGGATCCGGGCCTCCAGCCAGGGCCCGCCGGGCGACGCCTCGTCGACCGCGACGAGCCCGGAGCCGTACGGCAGCCGCAGGGTGCGCCGGTAGGTGCGGGAGCCGGGCGTCCCCGCCACCTCCTCGATGCGGGCGACCGCCTCGGCGCCCAGCAGGTCGAACAGGGCGGCGGTGGCGTACGGGCCCCGGTGGGCGAGCCGCAGCGGGATCCCGGCCCGCAGCCCCTCCCGGCGGCCGCCGCCGAGCCCCGTACCCGCTTCGGCACGCAGGGCGCTGGGGGTGCGGGCGTAGATCTGCCGGATGGTGTCGTTGAACTGCCGCACGCTGGCGAACCCGGCGGCGAAGGCGATCTCGGTGACCGGCAGCGGGGTGGTCTGGAGGAGCACCCGGGCGGTATGGGAGCGCTGGGCGCGGGCGAGCGCGACGGGCCCGGCACCCAGCTCGGCGTTGAGCTGGCGCTGGACCTGCCGGGCGCTGTAACCGAGCCGCCCGGCGAGTCCGGGGACGCCTTCGCGGTCGACGACGCCGTCGCCGATCAGGCGCACGGCCCGGCCGACGACGTCCGCGCGGACGTTCCACTCGGCGGAGCCGGGCACGGCGTCCGGACGGCAGCGGCGGCAGGCCCGGAAGCCGCCCGCCTGGGCCGCAGCCGCGGTGGGGTAGAAGCGCACGTTGGCGCGTTTGGGGGTGACGGCGGGGCAGCTGGGCCGGCAGTAGATACCGGTGGTCACGACGGCGAAGAAGAACGCGCCGTCGAACCGTGCGTCGCGGCTGCTCACCGCCTCGTACCGGGTCCGATCGTCCATCACACCGTCCAGTGTGCGGCAGCCGGAGCCACCGCACTCGCGGTTTTCGGACGTCGAACCCGGTGGTGGTGGCTACCGGACCCGGCCGCGCTTGGCCTGCATGGCCGCGCGCCCCTCCGCACCCTTGCGCTTCCAGTCCCGCAGGATCTCGGCGCGTACCCGGGCGTCGGTTTTGGCGACGATCCGCTGGTTCTCGCGGATCAGCTTGCGGTAGCTCTCCAGCCGCCGCTCGGGCAGAGTCCCGTCCTCCAGGGCGCCGAGGACGGCGCACCCCGGCTCCGCCTCGTGGGCGCAGTCGTGGAACCGGCACCGTTCGGCCAGCTCCTCGATCTCGGAGAACACCTCCCCGACCCCGGTCCCGGCGTCGTAGAGGCCGACGCCGCGCAGCCCGGGGGTGTCGATCAGGACGCCTCCCTGCGGCAGGAGCAGGAGGTTGCGGGTCGTGGTGGTGTGCCGGCCCTTGCCGTCGACGTCGCGGGCCGCCTGTACGTCCATCACATCCTGGCCGAGCAGTGTGTTGGCCAGGGTGGACTTGCCCGCGCCGGAGACGCCGAGCAGCACGCTCGTACCGCCGGAGACGATGGCGCCGAAGACGTCGAGCCCCTCGCCGGTGGTGGAGCTGACGGGCAGCACCTGGACGCCGGGCGCGATGGCCTCGATGTCCTGGACGAGGTGGGACAGGGTGACCGCGTCGGGCACCAGGTCGGCCTTGGTGAGGACCACGATCGGCTGGGGCTGCCGCTCCCCGCCGGAGCCGTCGCCCAGCAGCGCGGCACCCTCGGAGCTGGACAGGGCGAGCGCGAGGAACCGCTCGACCCGCCCGAGGTCCAGCTCGACGGCGAGCGAGACGCAGATGGCGATGTGGTCGATGTTGGTGGCGAGCACCTGGCCCTCGGACCGCTGCGAGGAGGTCGAGCGGACGAAGGCGGTACGGCGCGGCAGCAGCGTGCGGACGAAGCGCGGGTCGCCGTCGGCGTCGAGCGCCACCCAGTCGCCGGTGCAGACGATCCGCATCGGGTCGCGGGGCACGACGAACGCGGTGTCGGCGCGGACCGTGCCGTCGGCGGTGATCACGTCGCACCGGCCGCGGTCCACGCGCACGACGCGGCCCGGCACGAGCCCCTGCTCGGCGTACGGGGAGAAGGCTGCCGCCCAGTTCTCGTCCCAGCCGTACGGAGTCAGCGGGTGCGAGGAGGAGACAGCGGAGGAGGTGAGGGAGGAAAGCGGGAAAGACAAGGGAAACCCTTCACAGGGTGGCCCCGGCGCGCGCTCGGCGCAAAAAGGAGAGAAGTTGTCAGCCGGTGGCCACGGGGATGAGGACGATGCTCTTCCGGTTGTGGGCAGTGCCCATCGCAACGACAGTCATCAATGTCCTCACCTCCTGATTCCTCTGGTCTTCGGTTCCGGGAACGGACTTCCGGCGGAACGGTGATCACCCTAGCCCGCCCCCCGGGAGCACCGTCAACCGATTTGATCCGGTCCACGGTCGAGGGACGTTCCAGCAGGCACATCCGCGAGAGATGACTGCAATCTCCCTCGATCGGGTGATACGTGTGCATGAGCCCCGGTCCGGGGCCGTTAGGGTGCCGAGCATGACCACACCCCAGGCCTCCACCGGCATGTTCACCCCGGCCCAGTTGGGCACCCAGATCCTGATCGGCTGGAGCGGCCGGCAGCCCGACGCGGACCAGGACACCGCCTATCTCCTCGCGTACTCGCTGGGCGACGGGCAGGACGGTCCGGTGGTCGGCCGCGAGGCCATGCGCGCCGCGCTGGAGCGCGCGGGCCTCCATGTCGGCGGCCCGATCCAGGACGCCGCCGAGAGCTCGAACATCCAGGCGAAGCTTCTCGTCCAGGCGGGACAGGCCGTCCTGACCCTGCCTCACCTCAGCGCCCAGTACCCCGCCCCCGCGGAGTGGCTGGCCGCGGCACAGGCGCAGGGCCAGGTGTACGGGATGTTCGCCACGACCCCGTGGCCGGAGGCCGTTCCCGGGCAGCCGGTCAGCGAGGACCGGTTGCGGGCCTTCGCCGCCGACGAGGAGGTCGTCCGCGCCGCCGCCCACTGTCTGCTCCCGGTCCGCTCCCTGGGCTGAGGCGCCCCGCCGCCCCGCAGACGACGAGGCCCACCACCCCCCGTGGAGTGGTGGGCCTCGTCGTGTGCGCGATGCCGTGCGGCCGGTGCCGTGTCGAACGAGAACGGGCGGCCCGAGGAGTGACCCTCGGACCGCCCGCGCCGACTGCGTCAGGCTGTGGTGCGTCAGTTGTTGCCGACGCCGTTGCCCGAGAGGACCGGGATGTCGTCCAGGATGTGCGACAGCGGCTCGTCGCCCTTGGCCTGGGTGGAGTTGTCGGCGCACTGCTGGTTCTGCGGGTTGGACAGGACGTTGACGTCCTGGACCGCGATCGGCACGACGCCGACGAGCGAACCGACGTTCGCCTTGAGGGGCAGGCCGACGCAGAGCTTGTTCAGGGTGCCCTGAACGAGCTGGTTCTGCGGGCTCCAGTCGCCCTCCGTCTCCGCGTTGCCGATCTCCGACTCGGCACCGTTCCCGTTGAGCGTGGTGGTGCCGCCGTCGTTGCCGATCGCCATGGCCGTGGGAGCCGCGACTGCGGACAGACCGAGCAGGGACACGGCCACTGCAGCGCCGGCCATCATCTTCTTCATCAACTTCACCTTTCGGAGCGTCCCGTTGTGGAACGTACTGATCAACTGCCGCTGCCCCTGATCGGTTGCGCAGTACCACTCATATGGGTTCGTTCCGGCGCAAGGTCGACGCTTCTGGTCAGTTTCCGGGCGTCTCGGTCCCGGGGACCTGGTCCGCGGCGCGCGCCGCCGGCACGAGATCCCCGG
>NZ_QWFA01000212.1 GCF_003501885.1 Streptomyces globisporus
GGGGCGGGGTGGGCGGCGGGGCGTCCTGGACCGGGACGATCGTGCCGGTGGCGTTGTCCGTGGGATTGGGGTCGATGACAGCCCCGGTGACGGACCAGTTGACGCGCTGGTTGCCGGTGGTGACGCCGGTCAGCCGGGCGGTGATCTTCACGTCGGCGCCGGGCGGGACGATGCCGAGGGCGCACTGGGGGGTGCCGGGCGCGCAGGTCCCGGCGTCGGTGGTCAGTTCCTCCAGCCGTACGCCGGGCGGCGCGTCGACGGTGAGGGTGGTGCCGGGAGAGGGGGCGGGGCCCCGGTTGGTGACGGTGATGGTCACCTCGGTGTCGGAGCCGACCTCCACGGCGGGCTGGGTGGGCGGTGCGGTCAGCGACAGGTCGACGGACTGCTGGAGGGCGGGCTCCTTCTGCCGTCCGGCGTGCGTGTTGTCGACGGGGGTCAGGTCGCCGGAGGCGATGTCGAGGACGGAGAGCTGTTCCATGGAGTTCGGGGCGAGCTCCCGGCGCGCGGTGAACACGAGCTTGTCGCCACCGGGGGTCCAGGCCACGTCGCGGGGCTGGTGGGGGCCGGTCGCGGAGGTGTCGGGGATCGGCAGGTCGCAGCCGGCGGGGTTGTCCTTCTGGACGGAGGGCAGCACGACACGGCAGCCGCCGCCGCGCAGGGGCTTGACGAGGACTCCGGCCTGCTGGTTGACCCTGCCCCCGCCGTCCTTGCGGTTGAAGGCGACCTTCAGGCCGTCCGGGGAGAACGCGGGGCTGTCGTCGATGACGTCGCAGTCGCCGGGGCAGATGGTGGCGCTGAGGTCCCTCTGCCGGCCGAGGTCGGCGACCGGCACGACCCAGATGTGCTTGTTGCCGCCGTTGCCGTCGATGACGTGGTTACGGGTGAAGGCGAGGTTGACGCCGTCGGAGGACCAGGTGGGCTGGGCGTCGCCGCCGGTCTGCTGGCCCTCGGGCGGCCGGATCTCGTCGAGGATCGCGCCCGAGGCGACGTCGGCGACGAGGATCCGGCTCGGGCCCGCCGCGTCGCCGGTGCCGCCGGGCGAGGTGCGGGTGAAGGCGAGCTTGGTGCCGTCGGGCGAGAAGGCGGGGTCGGTGTCCCAGTCGCTCGGGCCGCGCCCCGCGAGGGGCAGAGCCGCCGCGTTCCTCCCGTCGGCGTCGGCCATCCAGATCCGCTCGATCCGCCCGGCGTCGGTGTCCTCGAAGCGGGTGACGACGATGCGGCGGCCGTCGGGGGTGTAGCTCTGCCGCTCGGTCCAGGGGTCGAAGCCCGCGGCCGGGTTGAACAGGGGGTCGACGGCGGGGCTCTCGTTGGTGCGGGCCGCCGGGTCCTCCTTCAGGATCGTGAGGCCCAGGTCGCGGGGGTCGGAGCCGTCCTGACGAACGTCCTGGAGCGTCACGATCTGCGCGGCGGCCAGCAGCTCGTCCGGCTTCTTGACGGTCTGCGGGTCCGGGGTGATGCGGGGGACGACGACGGTCCCGGCCGGGGGGAACCAGGTGGGCGACCCCACCTCGCGGTTCTCGTTGACCAGTTGGTCCGGCGGTGCGTCCCCCTCGAAGGCGGTCACCCGGTAGACATGGTCGAAGTCGTCGCAACCGCAGGTGTGGTACGGGCTGAGGAAGACGACGTCCTTGCCGTCGGGCAGCCAGGAGGCCGACCGGGTGCCCCACTCCGCGTGCCCGCCGGCCAGCAGCGGGCGGTCGGTGCCGAGGCCCTCGGTGGCCCGCAGTTCCGTGCCGTCGTCGACGTTCGGGTCGGGGTTGGTGGTGAGGGTGTACGCGACGATGTTCCGGTCGGCGGGGTCGGTGCCCGGGTTCCAGGACGGCTCGGTGGCGTCGCCGGCCCCCGCGTCGCTGATCCGGGTCTGCGGGCCGCCGTCGACGTCCCGCACGTATATCTGCCGGCCGAGGGCGGTGTCGCCGTCGCGGGCGTACGCGATCCTCGTGCCGTCCGGGGACCAGGTCGGGGACTCCTCGTTGTCGGCGGTGTCGGTGAGCCGCCGCAGATTCGAGCCGTCGACCCCGACCGACCACAGGTCGCGCTGCACCGTGCCGCCGGGGCCGGGCTCCGCCGAGTCGAAGACGACGGTCCGACCGTCCGGGGAGAGTTCCGGGCGGGCCGCGTCCCGGCCCTCGGTGAGACGACGCACCGACCCGTCCGCACCGCGCACGTACACCTGGGGCTTGGCGCTGTCCCGCAGGCTGGTGAAGACCAGGACGTCACCTCGGGCGGAGGGGTCCTGGTCGTAGTGGGCGGGCCCGTCGCCGAACAGCGGGTCGGTGGTGTCCTGGTCGTTGGCCCGTCCGAGGCTGCGGTGGTCGGTACCGGCGAAGGCGATCCGCCCGGCCCGGCCCGGTTCGGCGTCCGCAGGGGCGGCGACGGCCTGGCCCGCCCCGTCCGGTGCGGCGGCCGAGCCGACCAGCAGCAGCGGCGCCAACAGCACCACCGCGCCGGTCAGTCGGCCGAACCGGGAATGCTTCGCCGGGCCAGCAGTGCCGGTCACGGCCCACCTCACAGTCTCTCGATCGACTCTCCACCGGCCAGCATCGCGCTCGCGCGGGGTCGGAGGACAGGCCGCGAGTACCCGGACCGGGGGAAGGGACCGCTGCCCTTTGCGGCGGTGGGTGTACCGCGCTCGGGGCACCGGCACCGCCGGGATCCCGAGGAAAGACCGGAGGCGTCGAGCGGCCCGCACAGCGGCCCCGCCGGCCGACGGAGGTCCGTCAGACCGGCGGCGTCGTCGCTGCGCGGAGGTGCGGCGGTGTCAGAGGCCGCCCTGGAGGTAGGAACGGGCCGCTGCCATCACGTCCTTGAACTGCCCGTCGGCGATGGCCTGCAGAGGCGAATCGTCCTCCAGCTGCGGGTTCATCCCGATCGTCCTGGCGTGTGCCGTGACGCCCGGGGAGACCTGGTCGCTGCGGATCACCGGGACCGACGATCCGTCCGGGATCGACTGCACGGTGGCCGCGGTCGACGGCCCCGCCCGCCGCCGGGCCCTTCCCCACGCGGAGGACGGGGACGCGCTGACGGCCGACGTCGATCTTCCCGGGGCCGGGCTGTACCGGGTCACGGTGGGGGCCGACCGGCTGCCCTCACCGCTGACGCAGCTGGTGTTCGCCGGTCCGGGCGGCACGCGTCCCCCGGAGGGCTGAGAGGTCCGAACAGCGCGGCCCTCCCTCAGATCAGGCCGTGGCGCATCGCGTAGCCCACCGCGTGGGCCCGGTTGCGCAGTTCGAGGCGGGTCGCGACCTCGTGCAGCACGTTCTTGACGGTGCGTTCCGAGTACGAGGTCCTCTGCGCGATCTCCGCGGTGTCGCAGCCCTCCGAGACCAGCCGGATCATCTCCGCCTCGCGCGCGGTGAGCGTGGACAGGGTGAGCCCCCGGGGGTCGAGGACCGTGCGCTGGAGGGAGCTGACGTGGTCGAGGAGCTTGCCGAGCAGGTCGCCCGGCAGGACCCCCTCGCCGTTGGCCATGGCGCGCACCAGGTGGACGAGCCGGTCCTGGTCGGCCTCGGCGCGGCGGAGGACGGCGGCGACCCCGCACTCGATCATGGTCTGGAGGGCGCCCGACTCGAAGTACCCGACGACCAGTCCGGTGCGGGTGGAGGTGTTGCGCTGGAGGCGGTGGAGGAGCTGGACGGTGGACTCGCCCACCGTGTCCACCACGACCAGGGAGACCTGCGCCCGGTCCGCCTCGGCCTCCGGGAGCAGTTCTATCTCGGGGCGCACCCGCAGTTGGTGGACCATGCCGGTCTGCAGGATCAGGTCCTCCGCGTACACCGCGACGGAGACCCTGCCCCCGGGCGCTCCCCCGGCGCCGGGCGTGCGGCGGCCGGCGGCGTCGGGCCTGCGGTACTGCCCGCGTGCCGCCGTGCTGTTCGTCGTTTCCGTGATCGTCATCGTTCCGTGCCCGTCTTCCTCAGGTACTTCAGCCTGATATGCCTGCTGTGCTCGTGATCGCCCTCGCCGTCCGGGGCAGGGTGAGCGGGCCCGGCGCGGGGGCGCGGGGACACCGAGCCGGTGGGCCCTCGGGGCACCACCGCTGCCCGCTTCTTGCCCTTGCGTCTCTGCTGCCGAGCCGTGTCGGCGGCCTACCGTCGCAGAGTGACCACATCTGCCGAACTCGCAAGCCCCCCGGTGACGGTGTCGCCGGGCGGTACCGCGACGACCACCCTGACCGTGCGCAACGACGGCGACATCGTCGAGGCCTACACCCTCGAAGTGGTCGGCGACTGTGCCGCCTGGACCACCGTCGAGCCGGCGCGTGTGTCGCTGTACCCGGGCACCTCCGAGACGGTGACCCTCACCTTCGCCCCGCCCCGGTCCCACGAGGTCCGGGCGGGCGTAACCCCCCTGGCCGTACGGGTACTGCCCGCCGAACGCCCCGAGTCGGTGGTGGTCCCGGAGTCGACGGTGACCGTTGCGCCCTTCCACGAGCTGCGTGCGGAGCTGGAGCCGCGCCGCCGCCGGGGATGGCTGGGCGCCCGGTTCCGTACCGCCGTGCAGAACAAGGGGAACACCCCGGTCGAC
This sequence comes from Streptomyces globisporus, assembly GCF_003501885.1. Classification (GTDB taxonomy): domain Bacteria; phylum Actinomycetota; class Actinomycetes; order Streptomycetales; family Streptomycetaceae; genus Streptomyces; species Streptomyces globisporus_D. Next base: position 4,528 of record NZ_QWFA01000212.1, read on the forward strand.
GTGGTCCTCGCGGGCCGGCAGGACGGGGAGGACCTGACGCTCGGCTTCACTCCCGACAAGAAGCGCCTGGAGCCGGGCGAGTCGGCGGAGGTCGCGCTGAAGGTCCGGGCCCGGAAGCTGATCTGGTTCGGCGAGCCCGTCACCTGGCCGTTCGAGGTCCTGGCGACCGAAGGCGGCGGGGAGGGCGAGGCGGACGCCGAGCCCAAGGCCGTGGCCACGGGTTCGGTCGACCACGGGCAGCCCGGTGGAGCCGAGCCGCTGCCCGGGGAGTTCGCCCAGATACCCGTGCTGCCCAAGTGGCTGCTGATCGTGCTGGCGGCGCTGCTGGCGCTGCTCCTCGCATGGTTCGCCCTGGTGCGGCCCGCGGTGCAGAGCACGGCCAAGCAGGCCGGGGCGAAGGCCGCGCAGGAGGAGACCGAGCGGGGCAGGGAGCAGGGGTCGACGCCGCCCGGCGGTGCGGAGAACCCGGCAGGCGGCCGGGGCGAGGGGACCGGTCCCGACGGTACAGGCCCCGGCGGGACCGGTTCCGGCCCGGGTGGCACCGGCGGGGGCGGCGGCACCGGCGGAAACGGTGGCGGGGGCGAGCAGGCTTCCAGAACCATCGACGTGAAGACCCGAGCGGGGGCCACCGAGGAAGGCGCCTACAAGGTTCCGGCCGGGAAGGTGTTCCGCGTCACGGACGTCGTGGTGGCGAACTTCCAGGGCGACGAGGGCCTCGTGACGATCTCCTTCGGAGAGAACAAGATCACGACGATCGCTCTGGAGACCTTCCGCAACCAGGACTATCACTGGGTCACCCCCATTCAGGTTCCGGAGAACGCCACCGTCACCGCTTCCGTCACCTGTGCCAAGCCCGGCACCCCGGCTACCGGACAACAGGCTTCCGGGTGCCATCAGGTTCTGAATGTCAGCGGCGTACTGAGCGATCTCGCACGGTAGAAGAACGACAGAAGGAACGATAGAAGGACGAAGGAAGGACTGCGGAACGTCGGTGGAATCAGCGACGCCGAGCCTTCCGACGAGACAACAGCAGAAGCCCTGCCGAAAGGAAACCCGGCGTGCCGGACAGTGGCGGATTCGCCCTCCCGGATACGCCGGCGACCTCTACCGGTTCGGTCGCCCGCGGTGTCGACAGCACAGGAAGAATATCCGCTTCAGGCGGCAAGCGGCACGAACAAGCCTGCTCAGGACTGGTTCTGACGGTGCGACGGCAGGTAACGGGTGCCCGTTCGGAGCCTCTTCGTGCCCGTTTCCCGCCCTCGTACCCGACCGAATCCACTCGTCTTCTCGGCTCATTCTGGCCGAATCACATCACCTCGGAGTGTTTCCCCCGGACACCCCGGACGGTACTCGGCCACCCGTGGTTTACCGGGAAAAAGAGATACCAAACACATGGGCTTCCCGGCGCGCCGACCGGCCTTTCCCCCAATCCCTCCGCCGAGGCGGCTCGTTCGCGCTCCGACGTAACACGTTGTTCTCGTTCTCGTCACGTGGGCGGCCGAATGCGCGTGGGCGACCGGGAATAGGGGCGAGCGGTTCCGATCCGACCGCCAAGGGCAGGGTTACCCGGCGTCCGAGAGCCCGGAAAGGGCAGTCTCCTTGCCCCGTGTCGGGGACTCCGGGACCTACTCCCGGCCCGCGCGGCCGGTCAAGACTGGGCGGTGATCGAGTGACCGTCCAGAAGGAGCGAGCATGCCGTCGTACCTCACCCCCGGTGTTTACGTGGAGGAGGTGCAGTCCGGAGCACGGCCCATCGAAGGAGTCGGCACCGCGGTCGCAGCCTTCGTCGGCTTCGCGGGGACGGGCCCCTTCCACCAGCCGACGCTGGTGACCAACTGGGACCAGTACGTGCAGACGTTCGGCGCCTTCACCGCCGACACCTATCTGGCGCACGCCGTCCACGGCTTCTTCGCCAACGGCGGCGGCGCGGCCTACATCGTGCGCATCGGCGGCCCCGCGCAGGGCGCCGACGGTGGCGACCGGGCATCCGCCGCCCAGGCCCCCGCCCCCGTCGCGCTCGGCGGGTTCCTGGTCGCCGCCAAGCCCGGCACGGGCGACGGCCTCTCCGTGGAGATCGCCGACGCCGAGGGCGAGAACCCGCCGGAGGACCGCTTCCGGCTGCTCGTACGCCAGGGCGGCAAGGCCGTGGAGACGTACGACGTCTCCACCCGCAAGAACGTCAAGGGCTACCTGGTCACCCAGGCCCGCGACTCCAAGCTGATCCAGGTCACCGAGCAGCCCGGCACGGCGCAGAGCCGCCCCGAGAAGCAGACCGTGGCCCTGGCCCCCGCGACGGCGGCGGCACCCGGCAACGGCGTGGCCCGGCTCGACGCCTCCGAGTACGTGGGGGACGCCTCCGCGCGGACCGGGTTCGCCGGTCTCGAAGCGATCGACGAGATCACGATGGTCGCCGTCCCGGACCTGATGAGCGCCTTCCAGCGCGGCGACATCGACGCCGAGGGCGTCAAGACCGTGCAGCTCGCGGTCATCTCGCACTGCGAGCAGATGGGCGACCGCGTCGCCGTCCTCGACACCCCGCCCGGCATGAACGCCCAGCGCGTCCGCACCTGGCGCAACGAGGACGCCGGTTACGACTCCCGCTACGCCGCTCTCTACTACCCGTGGGTGAAGGTCTTCGACCCGGCGAGCGGCCGCAACTCCCTGGTCCCGCCCAGCGGTCACGTGGCCGGGGTCTGGGCCCGCAGCGACAATGAGCGCGGAGTCCACAAGGCCCCCGCCAACGAGGTCATCCGGGGCGCCGTGGACCTGGAGATCCGGCTCTCCAAGGGCGAGCAGGACCTCCTCAACCCGATCGGCGTGAACTGCGTGCGTGCCTTCCCCGGCCGCGGCATCCGCATCTGGGGCGCGCGCACCCTCTCCTCCGACCCGGCCTGGCGCTACCTCAACGTCCGCCGCCTCTTCAACTACCTGGAGGAGTCCATCCTCCTGGGCACCCAGTGGGTGGTGTTCGAGCCGAACGACGACCGCCTCTGGTCGAGCATCCGGCGCAACGTCACCGCGTTCCTCACCGAGGAGTGGCGGCGCGGCGCGCTGTTCGGCCGCACCGCCGAGGAGGCGTTCTACGTGCGGTGCGACCGGAGCAACAACCCGCAGGAGTCGATCGACCTCGGTCAGGTCGTCTGCGAGATCGGGGTGGCCCCGGTGAAGCCCGCCGAGTTCGTGATCTTCCGGCTCTCGCAGTTCTCGGACAGCACCAGCCTCGTCGACGAGTGACCCTCGCGGCCCTTCCCCACCACCCGCAGCACGATCGCAACCGGAACAGGTGACACACAGTCATGGCAGAGGGCGACGCTCTTTCCACCCACATCTTCGGCGTTCAGCTCGGCGGCTATCTCGTGGAGTCCATCCAGGAGATCAGCGGCATGACCGTCGAGGAAGAAGTCGTCGAGGTCCGTCAGGTGACCGCCGACGGCAAGCAGATCATCCGCAAGCAGCCGGGCGCCCGCCAGGCGGGCGAGGTGACGATCACCCGCGGGCTCGACAAGAGCAGCGAGTTCACCACCTGGATCAAGGAGACCCTCAACAACGGGGCCGTCGACACCGCCCGGCAGAACCTCACCATCGAGATCAAGGACTCGACCGGTGAGACCGTCCGCCGCATCCAGCTGATGCAGGGCTGGGCCTCCAAGTGGGAGGGCCCCTCGCTCAAGGCCGGCGAGTCCAGCGCGGCGACGGAGACGGTGACCATCACCTTCGAGGAGATCGTGGTCGAATGAGGCGCCGGACCGTTACGCCGGGCGCCGGGCTCGAAGAGACCCTCGACAACCTGGCCGCCGCGACCGCCACCCGCCAGGAGGCTCCGGCCGCCCCGGCGCCCGCCCGCGCTCCTCGGCGCGAACGGGACACGCTGCAGACGGAGTTCGCCTTCGAGCTGCCGCGCGGGTACGTCGACGACGAGGGCCGGGTGCACCGGAGCGGCACCATGCGGCTCGCGACGGCCCGGGACGAGCTCAAGCCCCAGATCGACCTGCGGGTGAAGGAGAACCCGGCGTACCTGTCCGTGGTGCTGCTGGCCCAGGTGATCACGCAGCTCGGCCCGATCACCGACGTCCACACCGGGATCGTCGAGCGGATGTACGCGACCGACGTGGCGTTCCTCCAGGACTTCTACCGCCGGATCAACAGCGAGGGCCACACGCATGCCGCGGTGACCTGCCCGCTGTGCCAGGGGTCGTTCGAGGTGGACCTCTCGGGTGGGCGCCTGGGGGAATCGTGACGTACGCGCTTCCCCGGCTGCGGGAGGAGATCGCGTACGTCGCCTACCACTTCCATTGGCAGCGTGAGGACATTCTCGACCTCACCCACGGCGAACGTCAGCAGTGGGTGCGGGAGATAGCGCGGATCAACACCCGCGTCAACGAAGGCGGGTGATCGTGTGGGGTTCGGGGACTGGCTGCGCCGTGCGGACCGTCGGCGGTCCGTGACGCCGTCGCGGGAGAGCGAGGTCCGGGGCGGGGCAGGGCGCGACGGCATGTCCGCCGTGCCGGCCGTGCCCGCCGGGCCCATCGTGTCCGGCGAGGCCGGGGACGGTGGCGGGGGCAGTGGTGCCGACGACGGTGGCTGGGACGGCGGATGGCGGCGGGTGGCCCCGCCGTCGGTGACCGTCGCCCGGTCCTCGATCGGTGTGAGCGACGGATTGCGGTTCCGCGCGCGCCTGGCCTCCTGGCAGAACCCGTCCCTCGGCGGTGAACTCGGCCACGCCGTCCTGCCGTCGGCCCCGGTCGGCCTCATCCACGGAGTCACCCGCCCGGGCTCCGCACGCCCCTCGACGTCCCCCGGGGGCCCGCTGCTGCTGCGCGCGGTCCGGCCCGCCGACGACCCCGCCGAGTCCCTTGGGCCGGCGCCGGACCTGCCGTCCGCCTCGGTGGGGCGGGCATCTCGGCGTGGTGCCGGTACGGGTGCGGGGTCGGGGAAGCCGGGTTCGGCACCGTCGGCGGTACAGCGGTCGGCGGCCTCTGCGGCGGGCCGGTCGTCGTCGGGTGGTTCGGATGCCGTGAACCGGTCGTCGTCGCGTTCTTCGGAGCCTGCGGGCCGGTCGTCGTCGGGCGCTTCGGGGGCTACGTCGCGGTCGTCGTCCCGCGCTTCCGGGTTTACGTCCGGGTCGTCGTCGCGTGCCCCGAGGCCCGGGGATCCGTCGCCCCGGGGTGCTTCGGGGGCGTCGTCGGGTGCCTCCGGACCCGCGAACCGGTCGTCGTCAGCGGGTACGCCGGAGACGGTGTACGTGTCGCGCTCGACGGCTTCGACGGGCCGGGCGGCGGCGTCAGGTAGGTCGGGCTCGGCGGGGCCCGCTGACGCGGCGCGGTCCGGGGCTGCGTCGGGGCCCTCGAACGCGGGGCGGTCCGGCTCGGTACCCGGGCCCGCGAACGCGGCCAGGTCCGGGTCGGAGACCCGGTCTGCGTCCGGATCGGCGACGTCGTCCAACTCCTCTGCCCGGTCCGCCTCTTCGGGCTCCTCCGCCCGGTCCGCCTCTTCGGGCTCCTCGGCCCGGTCGGGCTCTTCGGGCTCCTCGCTCCGGTCCGGTTCATCGGGCTCGCCCGTGTCCGGCTCATCGGGATCGTCCCGCTCGTCGGACTCGGCGGACTCGGCGGACTCGGCCGGCTCGTCGGACTCCTCGGCCCCGTCCAACTCCTCGCTCCGGTCCGGCTCATCGGGCTCGCCCGCGGCGGGCTCATCCAGCTCGGGCGGCTCGTCCGGCTCGTCGCACTCACCCGGCTCATCCGGCTCCACCGCGTCGGGCCCGTCCAGCTCGGGCAGCTCATCGGGCTCGGCTGTGTCGGGCTCATCCGGCTCGGCCGCGCACGCGGGAGCCCATCCCGCTCCCGGGCGGCCCACGCTCGGGCCCGGGAACAACGCTGTGGCTGCCGTCCGCCCGCCGTCGCGGCCCGCTGCTGTGCGCCCACAACGGATCGCGCCGCCACTGACGGTCGCCCGGCGTCCGGCCATGCCCCTGCGTCAGATCGCCGGCCTCGCGCCTGCCACCCCCGCCGCGTCTCCGACAGCCGCACGCGCCACCGTCCAGCGAGCCGCGTCCGAGCAGGAGAGCAGTCCGGGCCATACGGAGTCGGTCGCCCCGGACCGTACGGGGCCGGTCTCCCCGGGCCGTCCCGCTCCCCCGCCCTCCGGCCTCCGCTCCGCCCCCGACAGGCCCGCCCCCGAAGCCGTACGCC
>NZ_QWFA01000213.1 GCF_003501885.1 Streptomyces globisporus
GCCATACAGGTCCCCCCGGGCGGAGCTCCACCGCGCCGCCCGCCCCCACCACCGGCACGGTGCAGCTCCGCACCGAGCAGGCCGGGACGGTCGTCTACGTCCCGGGCCCGGACGGGGTCATGGTTGCCGTGCTCCGCGAGCACCTGCCCACCACTCCAGCCGTCTACCAGCCGCGTGACCTGACCCCGCAGCCGCTGTTCGACCCGCGCGCCCAGCGCATCGCCGCCGGCGGACTGCTGGCCGGTGGTGCCGGGTGGGGTGCTGGTCAGCTCCTCCTCGGTGCCGGTCAGCTCGTCAGCGCCGCCGCCGGTCTCGGGTCGCTCATGATGTGGGCCGCCGTCGCCGTCGTCGCCTCCCGCATCGGGTCCGTCGTCCTCGGTGGCGGGCGACCGGCGACGGTGCATCACACCACGGTTCACAACCGGTGGTTCGGCCGCTCCACCCACTGAACCCGCCCAGCGCCCCGCAGGCGCGTCGGACCCCCTTCCAGGTGGGTTGAGACCCCCCGGCCCCTGTTCGGCCGCCAGGACCCCCGTAGCGACGCAGGGTGACGGAAGTTTCCCGCCTCGCGCGCACACGCGTAGGGGCCCCGTCGGAAACCAGGAAACCGGAAACTCCACTACTCCGCGTACACACACCCGCGTGTGAGGGCGGGCCAAGCCGGGCCCGCCCCCACCGACTCATAGCCCTTGGAGAGGAACCCGTGAGTCACCCATCAGCCTGGCAGACCCACCGCCAGTACGCAGCCACCGCCGCCCGCTGGACCGCCGACCGCTGGTCCAAGGAATCCGACCGCCGCCGCACCCTACGAGCCACCCGAAAGCCGCTCGTCCGCGACGCCCGCGCCGCTCTCGCACAGGCGCAGGCCACCGACCCCCAGAGGGTCACCTCTCTCGTCCACCGCGCAGAACGCGAACTCGCCACCGCCAAGCGGCGCGTGCCCGACCCGATGTGGCTGTTCGCCGCCAAGGCCGCGCTCGTCACCGCCGCGACCGGGTACGTGGGGCTGCCGCTCGTCCCGGGCCGGGTGTGGATGTGGGCGGCCGTCGCCGTGAGCGTCGCCGTCGTCGGGACGATCCTGTGGGCACTGCTCCACCGCCCCGCGGCTTCCCCGATCGAGCCGACCGCCGAGGAACGCGACCTGCTCAAGCGACTCCAGCCCGAGCACTGGCGCGAGCACGCCGAACAGCGCGGCCTCGCCGGGACGCTGACCGGCCGGCCGCGCCTGACCGAGTCCGGGATCGTCGTCGCGGTCCGCCTCGACGGCCAGTGGACCACCACCAAACTGCGCGGATCCGAGGACCACATCCGCGCCCTGCTCGGTGCCCGCACCGGGCTGCGGTTCCAAATCAAGGCCGGGAAGCAGGGCGGCTGGGCCGAACTGACCCTGCGCACCCGCAGCGCCGCCGACGGCGACGACCTCCTGTGGGCGCCCGAACGGCGCTCGCTCGGCATCGACACCGTCACCGGCGAACACGTCACCGTCCCCCTGGGCGAGCGGCTGCTGATCGCGGGCCGGTCCGGGGCGGGCAAGAGCGTCGCGTCCCGCCCGCTCCTGTTCGACGCGTCCGAGGGCGACACGAACGCGCTGGTCATCATCGACCTCAAGCGCGTGGAAGGCCGGTTGTGGGACCACCGGGCCCGCGTCGCCTCCACCCCCGAGGACGTCATCGCCGTGGTGGACGAGGTGGAAGCCGAGATGCACGACCGGCTCAACGTCCTGCCCAAGGGACAGGACACCTGGGGCCCCACACCCGACCGGCCCCGCATCACCGTCGTCGTCGACGAGGGCGCGGAAGTCGTCACCGCCGCCGACAAGGTCCCCTTCCCCGAGGAGGACGGCGACGGGAAGACGAAGGTCCGCACCCGCAGCGCGCTGCCGGGTCTGGAGTCGATCGCCCGCATGGGCCGGGCGGCGTGCATCGACCTGTGGTGGATGACGCAGAAGCCCACCATCGGCGACGGCGTCCCCAAGCAGATCGCCCCGCAGATCAGCACCTCGATCTGCCTCGCCGTCCGCACCCCCGCCGAAGCCCGCGTCGTCCTCGGTGAGGACGCACAGGCCAAGGGCTGGAACGCCGACGAACTCCCCGCCCCCGGCGTCGCGCTCATCCGCGACGGCAAGCGGGGCCCCGACCCGGTCAAGGTCCGCTACATGGACAAGGCCGTCGTCATCGCCCTCCCCGACCAGCCCATCTGGTCCCGCACCACCACACCCACCGCCACCGCCACCGGGGCACCGACGCTCACCCTCGTGAAGCCCACCCCGGCCACCCCGGTCGTGGCGGCCGTGGACGGAACGGACGCCCGGATCCTTGACGCGATCGAGACCGCCGGAACACCGGTACGGCAGAAGGACTTGGCCGAGACCACTGGGCTGTCCAAGGGGACGGTGTCCAAGGCCGTCAAGCGCCTCACCGACACCGGCCACATCACCCGCCAGCCGGACGGCGGACTCACCGCCGACAAGGCCGCCTGACCAAACCAACTGATGAGGGCGGCCCCCGTCTCGCCAAAGCCGGGGCCGCCCTCGTCCAGAAACCCACTCACGAGAACTGGAGACACCAGCATGACCCAACCGACCCTGATCCGGCGAGTGCCGGACGCGGCCTTACGGGCCTCTGCGCTGGCTGCGGCCGAGCGAGGGTGGCGCGTCTTCCCACTCCGCCCCGGCGACAAGCGCCCCGCCCTTCACGGCGAGAGCGCGTGCCCCGGCACCGGTGACTGCGCCAGCGGTCATCGGAAGTGGGAGCAGCGGGCCACCACCGACCCCGACCGCATCCGCAAGGCGTGGTCGGCGGGGGCGTTCAACGTCGGGATCGCCACGGGCCCGTCTGGGCTGGTCGTGGTGGACCTGGACCCGGTCAAGGACAAGGACCCAAAAGGAACGCCTGACGGCGTCACTTCCCTGCAAGCGCTCTGCGAGCGCGCCGAGCACACCGTCCCCGCCACCTACCGGACCCGGACCGCGAGCGGTGGATACCACCTGTACTTCACCGCCCCCGGTGGGGTCCGGCTCGGCAACAGCGCGGGCAGGCTCGGCACGCACATCGACACCCGCGCCCACGGCGGATACGTCGTCGCCGCCGGAAGCGTCCTTCCGCACGGTGCGTACGAGGTGGTCGACCCCACCGAGCCCGTACCACTCCCGGAATGGCTGTACGCGCCCCTGACGCCCCGTCAGGCCGTCCGGGGTCTGATGGCTGCACCCATGCCGGTTCGGGCCTCCCGGTACGCCGCAGCGGCTCTCAGGGCCGAAACAGCGGCCGTCGCGGGGGCTGGGGAGGGCGTACGGAACTGGACGCTGGTTCGGGCCGCCCGCGCTCTGGGGCGGTTCATCCCGTCCGGCGACCTCGCCCGCAGTGAGGTAGAAGCGGCTCTTAATTCGGCGGGATTGCGGGCCGGACTCCGCGAGAACGAGTGCAGGGCCGCCGTGACCAGCGCTCTGAACTGGTCCATCGCCAACAACCCGGGGCGGCCGGCATGACCACCGCCCCGAATCCCCGCCTTAAGAGCCTGCCTGCCACCCCGAGCACCCCGCAGGCCGCCAACGTCGCCGTAGCACGGATGACCGGTGGCGAGCCGAAAGGCGTCGCCGAAGGCGTCCGCGTTGCTGTTCGCCCTGACCCGCACGCGGTCACGGTGACCGGCATCCGCCCCGGCCTGGTCGTGCGAGGGCTCGGCCGCAACCAGATCCCGGCCGCCGACTGGCTGTGCGCCTGCGGCCACCACGAACGCGCCCGGGGCCGCAACGCCGTGACCGAGCTGACCACCCGCGCCCGCGTCGACCACTGCCCGCACACTGAGCAGCACCGGAGGAAAGCCGCATGAACACCCCCAACTCGCAGCCTGCCGTGCCCATCGACGGTGCGGCGCTGCTGAACGAGGTGGAAGCCTTCCACCGCCGCTTCAACGTCTTCCCCCGGGAAGCCGCCTACGTTGCCGTGGCGTTGTGGGACGCGCACGCGCACCTGCTGGACGCGTTCGACTCCACCCCCCGTCTCGCCTTCCTCTCCCCGGAACCCGGTTCGGGGAAGTCCCGGGCGCTGGAGGTGGTGGAGACCCTGGTCCCGCGCCCCATGCTCGCCGTGAACGCACGGGCCGCAGCTCTGTTCCGGTCCGTCTCCGACCCCGCCGGACGGCCCACGATCCTGTTCGACGAGATCGACACCGTCTTCGGCCCCAAGGCCGGAGACAACGAGGAGCTGCGCGGCTTTCTCAACGCCGGTCACCGCCGCTCCGGGGTCACCTACCGATGCGTCGGGGACGGGGGCAATCAGACGGTGGTGGAGTTCCCCTCCTACACCGCCGTCGCGGTCGGCGGTCTCGGCTACCTGCCCGACACCATCACCACCCGCTCCGTCATCATCCGCATGCGCCGCCGCGCACGGAACGAGACGGTGGAGCCCTTCCGGGCCCGCCTCCACGAGGCCGAGGGGCAGGCGCTGCGGGAACGGCTCGCCCAGTGGGCCGACACCGTGCGGGAGGACATCGCGGGCCGGTGGCCGCAGATGCCCGACGGTGTCAGCGACCGGCCCGCAGACGTGTGGGAACCGCTGCTGTCCGTCGCGGACGCCGCCGGGGGCGACTGGCCCGAACGCGCCCGCACCGCCTGCCTGGAGCTGGTCAATGCCGCCCGCGCCGACGACAAGGGATCTCTCGGCATCCGGCTGCTCACGGACCTGCGGGACCACGTGATGGCAGGCATCGACCGGATGCCGACCGTCGCAATCCTCGACCGGCTCTGCGCCCTGGACGAAGCACCGTGGGCCGACATGAGCGGGCGCCCGCTCGACTCCCGGGGCCTGGCCAAGAAGCTGGGTGAGTACATGACCAGCGACAACACCCCGGTCAAGGCCCGCAATATCAAGACCGCCGGGACAGTCCTCAAGGGCTACTACGCCCTCGATCTCCACGACGCCTGGCAGCGGTACTGCCCCCCACCCCCCTCAGAAGCCGCTACCTCCGCTACCTCCGCTACCGCGCAGGTCAGCGCCCCGGAAACGGTAGCGGCAACCCTCTTCCCCTCCGCTACCTGAGCGCTACCCGCTACCGGCCACACCTCGTCGTAAGGCAGGGCCGGTAGCGGCATCCATCCGCTACCGCTACCCCATCCGCTACCACAAACAAGCCCCTGACCAGGGCGGTAGCGGAGGTAGCGGAGGTAGCGGACCTGACAGGAAGGGGCCCCGCCCCGAACCCGCCGTCCAGGAGACATCCATGGCAGCCGCAATCACGGCGACGCTCCGCGCTGGACTCCCCGATCGCTACCTGACCCCCGAGGACATCGCCGCCCTCCTCACCGTCCCACTTGAAACCGTCTACGCCTGGCGCAAGAAGCGCACCGGCCCGCCCGGCTTCCGCATCGGCAAGCACCTCCGCTACGACCCCACCGCTGTCCATGCCTGGATCAAGGCGCTCACCGAAGCCGAGCGCGACGCGGCCTGACCCGCACCACAACCACTCACAGGGGCGCGACCACCACCGGTCGCGCCCCTGCCGCATCCCCGACTGGAGCACCCTGTGGCCGGCCACATCCAAGACCGCTGGTACAAAACCGAACCCGGGCCCGACGGAAAGCCCTGCCGCGTCAAGAGTGAGCGATACGGCATCGGCCTCCGCTACCGCGCCCGCTACGTCGGCCCCGACGGCACCGAGAAGTCCAAGTCCTTCCCGGACCGACAGAAGCGACTCGCTGAGAACTGGCTGACCAACGTCGCTTCCGACATGTCCCGAGGCCAGTACATCGATCCGCGCGCAGCCCGGGTCACGTTCAAGGGCTACGCCGAGAAGTGGCTCAAGGCACACAGCGCGGACCTGTCGAGCCAGATCGTCACCGAGCAGCGGCTACGCCTGCACGCCTTCCCCGTCCTCGGGTCGCGCCCGCTCGACTCCTTCCGGCCGGAACACCTTCGCGACCTGGTGAGCGCCCTTGAGTCCAACCCGGGCGTGAGCGGGGCGTACGCGCGCAACATCTACGGCGACGTTCGAGCCGTACTGAGTGCGGCCGTGGACGACGGTCTCCTCCCCCGCAACCCGTGCTCCGCGAAGTCCGTGCGCCCGCCATCGGTCGAACGGCGGCGGGTCATCCCATGGCTGCCCTCACAGGTTCAAGCGGTCCGCCGAGCCCTTCCTGAGCGCTACCGGACCATGGTGGACACAGGCGCTGGCTGCGGTCTTCGGCAAGGGGAAATTGTGGGACTCGCTGAGGACGCGGTCGATTTCGAGGCTGGCATCCTGCGGGTCGTCCGGCAGGTGAAGCTCATCCAGGGCAAGGCCGTGTTCGCCCCACCGAAGTGCGGCAAGGAGCGAGACGTCCCGCTCCCGTCCTCGGTGGCCGAAGCCCTGCGAGCGCACATGGACAACTGCAAGCCGGTTGAAGTCACCCTGCCGTGGCGGAAGCCTGACGGCCCGAAGGTGACGGCACGCCTCCTGTTCACGAACACCGCATCCGGAGTCGTCTGGCGGAGCAACTTCAACATCCAGGAATGGAAGCCCGCCATCGCGCTGGCTGGCCTCATCCCTAGCGCCCTGGACGGGAAGTACGAATCCGCCCGCGAGCACGGCATGCACGCGCTCCGGCACTTCTACGCGTCGGTGCTGCTGGACGCTGGCGAGAGCATCAAGGCGGTCAGCCAGTACCTTGGGCACACCGACCCCGCACTCACGCTGCGGGTGTACGCGCACCTCATGCCGTCCAGTCAGGAGCGCACCCGGAACGCCATTGACGGGCTGTTCCTGTCCGCCTCCGACGGGCCTGACGGCCCAGAGACGGCCCAGTAGCACACGAACGGCCCCTGACCAGCACTAAACGTGCTGGTCAGGGGCTGTTCGCTGCCGGATCGCCGCCAGTTCTCCGGGCTTAGGCATGGTTCATCCAGTGTCGCAGACATACGGGTGAGGGCCCGCCGCCCTGTGGACGACGGACCCTCACTCGTGGAACGTGCAGGTGGGACGGGGTCCCGGGGTGCCGTGGGGTCAGCCGGAGCCCACGAACAGCACCAGCAGCAGCCATACGACCGGTGCGGTCGGCAGGAGCGAGTCCAGCCGGTCCATGATGCCGCCGTGGCCGGGGAGCAGGGTGCCCATGTCCTTGATCCCGAGGTCCCGCTTGATCATGGACTCGCCCAGGTCGCCGAGGGTGGCGCTGCCCGCGACCGCGAGGCCGAGCAGCAGGCCCTGCCACCAGGCGCCGTCGTCGATCAGGAACTCCATGCAGAGCGCGCCGGCGACCATGGCGAAGGCGACCGCGCCGAGCAGTCCCTCGCGGGTCTTGCCGGGGCTGATGCGCGGGGCGAGCTTGTGCTTGCCGAAGCGCCAGCCGACCGCGTACGCCCCGGTGTCGCTGACCACCGTGAGGACGAGGAAGGTCAGCACCCGCCACGGCCCGTCGTCCGCCGTCAGCAGCAGGGCGACGAAGGTGGCCAGGAACGGGACGTAGAACGCCGCGAAGACCCCGGCGGTGACGTCCTTGAGGTAGCCCTCAGGTGGTTCGGTCATCCGCCAGACCAGCACCGCGAGGGCGGTCAGGGCCATGGCGACCCAGGCGCCCTCGGGGCCCCGGGCGTAACCGGCGACGACCATCGCGGCTCCGCCGACGGCCAGCGGGATCAGGGGCGCCTTGATGCCCTTGCGTTCCTGGAGGCGGGAGGTGAGCTCCCACAGGCCGACGACGACGGCGATCACTATGACGCCGATGAAGACGGCCTTCACGATGAACAGCGAGACGCCAATGACGGCGCCGAGACCCACGCCGACCCCTATGGCGGCGCGCAGATCACGCCCCGCGCGCTTCTTCTGCGGCGGGGACGGCAGCGGGGTGGACATGGGCTCCTGCGGCATCTCGTCACGGAACAGGGGGCCGCTGATGAGCGCGGCGCCCCCGTCCCGGTCGTCGCGGCTCTGCGGCTCTGCGTCTGCGTCTCTACCTGCGTCGGGAACGTCCGGCACAATGGGCATGGGCCGAGTCTGCTGGGCGCCGTGCACATCGTGGGCAGGACCCGCCGGGGCAGCCCTCATCTCGGGCGTGCCCCAGTAACCGGCTCCTTGCGGGGCGCCCCAGGAAGAGTCGTTCATCAGACTTCGAGCAGCTCGGCTTCCTTGTGCTTGAGCAGCTCGTCCACCTGCGCGACGTACTTCGCGGTGGTGTCGTCGAGCTCCTTCTCGGCGCGGCGCACCTCGTCCTCGCCGGACTCCTTGTCCTTGACGAGCTTGTCGAGGTTCTCCTTGGCCTTGCGGCGGATGGAGCGGATCGAGATCTTGGAGTCCTCGGCCTTGGTCTTGGCGACCTTGATGTACTCCTTGCGGCGGTCCTGGGTGAGCTCGGGGAAGGTCACCCGGATGATGTTGCCGTCGTTGCTCGGGTTGACGCCGAGGTCGGAGTCGCGGATCGCCTGCTCGATGTTGCGCAGCGCGGTCTTGTCGAACGGCGTCACGACGGCCATCCGCGGCTCGGGAACCGAGAACGAGGCCAGCTGGTTGATCGGGGTCAGCGCGCCGTAGTAGTCGGCGACGATCTTGTTGAACATCGCCGGGTGCGCGCGGCCGGTACGGATCGCGGCGAAGTCCTCTTTCGCGACGACAACGGCCTTCTCCATCTTCTCCTCGGCCTCGAGGAGGATTTCTTCGATCACCACGTGCTCCTGCGTGTCTTGGGTGGGCCCGGCGTCGTCATCGCCGCGCCCTGCGGGTCCTGCGTCGCGTCCTCACCTGCACGGTGTCCGACCGGCAGGCCGTTGTCCATCCTGGGGGGCCGTCAGGCCCGGGTGCTCGCGTCGCTCACGAGCGTGCCGATCTTCTCACCCTTGACCGCGCGAGCGATATTGCCCAGGGCGGTCAGCTCGAAGACGAGGATCGGCAGCTTGTTGTCGCGGCAGAGCGTGATGGCGGTGGCGTCGGCGACCTTCAGATCGCGTGCGATCACCTCGCCGTACTCCAGTGCGTCGAACTTCACCGCGCCGGGGTTGGTCTTCGGGTCGGAGTCGTAGACCCCGTCCACACCGTTCTTCCCCATGAGCAGCGCCTCGGCGTCGATCTCCAGGGCGCGCTGCGCGGCGGTGGTGTCGGTGGAGAAGTACGGCATGCCCATACCGGCGCCGAAGATCACCACGCGCCCCTTCTCCAGGTGCCGTACGGCACGGAGCGGGATGTACGGCTCGGCGACCTGGCCCATGGTGATGGCCGTCTGGACGCGCGAGTCGATGCCTTCCTTCTCCAGGAAGTCCTGGAGCGCCAGGCAGTTCATGACGGTGCCGAGCATGCCCATGTAGTCGGACCGGGCCCGGTCCATGCCGCGCTGCTGGAGCTCGGCACCACGGAAGAAGTTGCCTCCTCCGATGACCACCGCGATCTGGGCGCCGTCGCGGACGACGGCGGCGATCTCGCGGGCGATGGTGTGCACGACGTCGGGGTCGACGCCGAGACCGCCGCCGCCGGCGAATGCCTCACCGGAGAGCTTCAGCATGAAGCGCCCGGAACCCTTGTCGTCGTCGCGCTTGTCGTCGGCCTGAATGGCGTCCGCGCCCTTGTCCATGGAAATTCTCCTCGTGCACATACGAAGAAGGCCATTGCCGGTGGGTCTGGTGTCCCTACAGCGGCAATGGCCTCCTCGTCAGATCTGCGGTCGTCCGGCGTGGGTGCGGCCGTCGACTGCACCAGACCCTATCGGGTCCGGTGCTGTTCGCCCGGACGGACTCAGATGCCGACCTTGATGCGCGAGAAGCGCTTCAGGGTGACACCGGCCTCGTCCAGAACCTTCTGGACGGACTTCTTGGCGTCCAGCGCGTACGGCTGGCCCAGGAGGGTGGCCTCCTTGAAGAAGCCGTTGACCCGACCCTCGACGATCTTCGGGAGGGCGGCCTCGGGCTTGCCCTCGGCGCGGGTGGTCTCCTCGGCGACGCGGCGCTCGGCCTCGACGACCTCGGCCGGGACGTCCTCGCGGGACAGGTACTTCGGGGCGAAGGCGGCGATGTGCTGCGCGATGCCCTTGGCCAGCTCGGCGTCGGCCTTGTCCAGCTCGACCAGAACACCGATCTGCGGGGGCAGGTCGGGCATGGTGCGGTGCATGTACACGGAGACGTACTCGCCGGTGAACTGCGCGAAGCGGTCCAGGACGATCTTCTCGCCGAGGTTGGCGTTGGCCTCGTCGACGTACGCCTGGACGGTCTTGCCGGGCTCGATCTCGGAGGCGAGGAGCGCGGCGATGTCGGCCGGGGAGGTCGCGGCGACGTGCGCGGCGAGCGTGTTGGCGACGGCCTGGAACTTGTCACCCTTGGCGACGAAGTCCGTCTCGCACTTCAGCTCGAGCAGAACGCCGGACGTCTTGTCCTCGGAGATGAGGGAGACGACGGCGCCGTTCTCGGCGGAACGGCCCTCGCGCTTGGCGACGCCCTTCTGGCCCTTGATACGGAGCGCCTCGACGGCCTTGTCGACGTTGCCGTCGGCCTCGTCGAGCGCCTTCTTGCAGTCCATCATGCCGGCGCCGGTGAGCTCGCGGAGCTTCTTGACGTCAGCGGCGGTGTAGTTCGCCATGAGTCTGTATGTCTCTCTCGAAGTCTGAAAGATCTACGGGTGAACGGCGGGGGCGACGCTCGTGGCGTCGGCCCCGCCGTTCGCCGGTGAGCTCGCGGAGCTTCTTGACGTCAGCGGCGGTGTAGTTCGCCATGAGTCTGTATGTCTCTCTCGAAGTCTGAAAGATCTACGGGTGAACGGCGGGGGCGACGCTCGTGGCGTCGGCCCCCGCCGTCAGAAGCCGTGACGGGTGTCAGGCCTGCTCGGCGTCCGCGGCCGGAGCCTCGGCCTCGGCGACGGCCTCGGCCGGCTTCTCGGCGTCGGCGACCTTCTCGGTCTCGGCGGAGGACTGGACCTCGGCGGCAGCCGCGGTCTCGTCCTTCTTGTCGCCCTCGAGCAAGTCGCGCTCCCACTCGGCGAGGGGCTCGCCGGCGGCCTTCTCGCCCGGCTTCGAGTCACCGGTGGCGGCACCGGAGCGGGCGATGAGGCCCTCGGCGACGGCGTCGGCGATCACGCGGGTGAGCAGGGTGACGGAGCGGATCGCGTCGTCGTTGCCCGGAATCTTGTAGTCGACCTCGTCGGGGTCGCAGTTGGTGTCGAGGATCGCGACGACCGGGATGTGGAGCTTGCGCGCCTCACCGACGGCGATGTGCTCCTTCTTGGTGTCGACGATCCAGACGGCGCTGGGCACCTTCTGCATCTCGCGGATACCACCGAGGGTCTTCTCCAGCTTGGCCTTCTCGCGCGAGAGGACCAGGAGCTCCTTCTTGGTGAGGCCGGAGGCGGCCACGTCCTCGAAGTCGATGAGCTCCAGCTCCTTCAGGCGCTGGAGGCGCTTGTAGACGGTGGAGAAGTTGGTGAGCATGCCACCGAGCCAACGCTGGTTGACGTACGGCATGCCGACGCGCGTCGCCTGCTCGGCGATGGCCTCCTGGGCCTGCTTCTTCGTACCCACGAACATGATGGAGCCGCCGTGGGCGACGGTCTCCTTGACGAACTCGTAGGCGCGGTCGATGTACGACAGCGACTGGAGCAGGTCGATGATGTAGATGCCGTTGCGCTCGGTGAAGATGAAGCGCTTCATCTTCGGGTTCCAGCGACGGGTCTGGTGACCGAAGTGGACGCCGCTTTCCAGCAGCTCCCGCATCGTGACGACGGCCATGGCCGTACTCCTTGAGGTACTCGGTTATCGCGACCGCAGGTTTGCGTTCGCGCCTGACGCCCCGACGCGCCGTGCCACGAGGGACCGAGGAGCGCGGCCACCTCCGAGAAGAGGGAGGTGGCGGGGCGTGCGAAGTCGACCCGGTGACCCGGATCGCCGTAAGAAGTGTACGGGACCGGCTGAGTGCCGGGTGACGGCGATACCCAGGGCCAGGTGACGGCGGCGCCACGATCGGGTGACGAGGATGTCCACAACCGGTGAGTAGTCCACAGGAACGGTCCATGATCCCCGGAGTCCCGGCCTCCGGGACATCGTTGCGGACATGCGCCATTACCCCGGCCCACGTCGCTCCCCCGCCCACCGCCCCCTGCTGCCGCTCCTGCTCCTGGGGCTCCTGCTGTACGTGCTGCTTCCGCCCGGTCCGGCCGGGCTCACCGGGCCACCCGTGCCGACCGGGCCGGGCACAGCCGCTGTGCCGACCGGGGCGTCGGCGGCCCTCCCGGGTGCGGATGCCGACGTGGACACGGACGGCCCGGGCGCGGAAGCCGGGGACCGGAGCTGGCCGCTGGCGGGGAGACCGGCGGTGTTACGGGGGTGGGAGCCGCCCGCCGGTCCGTACGGGCCCGGCCACCGCGGCGTGGACCTCGCGGCGGGGCCAGGTGCCCGGGTGCTGGCGGCTGCCGACGGCCGGGTGTCGTTCGCGGGGCGGGTGGCGGGACGCGGGGTGCTCGCCATCGAGGTGGCCGGGAGCGGTTCGCCACCGCTGCGCACCACGTACGAGCCGGTGCGGTCGCTGGTCGAGGAGGGCGCGCCCGCGCGCGCGGGGCGGCCGGTCGGGGTGCTGGAGGACGGGCCGTTCCACTGCGCGGCGGGCTGCCTGCACTGGGGGCTGCGGCGCGGGGACGCCTATCTGGACCCGCTCTCGCTGCTGCCGCCCGGACTGCTGCGGAGAGGGCCTTCGCGGTTGCTTCCGGTGTTCGGGGTGCCGGAGGCGGGGTCCGGGGAGGAGTCGGGGTCCGGGGCGCGGTTTCGGGA
>NZ_QWFA01000214.1 GCF_003501885.1 Streptomyces globisporus
GGTGGACGCAAGGCCGTTCCGGGGCGGGGGGCGGCGGAGAGCGGGGAGGTGTGGTGACCGGCCCGCCTGCGGCTGGGGCTGCTCCGGGTCCGTACGGCCGCCTACGGCTGCGGCTGCTCCGGGCCCTCCTCCGTCGGTACGCACAGCACCGGGACCGTCGACATGTGCAGCAGCTTGTGCGGGGTCGAGCCCAGCAGGGCCCCGCGCATCGGGCTCTCGCCCCAGGTACCGACCACGATGACCCGGGCCCCGTGCCGTTCGGCGGCGTCCAGCAGGGCCTGTGCGGGCTTCTCGTCCAGCACCTCGACCGAGGCCGGTACGCCCGCCTCCTCGGCGGACGTGAGCGCGTGCTCCAGGCCGGTGCGCCCGGCCTGCCGGCCTCCCCGTACGCGGCTCCTCCCCGTACGCGGCCGCCACCTCGATGGCGATGCGCAGGGCGCGGGCGGCGCCGGGGGATTCGTCGTAACCGAGGACGACCGACATCTCAAGGCCCCTTTCCGGCGCCGGGGTCACCAGGGGCACCGGAGTCGCCAGGACCGCCGGTACCTCCGGGGCCGGTGATCGTGCCGTGCACCAGGTCCGGGTCCGCGACCCCCGGCCGCTCCTGCCAGAACACCGCGTCGCGCAGCCGCCAGACGACCATGAGGACAACGCCGGCCAGGGCGATCACGATGCCGATGACGAGCGGCGGGCCGAGCCCGAACCAGGAGGCGCCGCTGTAGGAGTTCGCCGGGTCGGACATGTCGATGACCGAGCGCACCAGCAGCCAGGTCAGCAGTCCGGCGCCGACCACGGGGCCGAGCCCGATCAGCAGGAAGTTGCGCACGCTCTCGGTGAGATGGCGCCGGTAGTAGACGGCGCAGGCCACCCCGGTCAGCGCGTAGTAGAAGGCGATCAGCAGGGACAGCGCGGTGAGCGAGTCGAAGAGGGCGTTGGTGGAGATCTGGTTGACGATCAGATACCAGGCGATGGCGATCCCGGCGACCCACCACGTACTCACGTCCGGGGTACGGAACCGGGGGCTGATGTGCCCGAAGTGCTGCGGCAACGCCTGCCGGCGGGCCATGGACAGGGCGGTCCGGGACGCCGGGATGATCGTCGTCTGGGTGGAGGCGATCGCGGAGGTGGCCACCGCCAGCAGCAGGATCCAGTCCCAGCCGCCCAGGACGTCCCCGGCGAGCTGGGCGAAGATGAACTCCTCCTCGCCCGCGTTCTCCGCCAGGAACGCCGTCCCCGCGAAGGCGACGACCGCGATGGCGACCGACAAGTAGGTCACCAGGAGCACGACGGTGGACCACAGGCCCGCCCTGCCGGGCGCGCTGGCCGAGTCCTCGGTCTCCTCGGTGAGGTTGACCGCGGACTCCCAGCCCCAGTAGATGAACACCCCGAGCAGCAGCCCGCCGGTCAGCGCGGCACCGCCCGCGCCGAACGGGTCGAGCCAGCCGAAGGACGGCTCGATCGAGTCGAAGCCGGTCGTGCCCGCGTACACCCGGTAGAGCGCCACCGCGACGAAGACCAGCAGGAACGCGATCTGGAGGAGGATCAGCACGTTCTGCACCTTGGCCG
Source organism: Streptomyces globisporus (assembly GCF_003501885.1). Lineage (GTDB taxonomy): Bacteria > Actinomycetota > Actinomycetes > Streptomycetales > Streptomycetaceae > Streptomyces > Streptomyces globisporus_D. The sequence continues at coordinate 1,567 of NZ_QWFA01000214.1, forward strand.
ACAGCTCGGTGCCGATGACGCAGAGCCCGGTCATCACGATGATCAGCAGCACGGTGAGCAGCTGGCGCGCGAAGTCGTTCTCGACCCAGCCGTCCAGACCCACCGCCAGCAGCGTGAAGCTCACCGCCACATCGGCCAGCGAACCCACCACCAGGACACCGGTCATGGTGATCGCCCAGCCGCCCAGCCAGCCCGCCCACGGGCCCATCGCCCGGGTCACCCAGGAGAACGTCGTACCGCAGTCCTGGTCGACCTTGTTCAGGTAGTAGAACGCGGAGGCGATCAGCAGCATCGGCACGAACGAGGCGAACATGACGCCCGGGGCGTAGATCCCCACCAGGGCGACGATCGGGCCGATGACGGCGGCCAGCGAGTACGCCGGAGAGGTCGCGTTCAGACCGATGACAAGGGCATCGACGAACCCGATCGCGTTCGGCTTGAGGCCGACATCCGGTTCGTCCCGCACACGGTCGTGGGCCATGGTTCCTCGCTCCGCCGGGCACCCCCGCCGGGAGCGGGCGATGATCCGGATCTCATCGTAGGAAGACCCGGCGAAACGCGCATTCCGGACGGAACGCCTCGGCTGCGGGGAGGGTGCGCGGAGGCCCGGCGCCACGTCACCCGATCGGCCCGCTCCTCTGCGAACCCGGAGGTCAGGGCGCAGGGTGGAGTCCATGTGGTCCCGCCGACTCGTCCTGGGCGTTCTGGTCCTGCCCCTGGCCCTCCTGGTGTTCGGGGACGGTCCGGCGTTCCGTGCGCCGGGGGCGGAGCTGGCCACCGGACCCCGTCCGCCGCGCGGCCTCCCGCAGCCGGCCATGGTCAGCCGCCGGGACTGGCACGCGGACGAGAAGCTGGTCCGGGAGGGCCCGCACTACACGGGCGCGGCGCGGGCGGTCTTCATCCACCACACCGGCAACCCCAACGACTACGCCTGCGCGGACGCCCCCGAGCTGATCCGGGCCGTCCAGCGCGACCACATCCGGCAGGACGGCTGGGACGACATCGGCTACAACTTCCTCGTCGACCGCTGCGGCACCATCTACGAGGGCCGCGCCGGCGGCGTCGGCCGCTCGGTGCTCGGCGCGCACACCAAGGGGTTCAACGCCGACACGGTCGGCATCGCGGCGATCGGGAACTTCGGCCCGGGGGCGGAGGTGCCGAAGCCGATGATGGACGCGCTGGTGCGGCTGGCCGCCTGGAAGCTGCGGCCCGGGGCGGACCCGCTGGGCAGCGTCGACCTGGTCTCGACGAATGACGAGAGCCGCTTCGACGAGGGTCAGGTGGCCCGGCTGCACGTCATCTCCGGCCACCGCGACAGCTTCGAGACCCGCTGCCCCGGCGACGCGCTCTACGCGCTGCTGCCCGAACTGCGGGAGCGCGCCGCGAAGCTGCGCGCCGCCGTCCCGGGCCACTCGGCGGCTGCCCGGCTGCGCCCGTCCCTCTGAGCCGTGTTCCCCGGGGGTGGCTACCGGGCGACGAACTGCGTGAGTATCGCCTGCACCTCGTAGATGTCGACGCCCTTGGTGAACGTCTTCTGGAGCGGGGTCGGGCTGCCCGAGATCCAGATCTTCAGTTCGGCGTCGAGGTCGAACGTCCCGGCCGTCTCGACGGCGAAGTGCGTGATGCTGCGGTACGGAACGGAGTGGTACTCGGTCTTCTTGCCGGTGATGCCCTGCTTGTCGACGAGGATGAGCCGCCGGTCCGTGAACAGGATGGTGTCGCGGATCAGCAGGAACGCGGCGTGCACCTGCTCGCCCTGCCCGAGCAGCTTCGCGTAGTCCTGCTGGGCGGTGGCCGGGTTGATCGTGTGGGCGTTGCCGAACAGTGCCATGGGTCCCCGTTTCTCCGAATGCGCGTCAAGAGTCGTAAGAAGTACGTCCGCGGTGGTGTCTCCGGTTCCCGGGGCCGGCCTGCCGACACCTCCCGCAGCCCTTCCCGCTACAGCTCCCGCTACAGCGGTACGACCGTCGCCTCCGTCGCCTTCACGCTGGTCCAGACGGCGCTCCCGTCGGCGATGCCCAGCTCGGCCGCGGCCCCCGGGGTGATCTCCGCGACCAGGTCCGGGGCCTTCGCCGAGGTGATCAGCAGCCGCAGCCGGCTGCCGCCCGAGGTGATCTCGCGGACCGTGCCCGGCCAGACGTTGCGCGGGGACCCGGTGGGCCGCTCCCGGTGTACGGAGACGGCTTCCGGGGCGATGACCGCGAGGGCGTCCGTGCCCGCCGGGAGGGGCTCGGCGACCACGAGGTGGCCGCCGCCCTCCAGCGCGAGCCCGTCGGCGGTGGCGGTGCCGGGCCAGGCGTTGCGGCCCAGCATCCGGGCCACCCAGGGCGAGCGCGGGTGCCGGGTGACCTCGGCGGGCGGCTCGTCCTGGAGGGCCCGGCCGTCCTCCAGGACCAGGACCCGGTCGGCCAGCGAGACCGCCTCGACCGGGTCGTGGGTGACGATCAGACAGACCCCGCCGAACTCCGCGAGGTGCCCGCGCAGGGTGTGCCGCACCCGGGCCCGGGTGGTCTGGTCGAGGGCGGCGAGCGGTTCGTCCAGCAGCAGGAGGCGCGGGCGGGCCGCCAGCGCGCGGGCCAGGGCGACCCGCTGGGCCTGGCCGCCGGAGAGCTGGGCGGGCCTGCGGTGGGCGAGGTGGCCCACCCCGAGCCGGTCCAGCCAGCCCTGGGCCTCGCGGCGGGCCTCGGCGCGCGGCACGCCGTGGGCGCGGAGCCCGTACGCCGTGTTGGTCAGGGCGCTCAGGTGCGGGAAGAGGGCCCCGTCCTGGGGGACCCAGGCCACGCCCCGGCGGTGCGGGGGGAGGCCGGTGACGTCGTCGTCGCCGAGGCGGAGTTCCGCGTGGGCGCGGGGGGTGAGGCCGAGGAGGGCCCGCAGGAGCGTCGTCTTGCCCGCGCCGTTGGGGCCGACCACCGCGATGGTGGTGCCGGGCCCTGCGTCCAGGGTGAGGCGGGTGAAGCCGGTGACGTCGGCGTGCAGCGGCCAGGGCTCGGGGGCGGACTTCTGCGGGAGGCCCGGGGCCGGTTCGGGGAGAGGGGCCGGGGCCGCGGGCTCCTCGGCCGCCGCCGCCGCACGGCGTGCCGGGTCCCGATGGTCGCCCGGGGTGCCGGTCCAGCGGCCGCGCAGCGCGATGAGCACGATCATCGCGATGGCCAGGAGCAGCAGCGACACGGAGGTCGCGGCCTCCGGCGCGTCCTGGAGCAGCAGATAGACCTGGAGCGGCAGGGTCTGCGTGGTGCCGGGGAGGTTCCCGGCGAAGGTGATGGTCGCGCCGAACTCGCCGAGCGCCCGCGCCCAGGTCAGGGCGGCCCCGGCGATCAGCCCGGGGGCGACCATCGGCAGCGTCACGGTGAGGAACACCCGGATCGGGGAGGCCCCGAGGGAGGCGGCGGTCTCCTCGTACCGGGGGCGCAGTCCGCCGAGCGCGCCCTCCAGCGAGATGACCAGGAACGGCATCGCGACGAACGTCGCCGCGAGCACGGCCCCGGAGGTGTGGAAGGGGAGCGTGACGCCGAAGGTGTCCTCCAGCCAGGGGCCGAGCAGCCCGCGCCGCCCGAACGCCAGCAGCAGGGCGACGCCGCCGACCGTGGGCGGCAGCACCATCGGCAGCAGCACCAGCGAGCGGACGAACGCCTTGCCGGGGAACGGCACCCGGGCCAGCAGCCAGGCCAGCGGCACCCCGAGGAGCAGGGAGAGCCCGAGCGCCCACAGGGAGACCAGCAGCGAGAGCCGCAGCGCCTCGGTGGTGGCCTCGGCGGTGAGGTGGTCGCCCAGCTCGCCCCAGGAGGTGCGGACCAGGATCCCGACGAGCGGCAGCATCAGGAAGGCCACGGCCAGCAGGGCGGGCACCGTCAGCAGCAGGGGCGCGCGGGCCCCGGGCGTACGGCGGAGTACCGGTCGGTTCATGGTGACCTCGTCGGGCGGCGGGGGTCGGGCGGTGCCCGGCGGGTCCGTAGGACGGTACGGGCCCGCCGGGACGTACGGGGGTGTCGGCCGCGTACGGGGTGTCGAGCCGCGTACGGGGCGGTCGGCCGGGGTGCGGTTACGGCTGCTGGAAGCCCGCGCCCTGGAGGATCTTCTGCGCCTCGGGCGTGGAGAGCCAGGCGACGAACGCGGCGGCCGCCTCGCTGTGCTCCGACGCCTTCAGCGTGGCCGCCGGGTAGGAGGCGATGGCGTTCTCCGTGTCCGGGATCTCGATCGCGTCGACCTTGTCGGTGGCGGTCGCGGCGTCGGTCTTGTAGACGAGCCCGGCGTCCGCCTCGCCCAGCTCGACCTTGCTGAGGACCGCGCGGACGTTGGGCTCCTGGGAGACCGGCTTCACCTCGATCTTCTGCGCGTCGAGGATCTGCTGGCTGTAGCGGCCCACGGGCACCTCGGGGGCGGCCAGGACGACCTTCAGCTTCGGGTCGGCCAGGTCCTTGAGGTTCTCGACCTTCTCCGGGTTGCCCTCGCCGACGGCGATGACCAGGCGGTTCCTGGCGATGACGGTGGGCTTGCCGGTGTCGGCGGAGAGGCCCTCCATCGTCTTGGTGTCGGCGGTGACCAGGGCGTCGGCGGGGGCGCCCTGCTTGACCTGGGCGGCCAGTTCCTGGGAGCCCGCGAAGGAGAACGTCACCTCGGTGCCGGGGTTCGCCTTCTCGTACGCGGCCCCCGCCTCCTTGAAGACATCCGTCAGGGAGGCCGCGGCCAGCACGGTCAGATCGGCCTTCGGGGCACCGGAGGCGGACGAGGTGGCCTCGGCGCCGCTGTCCGCGTCCTTCTTGTCGTCGTTGCCGCAGGCGGCGAGCGGGACGAGGAGCGCGGCGCTCAGGGCGGCGGCGGCCGCGCGGCGGCGGGTGAGCAGGAGAGACATGAGGGTGAGGCTCCTTGGACGCGTGGACGCGTGGACGCGTGGGCGCACGCGCGGATGCGGTACGGATGTAGGGGGGTGGGGCTCAGGTGCGGTCGATGTGCACGCTGGTCGACTTCACGCGGGCGGTCGCCTGCATGCCGACCTCCAGGCCCAGCTCCTCCACCGCTTCCCGGGTCAGGAGCGAGACGAGCCGGTGCGGCCCGGCCTGGATCTCGACCTGGGCCGCGACGTCGCCGAGTTTCACCGCGGTGACGATGCCCGGGAACGCGTTGCGGGCCGAGGTGTAGGGGGCCTCGTCCTCGCCGCCCGCGCTCTGGCCGACCTCGATCGAGAAGGCGGCCAGCGCGCGGCCGTCGATGAGACGGCGGCCGGCCTCGTCGCGATGGGTCGCGACCCGGCCGGCGTCCGCCCAGCGGCGGGCGGTGTCCGGGCTGACCCCGAGAAGTCGTGCTGCCTGGCCGATTGTGTAGGACTGCATGTGCGACACGCTAGGCCAATGGGGATCGCATGTGCCATCCCCTGGGCGATATTCCATCGCAGATGCGAGGGGCGTCGGAGGAATCCACGGACACCCTGGAGCCCGGGAGGGGTGCGCGGCGGGCAGACGGAACGGGCCGCGCCGGTTTCCCGGTCGCGGCCCGTTCGGCGGCTGAGGATCCAGGTCAGGCCACCGGGCTCATCCCCGGCATCTCGCCCTTGGTGGTGGTCACGTCGATCACGGAGAACGAGGCGCCCTGCGGGTCGGTGATCGCCGCGAACCGGCCGAACGGGCTGTCCATCGGCCCGAACTGCAGCACCGCGCCGCGCTCGGTCGCCTTCGCCACCGCCGCGTCGCAGTCCGGCACGGAGAAGTACACGTTCAGGAACGAGGGCAGGTCGGGCGGGAAGTCCTTGTCCATCACCATCCGGCCGAGCACCGGCTGCCCCTGGACCTCGAAGACGGCGAAGTCCATCGTCGCCTCGTCCATCTTCTGTTCCGTGTACGGGAAGACCGCCGGGTAGAACGTGTCCACGGCCTTCGCGTCCCGGGTGAAGTCCTCGCCCCAGCAGTACCCGCCGGGGGCCCCCATCTCCGTCTCGAACCCTTCGTGGGTGTTCGCCTGCCAGATGCCGAACACGGCCCCGCCGGGGTCGCGGGCCAGCGCCATCGTGCCGAACGCGCCGACCTCCATCGGCTCCACCACTACCTCGCCGCCGTTCTCGCGGACCTTCGCGACGGTCGCCGCGGTGTCCTGCGACGCGAGGTAGAGACACCAGGAGGAGGGGTTTCCCTCCTCGCCCGGCATGGGCGGGGAGACGGCGGCGGCCGCCCTGCCGTCCGCGTACGCCGTCGTGTAGTAGCCGAACTCCGCCTGACTCTCGCCGAACGTCCAGCCGAGCACGTCCGCGTAGAAGCTCTTCGCGCCCTCGACGTCGGCGAACATGGCGTCCGCCCAGCACGGGGTGCCCTCGGGTTTTACAGCCATGGCGTGTGCCTGTCCTTCCCTGGGTCCCCGAGTCCTGCCCTCGGCCCCCGCCCACGGCCCACGCTAGTCAGCCGGGGACCGGTCCGCGCGTCGGCGGACCGGTCCCCGGCCGAGGAGCCTCAGTGGCGTGAGCGGTGCCGGACGCGCCACTCCCGGGCGGCGGCGTACTCCGGGCAGTCGGGGTTCTCGCAGGGCCCCGCGCGCCATACCGGAACGAAAATTCCGAGGGACTTGTGGCGGTGGATCTCGGAGGGGACGGACTGTTTGCAGGTGGGGCACATGAAAGCGGCCCGCTGGTGGAGGTCACGCTTTTTGCTGTCCATTTACTCACGATAGGCCCGGCGGAGGATTTGGGAAAGTCTTTCCCTTTGCTTTGCCTCTGCCCTACTTGTTCGTATCGCTGTCGGATGCGTCCGCACCGTCCTGGTCCTGCGGCGGGCGGCGCATGCTCAGGGTCACCGACACCGCCAGGATGACGACGATCACCGCGAGGCTCACCGGCGACGGGATCTCCGGGATCGAGGTGCTGATCATCTTGTGGGACGCCTGGAGGATGAGCTTGACCGCGATGAAGGCGAGGATGATCGCCAGGCCGTGGCTCAGGTAGTGGAACCGGTCCAGCAGCCCCGCCAGCAGGAAGTACAGGGCTCGCAGCCCCAGGATCGCGAAGGCGTTGCTGGTGTAGACGATGAACAGGTCGTCGCTGACCGCCAGGACCGCGGGCACGCTGTCGACCGCGAAGATGAGGTCGGCCGCCTCGATCGCGGCGACCACCGCGAGCAGCGGCGTGGCGATGCGCCGCCCCTCCTTGTGGACGACGAAATGCGTGCCGGAGTATTCGTCCTGGACCGGCATGATCTTCCGCAGCAGCCGCACCGCGAAGCTCTTGCCCGGGTCGAAATTCTCCTCCTGCCCGCTGAGGATTTTATAGCTGCTGTAGAAAAGGATTGCGGCGAAGAGGAACAGGACGAACGTGAAGCGGTTCACCACCGCGACACCGGCGGTCAGGAAGAGCGCCCGGAACACCAGGGCGCCGATGACACCGTAGAAAAGCACCCGGTGCTGATACTCCCGGGGCACCTTGAAGTACGCGAAGATCAGCGCGAAGACGAAGAGGTTGTCGACCGAGAGGCTCTTCTCCAGCAGCCACGCGGTCGTGTACTCCGTTCCGGCGGTCGTCCCGAGCGTCAGGAACACGACCCCGCCGAAGATCAGCGCGAGACCCACCCACAGGGCGCTCCACAGCCCGGCCTCCTTGAAGCCGATGACATGCGCCTTGCGGTGCGCCAGGAGGTCCACCGTCAGCGAGACGATGACGGTCACGGCGAACACGATCCACAGCCACACCGGTACGTCCACGCCGGAGACCTCCCACTCGGGTTTTTACGAGTGTGACCCGCCCGTCCCGTTGCCGCCCGCCGGGGAGCGCCGGGTGGCGGCAGCGACCGAGGCCATCAGCTCCGCGTCGAGGAACGAGGGGTCGGCCAGCCGGGTGGCGGCGGCGTAGGAGTTCAGCAGCGCCTTGGTGACCCGCAGCGCGGCCTCCGGGCGGCGGACCACCGGCTTCGCCCAGGCGGCGACCGCGTCGTCCAGCTCCGCCCCGGGCACCACCCGCTGGAGCACGGACAGCTCGCGGGCCTCGGCGGCCCCGAAGGCCCGGCCGGTCAGGATGAGCTCGCGGACCCGGGCCGCGCCCACCTCGTGGATCAGCCGGGGCAGCAGCCCGCCCCAGGCGGTCGGCAGCCCGAGCGCCAGCTCCGGCAGCCGGAAGGAGGCGTTCTCGGCGCCGACCCGCAGATCGCAGGCGAGGGCCAGCGCGAACCCCGCGCCGACCGCCTTGCCCTGCACCCGGGCGATGGTCACCGCCCGGCCGCCGGAGAGCGCCTCGCAGACCCGGCGGGCCTTCTCCCCGGCGACCCGGATGCCCCGGCCCGTCGGGTCCTCCTCCAGCCACTGGCCGAACTCGGTACGGTCCCCGCCCAGGCAGAAGTCGTCCCCCGCCGCGCCGAGCACCAGCACCCGCACCTCCGGGTCCGGGACGGCGACGATGTCCAGCAGCTCGTCGAGCATCGCCTCGGTCACCGCGTTCCCGCTCGCGGGCGCGTTCAGCTCCACGTGCAGGACGGCGCCCTCGCGCCGGGTGCGTACCGTCGTGGAGCGGTCGTTCGAGGTCAGGAAGTCGGGCAGCGAGAGCTTCACAGCGCCACGCCCAGCGAGGTGATCCGGCGGAAGACCATCCGGGCGGCGTACTCCGGCGGTGCGACGGTCCGCAGGGTCGGGAAACGGTCCAGCATCCGTGCCAGCAGGGTCCGCGCCTCCAGCTTGGCCAGCGCCGCGCCCAGGCAGTAGTGCACCCCGCCGCCGAAGGTGAGGTGGCTGCCGCCGCGCAGGATGTCGAAGCCGGCCGGGTCCGGGTTCCGCCGCGGATCGTGGTTGGCCGCTCCGTACAGGACGTGGATCATGCTGTCCTTCTTGATGGGGACCCCGGCCAGGACGGTGTCCTCGGCGGCGATCCGGGTGTTGATGTGGATGGGCGGGTCGTAGCGCAGCACCTCGTCCACGGCCGCGTCGATGTGCTCCGGGTGCTCCCGCAGCCAGGCCCACCGGGCAGGCTCGGTCAGCAGGTGCGTCATCGAGGTGAGCAGCGTCGCGGTGGTCTCCAGCGAGGCGATGGTGACGAACATGGTGAGCCGGTAGAGGATCTCGTCCGCCTTCTCCCGGTCCGGCTCCATCGCGTCCCAGGTGTGGATCCAGCCGGTCAGCACGTCGTGGCGGGGCTCGGCCCGGCGGCGGGCGACGAGCTCGGTGAAGTAGGCGCGCAGCGCCAGGGTCGCCTCGGCGGAGACGGTCAGCTGCGACTTGGTGGGCAGCAGCTCCTGGGCGAACACCTGGTTGTGGGTGATCTCCAGGATGTGCGGGTAGTCCTCGGGCGGTATGCCCAGCCAGGAGCCCACCGTGCTGACCGGCAGCTGTTCGCTGATCGTGGAGACGAAGTCCGCCTCGCCCCAGCGGAGCTTCTCCGCCAGCTCGTCCAGCAGCCGGTCGGCGTCGCGCTCGACGTCGGGGGCGAGGCGTTCGATGGTGGATCGGTCGAAGACCGTACGGGTCGGCCTGGCCTTCGGGGGAATTGAGTCTGCGGAGCAGACCGATGACCGCGCGCCGGCCGTTCGGGCTCCTGCCTGTACCACCAGTGATGCTCACGCAGAGTTCCTTGACCTAGGCCCGTGGTTACCGACCTGAACCTACCCCTCCGGATAACGGCGCCAAGCATCGATCTTTGTTGCCCCCGTCACATGCAATCGTCACAAATGCCCGTTCTCACACGCGAATTGTCGGGCTGTGAGTCATACGCGGAACACATCCAGGAACGAACTCCACCAGCCCTTCTGCTTCTTGGCCGGCTCCGGTGTGTGACGAGACGTCACCGGCGTTGCGGAGGAGGCGTTCCGGTACGGNCCACACCCGAGGCGGGCACGGCCAGCGCGAGGTCCGGGACGGTGTTGAGGATCTTCTCGATCGCGGTCAGCGCGATCAGCGTCGCGGGCGACTTGGCCGGGCACACGTGCGGGCCCGCGCCCCAGGCCAGATGGGCGCCCTTGCTGAGGGTCTGGCGGGCGTCGGTGAGCCCCGGGTCGCTGTTCGCGGCGGCGAAGCTGATCAGCACGGGCGTCTCCGCCTTCAGCACCACCCCGTCCAGCTCGATGTCCCGCACCGGGTAGTGCGTGGCGTAGTTGGCGATCGGCGGGTTGTTCCACAGGACGTCGTCCAGCGCGTCCTCGACGAGCATCCCCGAACCGCGCCGCTCGGGCGCGCCCGGCTGCTCCCCGGCGAGCATCAGCAGCAGCGCGTTGCCGATCAGGTTGCGCTCCGGCTCCACGCCCGCGCCCATCAGCATCACCAGCTGGTCCTTCAGCTCCTCGTCCCGCAGCCCCGCCGGGTGCTGGATGAGCCAGGAGGTGATGTCGTCGCCGGGCTGGCGGCGCTTGATGGAGACCAGCTCCATCAGACACTCGGTCAGCTCGGCGTTGGCGCGGAGCACGTCCTCGCGCAGCCGCAGATGCCTTGCGCAGCCGCAGATGCTCCGCGCCGTCGGTGAACAGGCAGTTGGGCCGGTAGATCATCATCGGCAGCACCGGGCTGTCCATGGGGACGGCGCCTTCGCGCAGCGCGGCCCAGCGCCGCGAGTCCCGGGCGAACAGCGCCGGGTTCTGCAGCACCCGCAGCGCCGCCTCGTGCTGCACGATCAGCGTGGCGTCCACCCCGGGGGCCAGCTCGATGGGCGCGGCGGGGCCGTGGGTGCGTGCCGCGTCGTAGAAGCGGTGCGGATCGGCGGCGAACTCCGGTCCGTACAGCGACGTCTGCTGCTGCTGGTGCATGGGGCACCCGGCGGGGGCGCTGTACGGGGTGGCTCCCGGCTGCGGATCCATGGCGGCTTCCTCGGTGTGATCGCGGGGCCGTCGGGGCCCCGGCTTCGTATACGTCTACGTGGTGTGCGCGTCGGGCCGTGTGCGCGTCAGGTCGCGTGCGTCAGGAGGTGGCGGACCAGGGTGATCAGGGCGTGCGCCGAGGATTTCTGGTCCCGGGCGTCGCAGAAGACCACCGGGGTGTCCGGCAGCAGGTCGAGCGCCTCGCGCAGTTCGTCCTCGGCGTGCTGCGAGTACGGGTCGAAGCTGTTGACGGCGACCGCGTACTCCAGCCCGTACGTCTCGACGAGGTCGATGACCGGGAACGTGTCCGCGAGCCGCGCCGGGTCGACCAGGAGCAGCGCGCCCAGCGAACCGCGCGCCATGTCCTCCCACAGCTCCACGAACCGCTGCTGCCCCGGCGTACCGAACAGGTAGAGCACCAGCTCGTCGCTGAGGGTGAGCCGGCCGAAGTCCAGGGCGACCGTCGTCGTCTTCTTGTCGGGCGCCCCGCGCAGATCGTCGACCTGGGCGGCGGCCTGGGTCATCCGCTCCTCGGTGCGCAGCGGCGTGATCTCGGACAGGGTGCCGATCAGCGTCGTCTTGCCCACCGCGAAGTGCCCGACGACGAGGATCTTCGCCGCGCGCTGGACCGCTTCCGGCACATAGATGCTCTCAGCCGAACCGGACTTGGAGTCCATGCAACACCTCTTCGAGGATCTTCCTGTCAACGAGCTCGCTGTCCGCGGTGCGGCGGGGCGGCGTGGTCATCGCCTTGCCCAGTGCGGTGACCTGCTGCTGCATCCGGAAGGACATCGCCTCCATGTCCACGTCGGCGGCGGCGGTGGCGGCGAGGTAGGCGCCGGTGCCGGCGGCGATGAGGAAGATCCAGCCGTCCTCGTACTCCAGGAGCGTCTGCCGCCATCTGCCCGGGTCACGGGTTCCGATGAAGGGGGCGACGGCCCGGCTGAGGGACTGCATGGAGCTCATGGCCGCGGCGACGGTCTCCGCGTCGTCCCGGCCGATCTCGCTGGAGTTGGCGAGGAGCAGGCCGTCCGCGGACACCAGGATCGCGTGCCGGGCGCCGGGTACCTGGAGCAGGTCGTTGAGTACCCAGGACAGATCGGGGTTCACTGGAACTCGGGTCCTTCCGTCGTCGTCGTGTCGCGTCCGGACCGGGTGCCGCGCTGGAAGGCGCCGAGCCGCGACGCGGTCTCCTNAGACCGGGCTCTTGCGACGACGCTTCGGCAGACCGCCGGCGGTGGTGGTGATCTGGGCGAGCGGCTGGGTAGCGGTGTCCGGCTGCGGAGCGGGCGGGAAGAGCGGGGTCGGCGCGGGGGACGGGCTCGGGGCCTGGGCCGGGTGCTGAGGCTGAGCCTGGGACTGTGCCCGGGCCTGCCACTGGTCGGGCTGCCGGACCTGCGGCGCCGGGGAGAGCGCCGCTTCGGGCGCCTCGGCCGGCGCTGCGGCGGGCGGCGCCTCGGTGGTGAGCAGTTCGTCGGGGATGAGGACCACCGCGCGTACGCCTCCATAGGGGGAAACGGAGTCCACCGAGACCCGGAAGCCGTAGCGGGCGGCGAGCATCCCGGAGACGGCGAACCCGAACTGCGGCGGAATACCGAGGCTGGAGACGCTGATCGCGGCCTGGGGGGAGAGGAGGGCCGCCGCGCGGTCCTTCTCCTCCTGGCCCATGCCGAGACCGGCGTCGTCGACGATGAGGCAGACGCCCGTCGGCACGGCCTGGATNGCCGCAGAGCACGGCGATGCCCTGGGCGCGCCGGCCGAACTGGCTGTTGGCGTGGTCCATGGCCATCAGGTCGGCGAGAATCCCGGGGTCGTCCCCGTACTTGCGCTGGGCCTTCTCGATCACGACCTGCTGCTCGTCGGCGAGGCCCTGGAGGGTGCGGACGGCTGCCTTGAGGACGGCCTTGGTCTCCTCCTCGGCGTCCTTGCGGACCTCCGCGAGTTCGGCGGACTGACGCTGGAGCAGAGTGTTGTGGACGACGTGGAGTTCGTCCCGCTGGTGGAGGAGGGCGTCGCGCTCCTGGCGCAGCTCGGCGTGGTTCCTGCGGAGCTTGACGTTGATCGCGCGAGCGCGCAGAACGGCACCCACGGCGACCAGGGCTACGACAACCAGCGCCCAGACGAGAGGGCCCTGTGCAAATGTCATGAGACTCACTTCAAGTGCCATGGCGGAAACGGCTTGACACCCCGTCAGGCGGCACGCAGCCAGGGCTCGTTCGCCGCGACCGTGCGCCGCTTCGGGAGGTGCCCCTCCGAAGGTGGGGCCGAGGAATCCATTCCTCCCGGAATGCCCCCATACGCCATCAGCCCACTGGAAGTAAGATGATCTTATCACCGGCCGCTCGACGACATGTCAAGGCCGCCACGCCCGTTGCCACTTGACGCAGAATGTTCACGTTGCGGAGATGTGGCGGAGGGGGTTTTGGCCCGACTCTTGTCATCCCGTGCGGAGTTGGGGGTCCGGGAGAACGCGCCTCCTGGGTCGGACCCGGCGCGCGCGGTGGGTCAGCCCGGCGAACCGGTGGACGCTCGGGTCTCCAGGGACCAGGCGTGGCGGCGGACGGTGTCGGGGGCGGCGCGGCCCGCGAGGATGTCGCAGAGCAGTTCGGCGCAGGCGCGGCCGTACGCGGCGGGGCGCAGGTCGACGGCGGTGACGGGTGGTTCGGCGCCCCGGGTGGCGGGGCCGTCGACGCAGGACGCGATGAGCAGGCCGGACCGCGCGATTCCGCCGCTTTCGTCGGTCGTGCCGCCTCCGCCGGCGGTGCCGACCTCGTGGCCGAGGGCGGTCGCCGCGCGCAGGACGCCGGGGGTCGAGCCGGGGCGAGGACGGCGGGACGGCGGGCGCCGCGCTCGGTGACATGGTCGAGGAGGGCGGTCAGCGAGGCGGCGTTGTCGCAGACCACCGCGGCGCTGGGGGCGGCGGCCGGGCCGAGGTAGCGCTCGCCGGTCACCACCGGGACGCCCGCGTCGAGCAGCCCCGGCACCGCGCTGTCGCCCGCCTCGGGGTCGATCACCAGCAGCCCGTCGACGCGCGAGGCGATCCGCCCGCCCGCCGCTCCCGACGGCGCGAGCAGCACCATGTCGAGCCCGTCCTCCTGGGCCCGCTCGACCGCCCCGAAGGCCAGGTTCATGTAGTAGTCCAGCCGGGTCGCGGTGGCCGGCAGATGCAGCCCGACGGCCCCGGTGCTGGCGCGGCGCAGCCGCCGGGCGGCGCTGTTGGGGCGGTAGCCGAGTTCATCCGCCACCGCGCGGACCCGGTCCCGGGTGGCCTCGGCGACCCGCCCGGAGCCCTGGAGCGCGTCCGACGCGGTGCTCTTGGAGACCCCGGCGGCACGGGCTACGTCGAGCAGGGTCACGGTCCGGGAGGTCACGGGGGTGAAGTCTAGACGTCGGCCGAGGGGCGGGTCGAAGGTTGCCGGAACGTTCCGGCAGGGCTAGATTCGATATGGCTGCCGGAACGTTCCGGCAGGCTTCCGCACC
>NZ_QWFA01000215.1 GCF_003501885.1 Streptomyces globisporus
TCGGCACCCCGCCCGCCCCTGCTGCTGGCCGGGGACGCGGCCGGGGTGACGAGGCCGCACACCGCCACCGGTGCGGTCAAGGCGCTGCAGGACGCCCTGTGCCTGGAGCGGGTCCTGCGCGAGGGGCCGGATGCCGCCACGGCGCTGGAGCGGTACGCGGACGAACGCACGGCAGCGGGAGCCCGGTTGGTGGAGCTGGGCCGCCGGATGGGGCGCGCCCTGGTCGAGGAGGTCCCCGACTGGCCGGCGATGGGGCAGGACGAGGTGGATGTCTGGTTCCGCGGGGTGCTGGCCGGGACGTGGCACTACCTCTACGAGGAGCCCGGGGAGGCCGCCGAACCGGCCGCCTCGACCACGTCGGCGGGCCCGGAGGCGTCCGTCGACCGGTGAGGCGGATCCGTGCGAACGGCCCTCAGTCCGCGATGCGTTCGAAGACCGCGGCGAGGCCCTGGCCGCCGCCGATGCACATGGTCTCCAGGCCGTACCGGGCCTCGCGGCGGTGGAGTTCGCGGGCGAGGGTGGCGAGGATGCGGGCCCCGGTGGCGCCGACCGGGTGGCCCAGCGAGATGCCCGAACCGTTGACGTTGATCCGCTGCTCGTGGTCCTTCTCGCCGAGGCCCAACTCCCGTGTGCAGGAAAGCACCTGGGCGGCGAACGCCTCGTTCAGCTCGATCAGGTCGAGGTCGGCGAGCGAGAGGCCCGCCCGGTCGAGGGCGGTGCGGGTGGCGGCGACGGGGGCGATGCCCATCGTCGCGGCGGGCACCCCGGCGCGGGCGAACGAGACGAGGCGGACGAGCGGGGTGAGGCCGAGGCGTTCGGCGGTCTCGGCGCTGGTGACCAGGCAGGCGGCGGCCGCGTCGTTCTGGCCGCTGGCGTTGCCCGCGGTGACGGTGGCGTCCGGGTCGGACTTCGCCATCACGGGGCGGAGGGCGGCGAGTTGTTCGGCCGTCGTGTCGGGGCGGGGGTGTTCGTCGGCGGTGACCGTCGTCTCGCCCTTGCGGGTGCGTACGGTGACGGGGACGGTCTCCGCGTCGTAGCGGCCCTCGGCGGCGGCGCGGGCGGCCCGCGCTTGCGAGCGCAGCGCCAGGGCGTCCTGGTCGGCGCGGCTGATGCCGTACTCCCGGCGCAGGTTCTCCGCCGTCTCGATCATGCCGCCGGGGACGGGGTGGTTGACGCCTCCGGCGGTCACGCGGCCCCGGGCGAGGGCGTCGTGGAGCTGGAGGCCGGGGCCCTTGATGCCCCAGCGTCCGTCGTGGGTGTAGTAGGGAGCGGCGCTCATCACGTCGACGCCGCCCGCGATCACGACATCGCTGAACCCGGCCCGGATCTGCATCGCCGCGTCCAGCACCGCCTGGAGCCCGGAGCCGCAGCGGCGGTCGATCTGGGAGCCGGTGACCGTGGTGGGCAGTCCGGCGTCCAGGGCGGCGACCCGGCCGATGGCGGGGGCCTCGCTGGTCGGGTAGGCGTGGCCGAGGATCACCTCGTCGACCCGGTCGGGGTCGATACCGGTGCGGGTGACGATCTCCGCGATGACGCGTGCCGCCAGGCGGGCCGGGGTCTGCTGGGCGAAGGCCCCGCCGAACCGGCCGATGGGGGTGCGCAGGGGTTCGCAGATGACGACGTCGAGCGGCACGGAGGGCCTTCCCTGGGGTCGGGGACGAGGAACAGGGGCGCGGTGTGGTGGACGCGTTTCGCGGTGGGACGACCTTCGCACCGCGTCACTGAGTCGGTCCAATATCGAATGTGCGCAGGGTTGAGAGGCTGTGCGTCTCAATGAAACTTACGCACGGGTGTCGGCAGCGCTTCCTCCGCCACGGCGAGCACCGCGCGCAGGGCGGCGGAGGGGTTGTCGGCGCGCCAGGCCAGGGCGGCGCGGAGGCGGACGGCCGGACCGGCGAGGGGGCGGTAGACCAGGCCGTTCTGCTGGATGTGCTGGACGGAGGTGACCGTGAGGGTGACGCCGACCCCGGCGGCGACCAGGGCGAGGATCGTGTAGGAGTCGGGGGCCTCCTGGACGATGCGCGGGGTGAACCCGGCGCTCTCGCAGGCCTCGGTCATGGCGTCACGGACGGTGGAGCCGGAGTTGGCGGGGAAGGAGACGAACGGCTCGCCGGCGAGTACGTCGAGCGGGACGGTCTCCCGCCGGGCGAATGGGTGGTCGGAGGGCAGGGCGCAGACCAGCTCCTCCTCGTCGATCACCCGGTGGGCGACGCCGGGCCGGGTCACCGGGAGCCGGACGAAGCCGAGGTCGAGCGAGCCGTCGGCGACCCGGGACAGGGCGGTGTTGGCGTACGTCTGGCCGGTCATGACGAGTTCGAGCCCGGGGTGGGCGGCGCGCACGGCGCGGGTGAGGCGGGGCAGCGTCTCGTGGCTGGAGGCCCCGGCGAAGCCGATGGTGACCCGGCCGTACTCGCCGGTCCCCGCCGATCTGGCCGCCCGGACGGCGGTGCCCAGGTCGTCCAGGACGGTCCGCACCGGTTCGAGGAAGGACTCCCCCGCGCTGGTGAGCCGGACCGAGCGGGTGTTGCGGTGGAAGAGCTGGACGCCGAGCTCCTTCTCCAGCTGGCGGATCTGCTGGCTCAGCGGGGGCTGGGCCATCTGGAGCCGCTTGGCGGCCCGCCCGAAATGCAGTTCCTCGGCGACGGCGAGGAAGGCGTTGAGGTGGCGTAGTTCCATATTGATACTCCTGGCGTCTCGATCCGACCTTAATTCGGTATTGGACAGCCATCAATGGCACTGACACCGTGGGGTCGGCGCATACGGAGGGTGAGGGGCACGGTGGAGCGGACGGCCGGAGCCGGCAAGGTCATGTCGATGCGGGAGGCCGTCGCCGCGTTCGTCCATGACGGGGACACCGTGAGCCTCGAAGGGTTCACGCATCTCATCCCGACCGCCGCCGGGCACGAGATCATCCGGCAGGGCCGCCGGGATCTCACGGTCGTCCGGATGACGGCGGACATCGTGGTGGACCAGATGCTGGCCGCCGGATGCGTGACGCGGCTGGTCTCCTCGTTCGTGGGCAACTCCTCCGCCGGTTCGCTCGGTGAGCTGCGGCGGCGGATCGAGCACGCCGATCCCGGGCCGCTGGTGTTCGAGGAGTACAGCCACTACGGGATGGTGTGCCGGTATCTCGCCGGTGCGCAGCGGCTGCCCTTCTATCCCCTGCGCAGTTACGCGGGCAGCGACCTGCCGTCGGTCAACCCCGCTATCCGCAAGGTGGCTTCGCCCTACCCGGCCGCCGACGGCTCCACCGAGGACATCTACGTCGTACCGCCCGTCCACCCGGACGTGACGTTCATCCACGCCCAGCGTGCCGACCGCCGGGGCAACACCCAGATCTGGGGGCTGACCGGCGTCCAGGCCGAGGCGGTGTACGCGGCGGAGAAGGCGGTCGTGGTGGTGGAGGAGCTGGTGGCGGACGAGGTGATCCGCGCGGATCCGAACCGCACGCTCGTCCCCGCCCACGCGGTGGACGCGGTGGTGGTCTGCCCGCGCGGGGCGCACCCGTCGTTCGCTCAGGGCTACTACGACCGGGACAACGCCTTCTACCGGGCCTGGTCCGCGATCAGCAAGGACCCGGCGCGACTGCGGGGATGGCTGGAGGAGTGGGTGTACGGGACCGCCGACCACGCGGCGTACGTGGCGAAGCTGGGCGAGGAGGTCTGGGCGGGACTGGCGGTCGGCGAGGCGCCGAGCGGGTCGGTGGACTACGGGAGGCGGCTGTGAGCGGGGACCGGGCCGGCGCCTCGCGGCCCGTCACCTCCTCCGAACTGCTCTCCGTCGTCGCCGCGCGCGAACTGGCCGGTCGGCGCACGGTGTTCGCGGGGATCGGGCTGCCGACGCTCGCGACCGAGCTGGCGCGGCTGACCGTCGCTCCGGGCCTTGAGGTGGTGTACGAGTCCGGGGTCTGCGGGGCGCACCCGTCCCATCTGCCGGAGACCATCGCGGACGCCGTCCTGATCACGGGGGCCGAGGCGGTGGTGTCCATGGCCACGCTGTTCGGCTCGGTGCTCCAGGGCGGGCACATCGACGTCGGCTTCCTGGGGGCCGCGCAGATCGACCGGTGGGGCAACCTCAACACCTCGGTCATCGGGGAGTGGGAGAGCCCGTCGGTGCGGCTGCCGGGTTCCGGGGGTGCGGTCGAGGTGATGGCGAACGCCCGGGAGGTGTTCGTGGTGATGCGCCGCCACACCCCGCGCTCCTTCGCCGCCGTGCTCGACTTCTGTACGACGCCGGGTCCCGACCGGGCGCTCGCGGACGGCATCCGCCCGCTCGGCGCCGGGGTCACCCGGGTCATCACCGAGCTGGGCGTCCTCGCCCGGGCGGGGGTCGGGGACGAGCTGCGGCTGGTCGCCGTGCATCCCGGGGTGAGCGTCGAGCAGGTGCGGGCCGCGACCGGCTGGGGGCTGAAGACCGCCGACCGGCTCGCGACGACGGCCCCGCCGACCTCCGCGGAGCTGCGGCTCCTGCGCGACGATGTCGACCCGAACCGTGTCTACCTCCGCTGAAAGGCCGTAACTGCCATGCGTATCAGGATCGTCGGAGCCGGGGCCATGGGCCGGGGCATCGCCCAGTGGGCGGCGAGCGCGGGACACACCGTGGAGCTGGGTGACGTACGGCCCGAGGCGGTGAAGGAGGCCGTGGACTTCATCGCGTCGATGCTCGACCGGGCGGTCGCGAAGGGCCGGACGACCGCCGCCGACCGGGACGCGGCGGTGGCGCGGCTGGTGCCGCTCGCCGAGCCGTGGGCGGCGGGCCCGGACGTCGAGCTGGTGATCGAGGCGGTCCGGGAGGATCTGGAGACCAAGGCCGAGGTGTTCGGGAGGCTGGAGCGGGCGCTGCCCGGCTCCGCCGTCTTCGCGACGAACACCTCGTCCCTGTCGGTCACCCGGATCGCGGCGACGCTCCGGGACCCCTCCCGCCTGGCCGGGCTGCACTTCTTCAACCCGGTGCCGCTGATGCGGATCGTCGAGGTGGTGCCGGGCGCGGCCACCCGCCCGGAGATCCCGGTCCTGCTCGCCGAGTTGGTGGAGGGCTGCGGGCACCGGGCGGTGACCGTCGCCGACACCCCCGGCTTCCTGGTCAACCACGCCGGCCGGGGGCTGGTGACCGAGGCGCTCGCGCTGCTGGAGGAGTCGGTGGCGGACCCGGCGGAGATCGACCGGATCGCCCGGGACGTGCTGGGGCTGCGCATGGGCCCCTTCGAACTGATGGACCTGACCGGTCTCGACGTGACGGCCGCGGTGATCGACTCGATCTGGCAGGGCTTCCGGTACGAGGACCGGCTGCGTCCGTCCTTCCTGACCCCGAACCGGGTGGTGGCCGGGCTGCACGGCCGTAAGACGGGCCGGGGCTGGTACGCGTACGGCGACGGGGCGTCCGGCCCCGCACCGGAGAGCCCGGTCAGCGGGGACGCGGATCGCCCGGTGTTCCTGGCCTCGGCCGGGCGGCCGGAGACGGCGTCCTACGAGGAGGAGCTGACCGCGTCGCTGGAGGCGGCGGGGGTCCGCGTCGAGCGGGGCGCGGGGCCGTCGGCGGAGGCCGTGGTGCTGGTGCCCGTCTGGGGGACGCCGGTGTCGGCGGCGGTCGCGGAGGGCGGGCTGCCCCGGGAGCGTACGTTCGGCGTGGAGGTGCTGCCTTCGGCGGGGCGGCGGCGGGTCCTCGCGGTGACGGCGGCCGGTGATCCGGCGGCCGCCCGGGACGCTCGGGCGGTGCTGGCACGGGCGGCCGGGGGCGAGGAGCCGCACGGGGTGTCGGTGGTGCGGGACACCGCGGGCTCGGTCGCGCAGCGGCTGCTGTCCTCGGTCGTCGCGGTCGGCTGCTCGATCGCGGAGCGCTCCCTTGCCGCGCCCGCCGACATCGATCTCGCGGTGACCACGGGCCTCGGCTATCCGGCCGGGCCGCTGGCGTGGGGCGAGCGGATCGGGGCCGTACGGATGCTGGCGCTGCAGCGGGCCCTGCACGCCTCGACGGGCGATCCGCGCCACCGCCCGACGCGGTGGGTCACGGAGCGGGCTGCCCTGGGTCTGGCTCTGACCGATCCGGGGACGTCGCCGGCGCACTGCCTGGGGTGAGCCCCGGAGTGAACCCGCGGATGACCGATTCGTACAAGACGGCGGCGGTGCCGCCTGCATACGGTCGGGGCATGACTCCACGACTCGACGCCATCAGCATCATCACCTCCGACCTCGCGGCCTCGCTCGCCTTCTACCGGCGGCTCGGTCTCGACATCCCCGACGGGGCGGAGTCCGCGCCCCATGTCGAGGTGGCCCTGCCGGGCGGGCAGCGGCTGCTGTGGGACACGGAGGAGGTCATCGCCTCGTTCGACCCGGACTGGCAGCGCCCGGCGGGCGGGGGTGAGCGGGTCGCCCTGGCATTCGTCTGCGACAGTCCGGCGGAGGTGGACGCGTTGTACGCGGAGCTGGTCGGCGCCGGGTACACCGGGCACATGAAGCCGTGGGACGCGGAGTGGGGGCAGCGCTACGCGGTGGTGCTGGACCCTGACAGGTGCGGGGTGTCGCTGTTCGCCTCCGCGCCCCCCGCCGCGAAGTAGGCCCCGAGGGTCGTCCCGGCCAGGTCGCGCATCTCGCGGGCCAGGTGCGCCTGGTCGGTGCAGCCCGCCGCGCAGGCCGCATCGGCGTAGGGCAGACCGGTGCGGACCAGGGCCAGGGCGCGTTGCAGGCGGAGGATCCGGGCCAGCGTCTTCGGGCCGTAGCCGAAGGCGGCCAGGGAGCGGCGGTGCAGCTGGCGGGCGCCGAGGCCGACCTCGGCGGCCGTCGACGCGACGCTCCTGCCGCGCCGCAGCCCCTCGGCGACGGCCGCCGTCAGCGGGTCGGGCGGTCCGGTGTCGGCGGATCTGGCGAGCGCGAACTCCTCCAGGGTGGCGGCGGAGTCGGCGGACCGGGCGAGCCGGCCGGTGAGCGCCGCGACGGCTCCGCGGGGCCAGAGCGCGGTCAGCTCGACCCGGTGGTCGCGCAGTTCGTGCGCCGGTACGCCGAGGAGGACGGGGGCGATGCCGGGCGCGAACCGGATCGCTGCGCAGGAGCCCCGGTTGCGCGGGTCGACCTCGAACGCGTGGGTGTCGGGCCCGGCGACGACCAGGCGGCCGGCGGTCCAGATCAGGTCCATGCAGCCGTCGGGGAGCACGGACCGGGCCGGCTGCTCCGGGCCCTGCGGGACGTCGAGGGTCCAGACGACGGCCCCGTCCAGGCGGGAGGGCCGCTCCTGGTACCGCTGGTGTCGCCGGGGCATGTCTCCACGCTAGCGCGGTCAGCGGGTGGGCGGTTCCTTGGCCTCTGCGGACTCCGTCGGCTCCCTGGGCTCCTTCGCGTCCTTGGACTCCTTCTCCCAGGTCGCGTGCAGCCGGGACTTCACGTCGTCGGGCGGCAGGAATCGGGACCAGCGCTCGGGGAACTCGGAGGGCATGTACGCGGGGCCGTCGTCCTCGTCATCGTCGTCGTCCGTGCCGTCGTAGGCGGCCGAGCGGGTGCGGGCGACGAACTCGGCGGCCTGCGCGGCCCTGACGCGTTCGGTGGCCTCGCGGGCGGCGGCCGTGGCGAGCGAGGGCCACACCCGGTCGATGGCCGCGTTGACCGCGGCGCCGACCAGGACCGCGAAGGCGGAGATGCCGATCCACAGCAGCACGGCGATCGGTGCCGCCAAGGAGCCGTAGATGGTCGGGCCCTCGACCGTGCTGGTCAGGTAGATCCGGAGCAGGAAGCTGCCGAGGACCCACATGCCGAGCGCCACCAGCGCCCCGGGAACGTCCTCGATCCAGGGCGAACGGACGGGAACGGACACGTGGTAGAGCGTCGTGAGGAACGCGATGGTGAGCAGTATGACGAGCGGCCAGTACAGGACGGCTATGACCTCGGTCCCCCAGGGCACGAACTCGACCACCCGGTCCGGGCCGACGACCAGCAGCGGCAGCACCACCGCCCCGAGCAGCAGGGCGACGACGTACAGCAGGAAGGCGAGCAGGCGGGTCTTGACGATGCCGCGGTGGCCGTCGAGGCCGTACATCACGGTGATGGTGTCGATGAAGACGTTGACCGCACGGGAGCCCGACCACAGGGCGATGGCGAAGCCGAGGGAGATGACGTCGGGGCGGGCCCCGGTCGTGACGTCGGCGAGCAGCGGTTTGGCGAAGTCGTTGACCCCGCGCTCGGACAGCACCGTCTGGGAGGCGGAGAGGATGTTGCGCTCGATGGAGGCGACGGTGGTGGTGGTCGTCCACTCGTCGACGTAACCGAGCAGTCCGATCATGCCGAGCAGCAGCGGGGGCAGCGAGAGCAGAGTGAAGAACGCCGCCTCGGCAGCGAGGCCCAGAATGCGGTACTCGATGCACGAGTTGACGGTGTCCTTGAGCAAGTGCCACGCCATGCGCCGTTTGGAGACGTTGCGGTAGAGCACTCGCGCCCGGTGGAGCCGGCCCGACGGCCGCTCGGGTGTTTCATTTGCTGCCTGCACCTCCTTACCGTATCCGTATGGCAGCCACCACCCACACCGTGACCAATCAGGTTCCGCCGCTGGTCGGCCATGACGTCTTCGCCACCGACCGGGTCCTGTCCGAGGCCGTCGAGCGGCACATCGAGCCCGGGATCCTGCCCGTGGCGCTGGAGGAGCTGGGCGAACTCGGCCGGGCCGCGGGCTCCGCCCAGGCCCAGGAGTGGGGTGCGCAGGCGAACGGGCACCCGCCCGTTCTGCGGACACATGACCGTTACGGGCATCGCGTCGACGAGGTGGAGTTCCATCCGTCCTGGCACCGGCTGCTGGGCCATGCCGTGTCCGCCGGGCTGACGGACGCCTGGGGGCGGCCGGCCGGTCATGTCCGGCGTGCGGCGGGGTTCCTGGTGTGGACGCAGGCCGAGGCGGGGCATGGCTGCCCGCTGTCGATGACGCATGCCGCGGTGCCCGCGCTGCGCACCGATCCGGCGCTGGCCGCCGTGTGGGAGCCGCTGCTGACCTCGCACACGTACGTGGAGGGGCTGCGGAATCCGCGCGAGAAGGCCGGGGTCCTCTTCGGGATGGGCATGACGGAGAAGCAGGGCGGGACCGACGTACGGTCCAACACGACCCGGGCGGAACCGCTGTCCGGCGACGGCGAGTACCTGATCACCGGGCACAAGTGGTTCTGTTCGGCACCGATGTCGGACGGTTTCCTGGTGCTGGCGCAGGCGCCGGGCGGGCTGAGCTGCTTCCTGGTGCCGCGGGTGCTCCCGGACGGCACGCGCAACGTGTTCCTGATCCAGCGGCTGAAGGACAAGCTGGGCAACCGGTCCAACGCGTCCGCCGAGGTCGAGTTCGACGGGACCTGGGCCCGGCTCGTCGGCGAGGAGGGACGCGGGGTGCGCACCATCATCGAGATGGTGGCGGCCACCCGTCTCGACTGCGTGGTGGGTTCGGCGGGGCTGATGCGGCAGGCGGTGGCGCAGGCGGTCCATCACAGCGCGTACCGCGGCGCGTTCGGCGGGCCGCTGATCGACAAGCCCCTGATGCGCAACGTCCTGGCCGACCTGGCCCTGGAGTCGGAGGCGGCGACGGTGCTGGCGATGCGGCTGGCGGCGGCGTACGACGCGGACACCGAGGGGGAGCGGGCGTTCCTGCGGCTCGCGCTGCCCGCCGCGAAGTTCTGGGTCACCAAGCGCTGCACCGCCGTGGTGGGCGAGGCGCTGGAGTGCCTGGGCGGCAACGGGTACGTCGAGGAGTCGGGGATGCCCCGGCTGCTGCGCGAGGCGCCGCTCAACTCGATCTGGGAGGGCTCGGGGAACGTCCAGGCGCTGGATGTGCTGCGGGCGCTCCAGCGGGAGCCGCGGGCGCTGGACGCGTTCCTGCGGGAGGTCGGGCAGGCGCGGGGGGCGGATCACCGGCTGGACGCGGCGATCAAGGGGCTGCTGACGGAGCTGGCCGATCTGGACGGCATCGAGGCGCGGGCGCGGCGGCTGGTGGAGCGGTTCGCGCTGGTGCTCCAGGGTTCGCTGCTGGTGCGCTGGGCTCCGCCGGAGGTGGCCGACGCGTTCTGCGCGTCGCGGCTCGGCGGGGACGGGGGCGCGGTGTTCGGGACGCTGCCGCACAGTCTGGATCTGGCCTCGGTGGTGGCACGGGCCCGGCCGTCCGCGGCGTAGTCACCGAGCGGCGAGAAGCGACGGAGGGTGGTGCTGCGCCGACACGGCACCACCCTCCATGCTCATGCGACACCGGGCGACCGGGAAGCCCGGCGTCCAGTGTTTCTGCCACTCTTGTACGGACCCGCTGGGCATCGCCAGAGTTGCAAAGGGTTGCAACCATTGTGTGGACTGCTCGGTGTCCCGGCCGGTGAGCGGCAGGATGGGCCGGGGTCGGGGTCGGGAAGCGTTCGGGGGGAACGGGGACCATGACGGAGACAGGTTCGGCGGGGGTGCCGCGGGTGACGGGCCAGGG
>NZ_QWFA01000216.1 GCF_003501885.1 Streptomyces globisporus
AGCGTTCCGGCCCCTCCGGGGGCCGCCGCCCGCCCGCCCCCGGTGAGGCCGGAACGTCGGCCCGGCCGCGTCGCGCCGACCGTCGGCACGGCCGTGTCGTCCCACCGATCGCCCCGGTCCCCGGAGCGTTACGCTGCGTCGGTGATGGACAGCCCCGTACCTCCCCACCCGTTCGAACCGCGGCCCCGGCGCCGTGACCGTCATGGCCGCGGTATGCGCGGGCCGGTCGCACCGCCGCAGGTGCCGCTGTCGGCCAGCCGGGGCGAGACCTTCCGTGATCTGGTCCAGGACTCGGTGGAGCGGCTGGAACGGCGCTGGCCCCAGCTGGCCGAGGTCGACTTCGTCGTCCTCGATGTGCCCGGCACTCCGGAGGAAGTCGTCCCGCTCGGCAGCGCGGTCTCCGCGGAGAAGGGGCGGCCCGCGCAGATCGTCGTCTACCGGCGGCCCGTCGAGATCCGCACCAAGAGCCGTGACGAGCGCGCCCTGCTCGTGCACGAGGTCGTCGTCGAGCAGGTCGCCGAGCTGCTGGGGCTGGCCCCCGAGTCGGTCGATCCCCGCTACGGGCAGGACTGACGTCCGGAGGCCCGGGGGCCCGGCACGGGTGAGGGACTGGCCCGGGAGCCCGAGCCCCCGGCACGGCAGGACCAGGAGCTCAGGACAGAACCGGGTGCCCTCAGTCGTCCAGGACCGAGAGGTCCTGGCGCGCTGACGGGACCTCGACCATGCCGCGGTCGTCGGGGAGCGTCTGCACCGTGAACATCTGGACGCCGTCCGAGGCGAGCGCCAGGGAGCGCGACGCGTGGACCGGGCCGCCCGATGTCGTCTCGACGGTCAGGGCGTAGGAGCCCTTGAGGCCCTCCGGGGCCTTCGGGGTGACGGCGAGGGTCGTACCGGCCTTGACGGTGTACGTCTCGACGGCCGGTTCGCCGCCGCCGCTGCCCGCCGACGCGGTGACCTTCACCTTGGCCGTGGCCCCCGGCGCGGTCAGGGACAGCGTCGAGCCCTTGGCCCGGTTGTCCGGGACGGTCGCCCGGGCGCCGACGGGCCCGGTGGCGGGGATGTAGGCGATCTCCTGCTTGTCGCCCTTGCCCCGGACCACACGCAGCGCGGCCACGATCGGGGTCGCCCGGTCCTTCCGGACGGGGCTCAGGCGCAGGGAGCCGGGCTCGCCGCGGGTGAGGTCCTTGAGGTCGACGGCGGCCGTCATCGAGGACTTGATGTGCAGGGTGGCATTGCCTGCCGGGGAGAACGTCGCGTTCTTCCCCATGAGCTGGACCTTCACGTCCGCGTCGTCCTCGCCGGGCGCGAACGCCACCAGCTGTACGGAGGTGGCGTCGGCCGGGATGCCCGGCATCACCAGCGTGCCGGAGGGGTCTTCGGACGCGGTGATCCAGTCGCTGCCCGCCCTGTCGTCGGCGCTCATGACGACCGCCCCGATCCGCCCCGAGCGGGTGGTGACGTGGGCGGTCAGCTGGTCGACGGCCTCCGAGGTGAGGGTGGACAGCAGGACGGCGACGCTGGAGCGGGCGGGCACGGTGATGCCGTCGCCGACGTCGGACTTGAGCGCGCCCTCGGGGCCGTACAGCTCGATGTCGGCCACGGCGCCGGTGTCGTCGGGGTTGGTGAGGTGGATGTAGTCCTGGCGGGACTTGGCGGTGCTCGCGCCCGGGAACCAGAAGTCCGTGTCGGGGGCGGTGCAGCTGACCCCGAGGAGTCCGCGGGAGCCGCCCGCGCTGACCTCGGTGGTCTGCTGCGCGGCCCAGCCGGGGGCCAGCTTGCCCGTGGCCGTGCCGACGAGGGCCGGGGCGCTGGATCCGTTCGCCTCCGCGACGACCGGCTTTCCGGGCTCCTTCACGGCGAGGACCGGCTTCTCGGCCTTCGCCTTCGCCTTCTCCGCCGCTTCCTCGGCCTTCTTGGCCTTCTTCGGGTCGGTCTCGTCCTCGTCGTCCACGATCGGCAGCGCCGGCTTCAGCTCGGCGGCGCCCTTGGCCTCGCCGCCCTCGCCCGCCGGGGTGAACGCGGTGTACTGCGTCTCGGCGAGGTCGGAGTTGCTGGGCGCCGGGCAGACCAGGCCGGCCCGCTCGACCGGCAGCAGCGCGGCGGACTTCGCGGCGGACTCGGCCGGGGCGCCGGGCGCGGTGACCGTGGCGAATCCGGTGACGGCGGCCAGGACGGCGGCGCCCGCGATCAGGGACAGGTGGGTGGACTTCACTCGGACTCGCCTCGCGATGCGTTACCGGTCTGCCACGGGGCCTGACCCGGGGCCGGGGGGTCGGTCTGTTCACCGTTCTCGGTGTACGGGTGCTGCTGGTGCTGCTGCCCGCCGATGTACTGGCCGTACTCGTCGTACGCGCCCTGGTTGTCGTACGCGGCACCCTGGCCGTTGTACGCGCCCTGGTCGCCGTACTGCTGTGCGTACGGGTCCTGGACTCCGTAGGCGTCCTGGTAGCCGGCGCCCTGCTGGTGCTGCTGGTGCTGTTGGGCGTACGGGTCCGGCTGCTGGTACGTCGCGTAGTAGTCGGCGGTCGGCTGCTGCCCGTCCCACTGTGCGTATTCGTCGTACTGCTGCGGGGCCGCCTGCTGCTGCGGGACCGCCGCGTACCCGCCGGTGGCCTCCTGCGGGTCGTGCGCCGGCGGGTTCGCGGCGTACGGATCGGCGGACTGCTGCGCCGGGATGTACTCCCCCGGGTCCACGGCCCGCGACGGGTCGTCGTTCCCGGCCTCCTCGGCCGCCGCCTCGGCCTGGGCCGCGGCGCGCAGCCTGCGGGCGCGGCGGCCCTCGCCGTCGATCGGCTCGGCGGCGACGGCGAGCGCCTCGTCGGGCAGGTCGTCGTCGATCTCCCGGCGGCGGCCCGGCAGGGCCATGACCACCAGGACCACCAGCAGCCCGATCTGGGCCCAGATCCACGCGGTGTGGGTGATCGGGGCGTCGTGGGTGAGGTCCAGACGGCCGCCGTCCGCGGGCAGTTCGAAGCCCTGGGCCCAGCCGTCGACCGTCTTGCGGGTGAGCGGCTTGCCGTCCAGCGTGGCCGTCCAGCCCGGGTCGGCGGCGTCCGCGATCCGCAGCACCCGGCCCGCCTCGCCGGACGGGATCTCGGAGTGGGCCTCGACGGCGGCCGAGCCGACGGCGATGTGCTCGCCCTCGCCGGACGCCGGGGTGATCATGACGCGGGCGACCTGGCGGTCCACCCGCCACAGGGCGCTGCCGTCGAGCTGGCTGAGACGGCTGAGGCCGGGGGTCGAGTCGAGGACCCGGCTCATCTCGCGCGGTGCTCCGTCCCGCACGAGGACGTAGCGGACCGCGAAGCCGCTGAGCTGGCCGCCCTGGTCGGCGCCGGAGCCCGCGACGAGGTTGGCGACGACCTTGTCGAGGTGGCTGTTGCTGCCGCCCGCCTCGGTCAGTTCGCCGTCGCCGAGCCGGGCGCCCGAGCCGCGGACCAGGCTGTACGAAACGGTGTCGGGCGAGGTGCCGCCGAGGATGAGGGTGCGGGGCTGGTCGCGGGTGGTGCTCTCCTCCGCGACGAACGCGGGGACCTGGACGGGGTCGCGGCGCTCCAGCGGGCCGTCGGCGCCGCCGATCATCCAGCCGGCCGCGGCCAGGACCGGGGCCAGTCCGGCGGCCAGCGCGATCAGGGCCGCCACGGGCTGGCGCCAGCCGAAGCTCTGCTCGGCGACCCGGATGCGGGCGCCGTCCGCGCCGACCAGGGCGGCGGCGATGAGGGCGGTGCCGTAGACGAGGGTGGCCGGTCCGGCCCAGGTGGATCCGTTGGCGACGGCGGCGAAGAGGAAGCCGACGAGCGCGACGGCCCAGGCGGTGCGGACGGCGAACCGCCGCTCCTCGCGCAGCAGGGCGGCGAGCGCGGCCAGCACGATGCCGAGCAGCAGGATGCCGCCCGCCGCGCCGGGGCCCCCGGGGCTGATGCCGAGCAGGTCGAGGCCCGAGGCCTCGCCCGTACCGGTGTCCAGGCCCGCCTCGGTCAGGAGCGCGGACGGGTTGGTCAGGAGGCTCAGCGACCAGGGGGCGAGGACCAGGACCGGGGTGGCGACGGCGGCGACGAAGCGGAGCGCGTACGCCGTGATGTCGCCGCGCCGCAGCACGAGCACGCCGAGGCCGAGGACCACGGCGAGCGGCCAGACGATCGGGGTGAACGCCATGGTGACGGTCAGCAGCAGCGTGTACGCCCAGGTGGCGCGCCAGCTGCCGCGCTCCCCGGCCGCGCTGTCGGCGCGCAGCCCGTGGGCGGCGACGCCCGCGCGGGCGATCAGCGGCAGGAGGACGAGGAGGACGGCGGTGCCGAGGCGGCCGGTGGCCAGGGCGCCGGTCGCGGCGGGCAGGAAGGCGTACGCGACGCTCGCCCAGGCGCGCAGCAGCCGGGAGGGGAGCAGCGGGCGGGAGGCGAAGTAGGCGGTGGCCCCGGCCAGCGGGATCGAGCAGACCAGCAGCACACTGACGGCGAGTCCGGTCGAGCCGAGGAAGAGGGCCGACAGGGCGGCGAGCAGGGCGAGGTAGGGCGGTGCGGTCTGGGTGCCGCCGGTGCCCACCGTGTGCCAGGCGTCCGCGTACCGTCCCCAGAGCGAGTCGAGCTCGGCGGGGACGGGCAGCAGTGCGCCGCCCGCGAGTGCGCCGCCGCTGAGCAGGTTGCGGCAGGCGATGAGCGAGACGACGAGGAGCAGGGCGAAGAGGACGGGGCCGGGCTTGCGGCCGATGCGCTTGAGGCGGGCGAACTGGTCGACTTCGAGGAAGTCGGCGTCGTCGCCGCCGGGGCCGGATTCGACGGCTCCGTGGCGGGAGCCGCCCGAGTCGGAGTCCGTACGGCCGCCGAAGTTGCCCGCGACCTGGTCGACGGTGGCCCGGACGGTGGCGCCGGGCGGCGGGAACAGGGCGCGCAGCTCCGCGGCGTCGACGACGCCCTTTCCGCGATTGCGGCGGGCGGCGAGGATGCGGCCGGGGCGCAGCAGGGTGCCGAGCAGCCCGGTGACCTCGTCGAGGGCCTGGCCCGGCACCTTGCCGACGAGGTAGGCGAGGGTACGCAGGAGGGTGCCGACGACGAGCCGGAGCAGGACCCAGGGCAGGGCCTTGCCGCGGGCGTTGACGAGCATCGTGTAGACCGCGCCCGCCTTGTCGACGCGGTGCGGGCTGGCGACGGAGCGGCCGGCGCAGTCGATGGGGCGGCGTTCGCGGGCGGATGCCTCGGCGTGCCGCAGGACGGCGTCCGGGGCGACGAGGACCCGGTGTCCTGCCAGGTGGGCACGCCAGCAGAGGTCGACGTCGTCGCGCATCAGGGGGAGCCTGCGGTCGAAGCCGCCGAGCTCCTCGTAGACGTCGCGGCGGATGAGCATGCCGGCGGAGGAGACGGACAGGACGGTACGGACCTGGTCGTGCTGGCCCTGGTCCTGCTCGCGGCGGTCCAGGCCGGTCCAGCGGCGTCCGCTGTTGGCGATGGAGACGCCGACTTCGAGGAGCTGCTTGCGGTCGTACCAGCCGCGCAGCTTGGGGCCGACGATCGTGGCGTGCTTGTCGTTGTCGACGACGCGCAGCATCTCGGCGAGCGCGTCCGGCTCGGGTGCGCAGTCGTCGTGCAGCAGCCAGAGCCACTGGACCGGTTCGCCGTGGGGCAGCTCGGGGAGGTCGTAGTTCTCGTCGACCCAGGTCCTGGTCTGCGGGTCCCAGCCGCTGGGGCGCTTGAGGTACGGCAGGTCGTCCGGGGTCAGGATCCCGGCCGTGCGGGCCGCCTCGTCGACGGCCGTGCCGAAGCTCGTACGGCGTGCCAGGTGCAGGACGCGTTCGTCGCCGAGCGCCTCGGTGACCAGCCGGGCCGAGTCGTCGGCGCTTCCGGTGTCGGCGGCGATGACGTTCTGTACGGGGCGTTCCTGCCCGAGCAGCCCGGCCAGCACGTCGGGCAGCCAGCGGGCGCCGTCGTGGGAGACGAGCACGGCGGTGACGACGTGCCGGGGGAACTCTGGGGCGGCGGCGGCCGCGTTCGGCGCCGCCGAGTGGCTGTGCACGGACATCGAGGTACGGGCCCTCCGGCCGGGTCCGGGGGCGTCCCCGGGGGCTGCATCGGTGTACACGCGCGCCCCGGCGGGGCGTTGGCGCGTCTCGGACGGGGCCCCACACTAACGGTACGGACAGGTGGCGGGGGTCCGAGCCGGTGAAGGGGACGGGCCCGGACCTGCCGACGGCCCGTCCACCGGCCCCGGGGGGAGGGGGCGGCGGACGGGCCGTCGGAGATGGTGAGAGGGGCGGCTTCGGCCGGTCTGCCGGATGGCGGACGGCGGCTCGGCCGGTCCGGCGGGTGCCGGCGGGCGGCCTCGTGTCAGATCGCGGCCTTCTTCAGGCGTCGTCGCTCCCGCTCGGAGAGCCCACCCCAGATGCCGAAGCGTTCGTCGTTGGAGAGGGCGTACTCGAGGCATTCCGAACGCACCTCACAGGCGAGGCAGACCTTCTTGGCCTCGCGGGTGGATCCGCCCTTCTCGGGAAAGAAGGACTCGGGATCGGTCTGGGCGCACAGTGCGCGCTCCTGCCAGCCGAGTTCCTCGTCCGCGTCCTCGACCAGCAGTTGCTGGAACAGCTCGGTCATGTGCGCCCCTCGTCTGTCTCTTGCGTCCCGTGATGCAGCCTTTTGCGGCTGAACGACACGAGTGAAATTACAAATCTGTAGCTCTGGGACAGTCAAGCGAGGATCTGCTATTGGCCCAGGGATTCACTCTGCGGAACCAAGCGTATGCGGTAAGTGTTCAAATCAGCAAAAATCTGACATATGCCACGGGCTCCACGACCCCGCCCCCTCTCCCGATGAAGACGAACGGGGTCGGCCTTGTGTTGCGATTCGATCACCGAAGCGACCAAGATCACAGTCAGGTCACGGAGCGTCAGCCGCGTTTGAAGGCACGGATGATGCGCCACATGTCCCCGCCCCTGGGTGCATAAACCTTTCTCCGAACCCGACGACCGGATGGGGTGAAACATTGCCCCCATGTCGGGCATTGGGTTGACAGCGGACGGCCGAGCCGGTCTCCTTGATTTCATGCCAGCGACCGCAGCCCTGCACGTCACCCACATCCGTGGGTTCCGTAGCGCTGTCCAGGCTCGCTGTTGCTGTTCCAGCTGTCACAGCTGTTGATGCCGTAGCGCTCCAGCTCTGATCCAGCCTCTCCGGCTCTCCGGTCGAGCGTTTTTCTTCGTTTCCGCTCCTCCCCGCAGTCATCGTGACTCCCCGCACGTGCACCCCCCATGCCGAGGAACCACCGCAGCAATGAACAGCGACAGCGACCTTCAGATCGCCGGCGACATCCTTGAGGTCCAGCACCTCCTGCAGCCCGCCCGCGAGCACCCCTCCACCGTCTCCGAGTTCGTCGGCCTGGCGCGCTCCATCGCGGCCGACCGCGCACGGTGGGCCGGGATCGTCCAGTACGACTCCGTCTCCCGCTGGTACCACCGCCTGCACCAGGGCCCCGGCTACGAGGTGTGGCTGCTCAGCTGGGTGCCCGGACAGGGCAGCGGACGTCACGACCACGGCCTCTCCGCCGGCGTCCTGACGGTCCTGGAAGGCGAGTTGACCGAGCACACCGAGCGCGGGACGCGGTCCCTCGGCGCGGGTG
Organism: Streptomyces globisporus; assembly: GCF_003501885.1. GTDB lineage: Bacteria > Actinomycetota > Actinomycetes > Streptomycetales > Streptomycetaceae > Streptomyces > Streptomyces globisporus_D. The sequence continues at coordinate 7,603 of NZ_QWFA01000216.1, forward strand.
CGCAGCGGTCCTTCGCCCCGGGGTACGTCCACGAAGTGGTCAACGATTCGCTCGAACCGGCCGTGAGTCTGCACATCTACTACCCGGGCCTGACCGAGATGCCGATGCACCCGAGCCAAAGCGCCCCGACGGCCGTGGACGCCGTACCCGCCTGACAAACTGCTGTGCATGCGCATTGTTGTTCTGGCCGGTGGCATCGGTGGTGCCCGCTTCCTTCGCGGCCTCAAGCAGGCCGCGCCCGACGCGGACATCACGGTGATCGGCAACACGGGTGATGACATCCATCTGTTCGGGCTGAAGGTCTGCCCCGACCTCGACACCGTGATGTACACCCTCGGCGGTGGCATCAACGAGGAGCAGGGCTGGGGGCGTACCCACGAGACCTTCCAGGTCAAGGAGGAGCTCGCGGCGTACGGCGTGGGCCCCGAGTGGTTCGGGCTCGGCGACCGCGACTTCGCGACCCACATCGTCCGTACGCAGATGCTCGGCGCGGGCTACCCGCTCAGCGCGGTCACCGAGGCGCTCTGCGCCCGCTGGCAGCCGGGCGTGCGGCTGCTCCCCATGTCCGACGACCGGGTCGAGACGCATGTCGCCGTCGAGATGGACGGCGAGAGCAAGGCGATCCACTTCCAGGAGTACTGGGTGAAGCTGCGCGCCTCCGTCGAGGCGCGGGCGATCGTGCCGGTCGGGGCGGAGCAGGCCAAGCCGGCCCCGGGGGTGCTGGAGGCCATCGGCGCCGCGGATGTCATCGTCTTCCCGCCGTCGAACCCGGTGGTGTCCGTCGGCACCATCCTCGCCGTGCCCGGGATCCGCGAGGCCATCGCCGAGGCGGGCGTGCCGGTCGTCGGCCTCTCCCCCATCGTCGGGGACGCGCCCGTGCGCGGGATGGCGGACAAGGTGCTCGCCGCGGTGGGCGTCGAGTCGACGGCATCGGCCGTGGCCCGGCACTACGGGTCGGGGCTGCTGGACGGGTGGCTGGTGGACACGGTGGACGCGGGTGCGGTCGAGGAGGTGGAGGCGGCGGGGATCCGCTGCCGGGCGGTGCCGCTGATGATGACGGACGTGGACGCGACCGCTGAGATGGCCCGGCAGGCGCTGGCGCTGGCCGAGGAGGTCCGGGCGTGAGTGCGGTCCCCGAGGCCGGGGGCGGGATCCCGGACGAGACTGGTGAGGGCGTGGGCGGTTCGCCCGGGGCCGTGCCTTCCTTTCGTGTGTGGGCCGTGGGCGGGATGCCCGAGGTACGGGACGGTGACGATCTCGCCAAGCTGATCGCCGCCGCCGAGCCGGGGCTCGTCGACGGGGACGTCCTGCTCGTCACCTCGAAGATCGTCTCCAAGGCCGAGGGCCGGATCGTCGAGGCCGCGGACCGTGAGGCCGCCATCGACGCCGAGACCGTGCGGGTCGTCGCCCGGCGCGGCACGCTCCGGATCGTGGAGAACCGGCAGGGGCTGGTCATGGCCGCCGCCGGAGTCGACGCGTCCAACACGCCCGCCGGGACCGTGCTCCTGCTGCCCGAGGATCCCGACGCCTCCGCCCGGACCATCCGGGACGGGCTGCGGGACATCCTCGGCGTCGAGGTCGGCGTCGTCGTCACGGACACCTTCGGGCGGCCCTGGCGCAACGGACTGACCGACGTCGCGATCGGTGCGGCCGGGGTGCGGGTGCTGGACGATCTGCGGGGCGGGGCGGACGCGTACGGCAATCCGCTCAGCGCCACGGTCGTGGCGACGGCGGACGAGCTGGCCTCGGCCGGGGATCTCGTCAAGGGCAAGGCGGAGGGGCTGCCGGTGGCGGTGGTCCGGGGGTTGTCGTCCGTGGTGGCCTCCGCCGGGGACGATGAGCCCGGTGCTCGTGCGCTCGTGCGGAGTGCTGCCGATGACATGTTCCGGCTGGGTACGTCCGAGGCCGTGCGCGAAGCGGTGACGCTGCGACGTACGGTGCGCGAGTTCAGCGACGAGCCGGTGGATCCGGGGGCGGTGCGGCGCGCCGTGGCGGCTGCCGTCACCGCGCCCGCGCCTCATCACACGACGCCGTGGCGGTTCGTGCTGCTGGAGTCCGCCGAGTCGCGGACGCGGTTGCTCGACGCCATGCGGGAGGCGTGGATCGAGGATCTGCGGCGCGACGGGAAGAGCGAGGAGTCGATCGCCAAGCGGGTGCGGCGCGGGGATGTGCTGCGCAACGCGCCGTATCTGGTGGTGCCGTGCCTGGTGATGGACGGCTCCCATACGTACGGGGACGAGCGGCGGGACACCGCGGAGCGCGAGATGTTCGTGGTCGCGGCGGGGGCCGGGGTGCAGAACTTCCTGGTGGCGCTGGCGGGTGAGCGGTTGGGGTCGGCGTGGGTGTCGTCGACGATGTTCTGCCGGCCGGTGGTGCGGGAGGTGCTGTCGCTTCCTTCGTCGTGGGATCCGTTGGGGGCGGTGGCTGTGGGGCATGCGG
>NZ_QWFA01000217.1 GCF_003501885.1 Streptomyces globisporus
CCCGCTCACCGAGGTGTGGGTGGAACAGCGGTGCCGGGCAGCCGCGAGTGCTGCCCGTCGACGGGTTGTTCTGCCGTCGGCTCGGTGAGCGGGTGGGGCGGGAGTGGCTGGGGCCGCTGGCTGCGGCGGACCATGGCGGTCCGCTGATCGCGTGGATGGGCAGCGTGATCCGGTTGCGCCGTGGGGCCGGTGGGCCTCCCGGATATGACAACGACCCCTGGTGGCTGCGCCGGGAGCATCAGCCGGTGCCGATGGCGGGGCAGTTGCGGGTGCTGGGCAAGGAGAAGAAGGCACCCGGTTCGGGGACGATGTGGCGGGCGGTGGTGCCGGCCGAGCAGCGGATGCGGATCGGCAGTCTCCTCGGTAGTGCCGAGGAGCAGTTGCTGCAGCTGCGGGGCGTGCAGAGCGGGCCGACCGCCGAGGTCGCCCGGCAGCTGCTGCAAGGCCTCGGTCGCAGTGCTGGTCTGGTCGAGGCGGCCTGGAAGCGGACCGCGGTGGCGGCGGTGAACGGCGGGGTGCCGTTGGAGGAGGTGGCCCGGTGGGCGGATATGTCCCCCGGGACACTGAGGAGGATGCTGACGGCAGGTGGCCAGGAAGAGGACGGCTGAGAGCAAGGCGGGACCGGGCGCATCGCCTGTTAGCTGATACGGCACTCGTTTGTGGCAGAAACCCTGAAAACGGCGGCACCTGTCAGTAGGAGCGGCTTGGCTGACGCGGGTGATCAGCACAGGAGAGGCCGCCCGGCCCGGGGGCCGGACAGGACGAGCAGCCGTGGATCGCCGCAGCGGGTTCGAGGCGGTGTTCCTCGATCCGGTGGGGCAGTCGGTTCAGCAGCGGTGGGCGGATGCCGCCATGACCGTGGGATTCGAGGAGTTGCGACCGGTGTCGGCGTTCCCGGTGATCCCGGGGCGCCGCTGGGGGCCGGGGCTGTGGTGGTCGGCGACCACCGGGCGGCACGTGGTGGCCGGGTCGAACGCGATGCGCACCCAGCTGATGGTCCTGGACCGCGACCCCGATGTGACCGGGCTCGCGGGGCGCCCGGTGCGGTTGCTGTGGCGCGAGGAGCGGGGGCGGGTGCGTTCCTGGGTGCCGCAGCTGTTCGCCCGGTACCGCGACGGCACGGGTCTGCTGGCCGACTGCCCCAGCCACATGGAGGCCGGTGGCGACCGGGCGGTGAAGGCCGCCGAAGCAGTGAGCGCGGCGTGTGAGGAGATCGGCTGGACCTACCAACGTCTTGCGCCGCTCGACGACGCCCTGGCCGCCAATCTGAAATGGCTGGCCGGCTACCGCCACCCCCGCAACGCCGGCCGCCCAGGCCTGACACCTGCGGCGGTGGAGGCGTTCGCGCGGCCGCGGCCGCTGATCGAGGGCGTCGAAGCAGCCGGTGACCCGATCGAGGTCCTGCCGGTGGTCTTCCACGCCCTATGGCACGGGCGGGTGACGGCAGACCTGGAGACACCGCTGCACGAACGCGTCCTGGTCGGTCCCGCGGGCTGGAACGGCCCTGGTCCGGACACTGTGGGAGGGGCTCGGTGACCGCGCGGCGCAACGCCCGGCCGTCGGTGAAGGCCGGGGCGCAGGTCAGGTTCCGCGGTGTGAAGTGGCAGGTGGTCGCCCTGTCCGGGCAAACCATTCACCTCGTCGGCCCGGACGGCGGTGGCGAGGCGGTGCTCGCCGGGTACCTGTTCGCCGATCCCGGCTTCAGCGTCATCGGAGCCGATGTACCGCAGGCGGCCCCGCAGTGGGGGCTGTTCGAGACCGCCCCCGCCGCGGCACGTGAGAAGGCCCTGGCCTGGCAGCGGCACGTGCGGGAAGTCGAATGCGGCCTTGCCGGCGGGCCCGGCAGCACTGGAGCGGTGCGTGAGCAGTACGACCCAGAGCGGCACACGCTGGCCGAGCGGGAACAGGCCAAGGCCGAGGAGCTGACCGCGCTCGGGTTCGGGCGGGTGTCGCGCACCACGGTGCAGCGCATGCGGCTCGCTTATCGCAAGCAGGGCCTGTGGGGGCTCCTGGACCACCGCACCACCCGCTCCTCCAGCCCTACCGGGCGGTCCGACGAACGGGTCGTCGCCGCCGTCCGTGAAGCGCTGCGCCGCCGGCGCGGGCGCTCCAAAGGCACCATCAACGGCCTGTTCCCGCTCATCAACCAGATCCTCGAAGATCAGCACGGCCCCGGTACGGTGCCCGTGCCGTCCCAGGCCACGCTGTACCGGCTCGTCACCACACTCGCCCGCCCCGGCGAACTGCCCAGCGGTCCGGTGCGGCAGGTGCCCGCGAGTGTCGAGGGGCGGGCCTTCACCCCCGCCATGGCGCTGCGGCCGGGCGAGCAGGTCCAGATCGACACCACCCGCCTGGATGTCCTGGCCCTCTTCGACGACGGGCACCTGGCCCGGCCCGAGCTGACCATCGCCGTCGACGTCGCCACCCGCGCCATCCTGGCCGCCGTGCTGTGCCCCAGCGCGACCAAAGCCGTGGACGCAGCCCTGCTGCTCGCGGAGATGGCCGTCCCGCACCCCGCCAGGCCAACCTGGCCGGACATCCTGCGCATGGACCACGCCCGCGCACTCCCCCACCAACGGCTGGCCACGCTGGACGAGCGTCTGGCCGGTGCGGCGGCCCGGCCGGTCGTCCTGCCCGAGACAATCGTCGTCGACCGCGGCAAAGTCTTCGTCTCCGCCGCGTTCACCGCCGCCTGCGAGAGCCTCGGCATCAGCGTCCAGCCCGCCCCGCCCCGCGCCCCCACCGCGAAGGGCATCGTCGAGCGCACCTTCGGCTCCATCAACGCCCTGTTCTGCCAGCACCTGCCCGGCTACACCGGATCCGACGTCACCCGCCGCGGCCCCGACACCGAGAAAGACGCCTGCTACAGCGTCACCCAGCTGCAGGACCTCCTCGATGAGTGGCTGGTGCACTACCACCACCGGCCCCACGAAGGGCTGCGCCACCCGATGATGCCCAGGAAGGCCCTCACCCCGAACCAGATGTGGGCCGCGCTCGTCGCCGTCGCCGGATACGTGCCCGTCCCGTTGACCGGGCACGACTACCTCGAACTGCTCCCCGTGCGCTGGCAGGCCATCACCCCCGCCGGCATCACCATCCACCACCGCACCTACGACGCGGACCTCCTCGCCCCGCACCGCGGCCAGGCATCCCCCGTCGCCGGCCGCGGCGGGAAATGGGAAATCCACTACAACCCCCACGACGTGCGCCAGATCTGGGTCCGCCTCCCCGACGGTGAACTCACCGAGATCCCGTGGATCCACCGCGACCACGTCCACCGGCCCTTCGACGAACGCACCTGGCAGCACATCCGCACCCAGGCCGTTGACGGCAACCACGGTGACGCCGAGCAGTACGAAGCAAGCCTCGCCGACGCCCTCGACCAGCTCATGCGCCGCGTCCACAGCGGCCACGCCACCACAACGGAGCAGGCACTCCTGGCCCGCACCGCTCACCTCCCGCTCCCCGCAGCCCGCGACGGGGACCACGGCACCGAAGCACCCGCCGGCAGCCCAGCGCAGCAAGCCACCGAAGGCAACGACGACAGCATCGACGACCTCGACAACCTGCCCGACGACGTCAGCCCCGCCCCGGCCACCGGATTCGGGCTCTACAACGCGCACGAGGAAGCCGACAAGTGGTGAACCCCAGCCAGACAAGCGCAAGCAGCACACCAGCCGGCGCCGACGACAACGGCGGAGCCGAGCTGTCCTGGCCGCTGACCACCTGGCAGGGCTGGCACCGCTTCGCCACCACCGACCCCGTCGCCCCTCCCCGGCCCGGCGACCCGCCCCGCACTACGGAGGAACGCCTCGCCTACCACTCCAGCTTCGTCACCATCCGCACCCCCGCCATCCACGCCCTGGCCACCCAGGTCCGCACCCTGATGATCCTCGGCCGCCACCAGCAGACCACCGCACGGCCCTCACTGATCGTCACCGGGCCCGCCGCCGCAGGGAAAACGACCGCGCTCCTGAACGTCGGGCGTACCTGCCACCTCGCCCACACCCGCAAAAACCCGCCACCACCCGGATCAGCACACGCCGCGGTACCCGTCGCGTATGTTCTGGTCCCGCCCGGCGCGACCGCGAAAACCCTCATCACCGAATTCGCCCGCTACCTCGGCATCCCCACAACCGCCCGCATGACCCAGACCCAGATCACCGAAGCCGTCTGCCACACCTACACCCAGGCCGGCGTCCAGTTGGTGATGATCGACGAGATCCACCGCCTCAACCCCCGCACCACCACCGGCGCCCAAACCGCCGACCTCCTGAAAGATTTGAGCGAACGCCTTCCCGCGACATTCGTCTACGCCGGCATCAACGTCACCGAAACCCCCCTCTTCAGCGGGACGCGGGGCGCCCAACTCGCCGGACGCGCCACCCTCGTCGACTGCGGCCCCCTACCCGCCCGCCACGGCAACAGTGAGCCCTTCCGCGAAGTCATCACCGACATCGAGAACGCCCTCGACCTCCAGCAGCACAAACCCGGCACCCTCCCCCGCCAAGCCCCCTACCTCCACCAGCGCACCGCCGGCCGCATCGGATCCCTCACAAGGCTCATCCGCCAAGCAGCCATCACCGCCATCAGTGACGGCACCGAACGCATCACCAAAACCACCCTCGACACCATCCGCCTCGACCACCTCGCCGAAACCCACCACCGACCCCACACCCGCGCCCGAAGCCGCTAACCCCGCCCATCAAACAGATAAAAGGCTCTGACCAGCACAAACACCAATCGGGCCTTTACACCCTAGAACTACCTACAACACACCCAACCGCGCTCAACGCAGAACACATAACCCCAGCTCAGATACGCCGACCCAGCTGCCAAGACCGCCCATTCCACCTCTCAGCGAACCAGCAACACCCCAGACCAGCCGCCCCACCGCACACCAACAAACCCCCCTCCCAGCGTTAACCATGGAGAGCAACCAGCAGCAACAGCCGGAACCGGATCACCAGAACCGGGACCAGGACGACGCACTCAAGCGCGCGATCCAGGCCGCCTACCAGGGCAACAGTGCCCCCACGGCCCCGTCGGCTGCCGCCTCGCCGTCGGGCGGCGGTGTGGGACACCCGCCACGCCACCACCCCGCTCGAAGCCGAATGGGCACTGGCCACGACCGCCTACAACCGCATCGCCGCCGAACTCACCGCGGTCGACGGAGAAGGCCAGACCATCCGCATCGTCCTGGACGACGGACTCCCCCACGAGACCAGCGACTGACCAGCCCGCACTACGGTCGGCGGCCGTCCGTACCGGCTGAGACGGCAGCCGGCCCACCCCGTGGCACGCCAGGAGGCCCATACCGTGCTCGGTGTGGGCCTCCTGGCGTGCCTTGATGGGTGCGTAACCTTTCAAAAGGGGCGGGCGTTCAGTGCGGTGTGAAGAAACTCGCGCTTTCGACGGCCCTCGCGGCATCGCTCCTGCTCTCTCTGACCAGCGCGGCTCAGAGTGCTGAGCCGGCGGTGGTTCCCGCTGACCCGGCCGTTCAGGAACACCACGGCCAAGGGGCGGGCGCGTGCCCGCGCATGAGCCTGTGCCTGTATCAGGACTTCAACCTCAACGCCGAAAACCCCGGCAAGATCTGGGTCTTCCCCGTGACCGAGGACCGCATCGACGTCAGCCTGAAGGGGCACCCGGCAGCCAACCAGCCCTCCTCGGGCTACATGAACGCCCCCAGCAGCGGCTGGGCCGCCTACCTGTTCCCCGACTACATCTGCGGCTTCGGCGGCGACGGGGGCGAGACCATCCAGTTCTTCGGCGGGCGCCGCCTGGACAGCCTCGACGGCGTCAACGGCCGCGCCAAGCGCTACGGGTACTTCTACAAGAACGGCAAGTGGACCACCGAAAAGAAGTGGGGCATCACCGAACAGACGCTCTACCTCCACGACCGGGCAGGATGCGTCACTACCGGGCCCTTCAACAGCACCGACGATCTCCGCCCGCCGATCGACGGAGACATGTGACACCCCGCACCGCAACCCGCCCAGGCCGGTGACAGCTCAGCTCCGACAGCGCCGCTGAAACCCGCGCCCTGGCGTGACCGGTGCGGTGCGGTGGGGCTGGAGGCGAAGGTCCTGCATGGCCTTCATCACAGGGAAAAGCAGGAATCGAGGGCAACTGCGCACTATGCAAAGTATGTTCATGTGCGTGGTGCCGCCGCGCTCTCGGGCACCGGAGGATTTGTCCGGCCATGGACACAAGATCCACTCACGATCGGCGCAGGTAGTCGGCGTGATTCGCACCGCCGCTCCACCCTCTTTCGTAGCCGATCCCAGGAAACTCGTGATGATTCGCCGCGTACTCGCCACCGCTGTCGCCCTCGCTGTGACCACTCCCGCCGCGCTGCTCTCCGCAAGCCCCGCCTACGCCGACGCCAAGGCGACGGCACAGACGCCCGGTAGGCAGAGCAACCCGGCCACATCGACAAGCTGAAGGCGGCCACCGCCGAGGCGCAGAAGGCGTACGACAAGGCCTCCCAGGCAAAAGCGGATGGCGCAGTCGAGCTGGCCAAGAAGCTCGGCGAGTTCGATGGCGCCCACCCCCTCGCTGTGGCGTTGGCCGCCGCCAAGCGTGCGGCCAAGGACGCCGCCACCACAAAGAAGAACGCCGACCAGACCGTGACCGACGCGAAGACCGCGCTCGACACACTGGCCGAGAACGCCACGGAGGAGGAGAGGGGCGCCGCCGCAACCACGCTCTCCAAGGCCGAGGCGGCAGCCGCCACCGCCAAGGCGGCCACCGACGTCACGGCCGCCGAGGCCCAGAAGAAGGTCGCCGACGCACGAGGCGCGGCGATCCGCACCCATGGCGTGCTCGACAAGGCTGTGGACGACGCGCGCGCCGTGAAAGTTGCGGCCGACGCCGCACTGGCGAAGGCCACCAAGGAGGCTGAGGAGAAGGGCGAGGACTGCGAGGTCGAGCCCGGCCTCACCGCCGAGGTGAATGGCCTGCCGGACAAGCTCGTCGCGGGGACGACCACCAACTTCTCCGTCCGGGTGACCAACGGCTCCGACCGGCATATGAACGAGGTCATCGCGTACACCGGAGTCCACGCGACCGACAGCACCGGCCTCAAGGACACAAGCAAGTTCTTCCGCCTCCAGTGGTCCACCACGTCCTCCACCCAATGGCAGAACCTCAACAAGGACAGCTGCATCGACGGTGTGGGCGCGTTGAAGGCCGGCGCGCCCGCCGGAGGAGCCGGCCCCCGGACGGAATCCGACCCGGCGGCAGCAGGCCGGTACCCGCACCACCCGCGTGAGCGGACTGGGGGTACCGGCCACTTCCAGGTTGCCGTTGGCGGCGCCGGTGCCTGCGGTGGTCGCGCCGACGGTCTGAGTACCGGTGTGGTGGTTGGGGCAGTTGACGGCCCTCTCGTGCCTCTCGCCGAGGCTGCGGCGAGGTTCGGCTTCCGGGACGGCGACCTTCGCGGTTCAATTCACGGCCTGCACCTGGTGGGCATGCTGCTCCTGGACACGGACCACGAGCACGACGTCGTCATCATCCGGATGGTTAGCCAGACGCCCGAAGCCCCCGGGAACCCGTTCCGGGGAGACCCTGACGCGGTCATCGCGCAGGCCTGCCTCGCTGGGCGAGGGGACCGTGCCGCGCCCGCTGATGATGCCGCTGGTGCGCGGCGAGCTGGTCAGGCTGGTCTGGGTCAGCCCGCTCGAGGCCGGCCAGGACCCGCTCGCCGGGATCGCGGAGCTCTCGAACATCGTCGCAGCGGTGGGGGCGGACGAGGTCGTCCTCGCGCGGGAGACTCACGACGTCGCCACCGCCTGCGAGCTCCCAGTCGTCGGCCCAGCGCCGTGCCTCAACGTGGTGCTCGCCGCCCCTGGCGGGCACGTCCTGCACCCGTTCCCCTACACCGAGCAGCTCCTGTCCCGCGGCCCCAAGGGTTGGGCGTCGGTCGCCCCCGACTGGAGGCCGGCCCTCGCGCCGCAGCCCGGCGGTGAACTGGTGCCGCCGATCGAGGTCACTCATCGGGCGCGGGTTTCGTCTCGAGCTACCGCCCGCTATGGCCTGAGCGTAGCGTCGGTCCGGCCGGCACGGCCGGGAAGCATCGTCGACAGCCTGGACGCCACGTGTGCCCGCGCTGATCAACCGGCCGGGAGGGTCATGCTGGACTGCGGAGGCGTCAGGGACGCTTTGACGTCTGGTGGCCGCTGCGGGTGGAGGCCGGAGGGCCGTGCGGGCGCAGGACCTGCCCATTGCCTCCACGGCCCGGCCAATCGGTTGGGGAAGGGGTGTCGGCGGGGAATCGGGGTACCTGGGGAGCGGCTCTGATCCAAACCGGATTGGGTGCTGATGCAGAAGGGCGGTTCGGTAATGCTGATGGCTCACCCTGCGGTGCTGCGGGATCTGATAGACGAGTACGAGGCCCTCGCGGCGGTGGGTGCCGACAAGGCGAACAGCGCGCAGGCGCGTCAGCATCTGGACGACGTCACGTACACGCTGTGCGTGTCCACCGGCACCCGTGACATCGACGCTGCCCTGGCCGCCGCCAGGCACCAGTTGCCCGGCGCCCGCCCCCTGGACGACTCGATGCTGAGCAGCAGCTGATCCTCTAGCCTTCCCGCCGGCCCCTGACCCAGCAGAAACGGAAACCCCCCGCATGGAAGCCACCAGCACCTGCACCGCGCCGATCTACGACCTGCTGATAACCGAACGCGGCGACGCCATCGCCAACGCTGCACACGCTGCGGAGCAGACCCGGCTCAAGGCGGCCGAAACCCTCGACTTCCGCCTCTCGGACAACGGCAACAACGACGCCGCCTGAGAGACCATCTCATTTGGCGAGTCTGCGGCAGCAGATGAGAGTGCAGGCGACGCTGGTGAAGGCCAGGAAGTCGCCACCCGCGGAGCAGGTGGGCTCGACAGCGGCGCGCCCGGGGTTTGGGCCGCGCCGCTGTCGAGGTGTGGTCAGCCCCTGGGGGAGCCCCCGGGTCAGTGGAGCTTGTTGATGGCGGTCCTCGTCGTGGTGCGGAAGGCGGTCAGCGGGGCGTCCTCGAGGTCGCCCATCTGGCCCCAGCGCACGAGGGTGACGGTGCGGCCGTCGCGGCCGACGGAGAACAGGTGGATGTCGGAGATGCCGATCTGCGGGTCGGAGGTGTCCAGGCTGTAGACCCAGGCGCCCTCCTCGACGGCGAGCTTGCCGTGAGAGGCGCTGACGGCCTGCAGGCCCGGGTTCTGCTGCTCCAACAGGGAGCCGCAGCCGGCGAGGGACCCGCGGAGGGTGTCAACCAGCTTCACGGCCTCGGCCTCGGTGCGGGCGAGGGTGGTGACCTGGACACCGTTGGTGTCGAGCTCGGTGCTGAACTCGCGGTAGCGGGTGTTCTGCGCCGGGATCTTGTACGGGGCGCAGAGGACGCCCCCGTTCTCCGGGACGCCGGTGAAGACCTGGGTGGCGGTCCACGGCGTCGACGACGACGGCATCTGGGCGGCGGCGAGGAAGGCGGGCTGGGCAGCGGCCTGCACCGGGGCTGTGGCGAGAACCGCAAGGCCCAGTGCGGCAGCGACTGCGGTGCGGAGCTTGTTCATGGTGATGGATCCCCCGTCGGGTCGTTCGTTCGGTCAGTGCTCAACCAGCGTGGGGCCCGCGCCCGTCGGCTGCAACGCTCACGCGCCCACCAGCCGTCCTGGAACCATTCCACCCCCACTGACGTGCAAGGACGTGAAAGGTTGGGACGCGGGGGCGAGGGGGCTGGAATGCCGAAGAACGCCGCCGTCGAGGAGTTCACGTGCAGCAGCCACCTTCGATGGTCTTGGCGTTGGCCTGCAGGCTGAAGCCTTCCTCCCGCAGCAGGCCGGCGACGATGTCGGCGGAGACCTGGCGCCCCTGGCGGGTGAGCTCCGCCGCCAGCTTCCGGGTCGGCTTCGTCGTCCAGCGCAGCGGTGACATCGACTCGCCCCGCTCGTCGGGCTCGACCAGCGCCAGCAGTGCCGGACGCAGCCCAGAGTCCAGCTCGGCCGCCTTCTTCCGCCCTCCGCCGGGATGGCGCACCCGCCCCAAACGGGGCCTGACCGGAGTCCAGTTCGGCCGCCTACGCGCGAGACCTTGGCCTCCCGGCCCCCGGCTGCAGCGGCGACGATCCTGATGCCGCCATGCCCCAGCGACAGTGCTTCCGCCCCTATGGCCAGCCGACGCTGACGCTCGTCCAGATGCGGCAACAACACCTGGAACTTCGCCGCCAGAACGGGCTCGATCCCCTCCGGTCTCCCCCATACCAGACCAACGAGCTCCCCAGCTGGAAGCCGCGACTTGTTTCCCGGCAAGCCCTAACCCCACCGCCCGGTGCGCCAGCGCCTCCACCTGGATAGTGGTCCTAGCTGGCCCATATCCCGCCTCGGCTACCGTGTTCCTCTACGGGGTGCCATAACGGATGTGACGCCCCCTACCGGAGGTAGCCAGCGTATGAGTTCGAAGCGCAGCAAGAATCCAGCCCTGCCCGTACTTGACGACGCATTTCGGCTCGCGTCGGTCAAGGAGGCCGAAGAGTCCACCCGTGACTTGGCCGCGCGGCTGGCCACCACTGAGCTGCGCCGCGTTTCGCACCCGGGCCGGGTCACCTGGGAGCCCGCCGACCAGGCCGAGCCCGTGCCGGTCCCGCCGACTGTGGTCGACGGTGACGGTGATTTGTGGCTGCGGGACCGCGGCACTGGCACCTGGACCATGCCGGAGTTCAACCCGAAGGAGTTCCCGGCCCGCTGTGGCGAGGTGCTGTCGTGGAACCAGCTTGCCAGCGAGTTCGGCCCGCTGACCGGACTGGCCGACGACCGCCGCATCGGCAGCGGCCGTCGGCGCTGACCGCGCAGCCCTGTGGGATGACCGCGCCCCTGAAGCGCCCGCTACGGGTGCCGGGGGCTCCAGCTCACCGCCGAGCTCGACGAAGGCGGCGAGCAGGCGAGCGTCGTGGAGGCGTCCGACCGCCTCATGCAGCGGGGTGCGCGGCCTGGCGCCGCCCGCTGTCCTCAGTGCGGCTGGCGTCGATGGACCAACCGGGTAGCGGTCGGCCTTCAGCTGCCGTGGTAAGCACAGCCCAGCTCACCGATCGACTGCTGCCAGTCCGCCAACCGCCCGAGCAAGTCGCGGACCAGCTCGTCGACGACGGCCGCCGGGCCGACGCCGAAGACCCACGATTCTGCGGCGGCATCGAACGTCGATCAGGAGAACAGCGGCGGCAAGTACAACGTCTCGACGTCCAAGGACCAGGACCGCGTCCCCGGCACCGGCAGCTGGCGCCTTTTCGCCCAGACCTCCACTCCCGGCGACCAGCAGGTCCGGACCGGTGACGTGATCCACCTGTGGAACACCTACGGCGACAACGGCGGCTTCCCGGAGACGAACGGAGGCGGACCCGGCGGCGGCAAGTACGACGTGTGCACCAATGCCTACTACAACCGGGCCCAGAACGTCGCCGACTGGAAACTCCACCGCGCGTAAGCCGTAACCGGCGCTGCTTATCAGCGCGCCCGTGCGGCACCTCACCGTGGTTACACACCGCGCCCGTCCTGGTCCTCACAGCCCAGGGCGGGTGCGCGCGTTCGCGGGGAGCCATCGCCGCGCGGTGGAAGCACGAGGCGGCGGCTTCCGCTTCACGTACGTCGCCCCGAACTCCTCGGCGCCCGATCCACAAGGCCGTCGAAGCCGCGCGTTGCTCCGCGCAATGCCGCGACCCGCAATCGTCTGGGCGGACCATGAGAACACAGTGCCGAGGAGGGGGCTGGCGGACCGCAAGGGGGCCCAACGTGACCGGCCGGTACGGCAGTTTCGGTGGCCGGGGTGGGCTTCGATCAGGTCGGGGAAAGTGAGAGGCACGGCGCCAACCTGGAGGCAGGCAATTGGGGTGGTGGCGAAGAGGTTGCGCCTCAGGATTAGCTGGCGGCGGAGCTGCGGCCGGTAGCCGTTGCGGCGTCCGGGTGGAGGGAGAAGACCTGGTCCAGGCCGACAATGCCTAGGATGCGGGCGGTGTTGGCGGGTACCGCGGCTAGGGCTATGTGGCCGCCGCTTTCGATTGCCGCGTTCCGGGCCGCCAGCAGCGCGCTGATCCCGCTGGAGTCGCAGAAGTCCAGACCTGCCAGGTCCAGGACCAACAGCTGCCCTACGTCAACAGTTACGCCGTCCACGGCCTTGCGCAGTTCGGGCGCTGTGTGGTGGTCGAGGTCACCGGTGATCTCCAGTACGGGACCGGTGTCGGCGTCTCGGGTGGTGATCGTGAGTGGGCTCATGTCGTCAGGTCTTCGCTCGCGATGCTGGGAAGGGAGGGCACGCCGAGGGCGAGCAGGGCGGTGTCGTCGTCGAGTCCGTCGCCGAAGGAGGCCAGCAGCCCGGACAGGGCGGTGATCAGAGACTGTGGTCCCGCCGGCGGCTGGGCGGCGGTGAAGGCGCGCAGGGCGTCATCGCCGTACAGCTCGCGCTCGGGCCCGGTGCGGGCCTCGGTCAGGCCGTCGGTGTACAGCAGCAGGGTGTCGCCGGGCAGCAGGTCGGTGCGGGCGGCGGTGAAGGGGGCCTGGGGCAGGACGCCGACGAGCAGCCCGCCGGGGGTGGGGAGATAGTCGGCGCTGCCGTCCGCACGCTGGATCAGCGCCGACGGGTGACCACCGGAAGCCAGGTGCAGACGGACGCGGCCGTCGGCAGGTTGAAGGACGCCGAATATGGCGGTGCAGTAGCGGCCCTCACCGCTGGCGTACCGCTCGTGCAGCACCGTGTTCAACGTGGTCAGCACGCTGACGGGGTCGGGGTCGTGCAGGGCGGCGGCCCGCAGGGTGTAGCGGGCCAGCGAGGTGACGGCGGCGGCCTGGGGGCCCTTGCCGCACACGTCGCCGAGGAAGAACGCCCACTGGCCGCCGCCCAGGGGGAACAGGTCGTAGAAGTCTCCGCCCAGCAGATCAGGGGAGGCCGTGTGGTAGTAGGAGCCGGCCTCAAGTCCCGGCACCACGGGCAGTTCGGCGGGCAGCAGGCTCTGCTGGAGGACGGCGAGCGCCTCCTGGAGCCGGGCCCGGTCGGCCTCGGACTGCCGGCGTGCTTCCTCCGCCGCCTGCCGGCCGCGCAACAGCTCCATTTCGTAGGCGCGGCGGTCGCGGGCGTCGAAGACGGTGGTGCGGATCAGCATCGGCTCGCCCTCCTCGCTGGTCTTCACCTTCGAGGTGACCAGCACGGGCATCCGCTGCTTGTCGGCAGTCTTGATGTCCAGGGCGATGCCGCTGACCTCGCCCTTCATCTGCAACAGCGGCGCGAAGTGCGTCTCGTGGTACAGCTTGCCGCCCACGGTCAGCAGGTCGGTGAACCGCATCCGCCCCACCACTTGGGACCGCTCCAGGCCCAGCCACTCCAGCAGCGTGGCATTGATCTTCGCGATGGTGCCGTCCATCAGCGTCGACAGATATCCGCACGGAGCCTGCTCGTACAGCTCCTCGGCACTGTCCTCCAGCAGCGCGGTGAACACCGCATCCGTGGCATCCACGTCCTGCTCCTCACCCGGCTCGGGCACCGACTGGTCGGTGCGGCACATCATGAGGCGGCTCCGACGAAGTCGACGATCGCCGCCGCCGTCGCCTGCGGGGCGCTCAGCTGCGGACAGTGCCCTGTCGCCTCCAAGGTCACCAGCTGGCTGCCGGGAATCGTGTCACGGACGTAGGCGCCGACCTCCCGGGGAGCGATCACGTCCTGCCGGCACTCCAGGATCAGCGTCGGCACGACGACCGTCTTCAGATCCTCGCGGCTGTCGGACAGAAACGTCGTACGGGCGAAGACACGGGCCATGTCCGGGTCGGTCGCACAGAACGAGGCAGTCAGCTCCTGACCGAGTTCCGGGCGGTCCGCATTGCCCATGATGACCGGGGCCATCGCCGCCGACCAACCCAGATAATTCGACTCCAGCGACTCCAGCAGCTCGTCGATGTCCTCGGCGCTGAACCCGCCTCGGTACCCCTCGTCGTCGATGTAGCGGGGTGAGGGAGCGACCATCACCAGACGGGAAATTCGCTCCGGGGCCTTCGCAGCGGCGAGCACTCCGACCATCGCGCTGACCGAGTGCCCCACGAACGTCACCTCCCGCAGGTCCAGTTCCTCGACCACCTCCAGCACGTCCCGGGCATAGCCATCCAGCGAGCTGTATCGCCGCTCGTCCCAGGCAGACGGGTTCGCCCGGCCTGAGCCCACATAGTCGAAGAGAACCAACCGGTAACTCTCCGCCAACGTCGGCACGACCAGACGCCACATGTTCTGATCACAGCCGAACCCGTGCGCCAGCAGGAGCACCGGCCCATCCGGACAGCCGGTGACGGTGACGTTGTTCCTGCGACGGGGATCCATACCCCCCAGCTTCCCATCCCCTCTCTCCGCCGTGGTCAGGGGCCCTTCTCTCCGCCGTGGTCAGGGGCCCTGGAGCTCCGGTTTCGGGGCTGCGAGACCCGGTCGACCGGCGCGGGCCTGCGTGCACTGCCGGAGGCGGACCGGGTGGGCCAGTTCTGCGTGAGCATGCCGGTGCGCAGCTTCGTGAGGGCGGGTGCGGGAACCAGCATGGCGGCCGGGGCGGCAGAGAAGATCATCGGTCGGTTCATGATCGCTCAACCGCCTTGGCGGCCCCCACTGTCACGGGCGGCGGAGCCGGTTCACTCAGTCGAGGCCAGTGCTGGCGACGACGACCGGCTCACGGGGCCTCCTTCTTTCACCACCGCCGTCGTGCTCGCTGCGGCGTGAGATGCAGCGCGAGCGCCGGGCACGAGCACGGTCGTCGGCTCATCCCCAGGCCCAGGTGTGGTGACGGCGGGCGGTCGCGATCAGGGGCTTCGAGGCCTCGGGGCGGAATTTGGAGTCGGTTGCGGGCGGGGGTGGGGGTGGTGTCGGTGGCGATGAGGGTGCGGATGTGGTCGGTGAAGTCGG
>NZ_QWFA01000218.1 GCF_003501885.1 Streptomyces globisporus
GGACGGGCGGGGTGTTCATACGCCCCAGGATGCGGGACACGACAGCGCCCGGGCATCCGGATTTCGCCGGAGGCCCGGGCGCGGCCGGGGGGTGCGTCGGTCAGTGGTTGCGCGGGAAGCCGAGGTCGACACCGGCCGGGGCGTCGGCAGGGTCGGGCCAGCGGGTGGTGGTGACCTTGCCGCGGGTGTAGAAGTGCACGCCGTCGTTGCCGTAGATGTGGTGGTCGCCGAAGAGCGAATCCTTCCAGCCACCGAAGGAGTGGTAGCCCACCGGGACCGGGATCGGCACGTTGACGCCGACCATGCCCGCCTCGATCTCCAGCTGGAAGCGGACGGCCGCACCGCCGTCGCGGGTGAAGATCGCGGTGCCGTTGCCGAACGGCGAGGCGTTCATGAGGGCGACGCCGTCCTCGTACGACTCCACACGGAGCACGCACAGGACCGGGCCGAAGATCTCGTCCTTGTAGGCGTCGGAGTCGGTGGAGACCTTGTCCAGGAGGGACAGGCCGATCCAGTGGCCGTCCTCGAAGCCCTCGACCGTGTGGCCCGTGCCGTCGAGGACGACCTCGGCGCCCTGGGCGGCGGCGCCCGTGACGTACGACGCGACCTTGTCGCGGTGGGCGGCGGTGATCAGGGGGCCCATCTCGGAGGTCGGGTCGTTGCCGGGGCCGATCTTGATCTTCTCGGCGCGCTCGCGGATCTTGGTGACCAGCTCGTCGCCGATCGCGCCGACCGCGACGACCGCGGAGATCGCCATGCAGCGCTCACCGGCGGAGCCGTACGCCGCCGAGACCGCCGCGTCGGCGGCCGCGTGCAGGACGCACCGCGATCTTGTCACCGTGCAGGACGTTGAGGACACCGTCCGGAAGGCCCGCCTCGGCCGCCAGCTCGGCCAGCAGATTGGCGGCCGACGGGTCCTTCTCGCTCGGCTTCAGCACGAACGTGTTGCCGCAGGCGATGGCCAGCGGGAACATCCACATCGGCACCATGGCCGGGAAGTTGAACGGGGTGATGCCCGCGACCACGCCCAGCGACTGGCGGATGGACGATACGTCGACCCGGTTGGAGACCTGGGTGGACAGCTCGCCCTTGAGCTGCGTGGTGATCCCGCACGCCAGCTCGACGATCTCCAGACCCCGGGCCACCTCGCCCAGCGCGTCCGAGTGCACCTTGCCGTGCTCGGCGGTGATCAGCGCGGCGATGTCGTCGCGGTGGGCGTCGAGCAGCGCGCGGTAGCGGAAGAGGACGGCGGTGCGCTGGGCGAGCGAGGAGGTGCCCCAGGTCGCGTACGCGGCCTTCGCCGCCGCCACGGCCGCGTCGACCTCCTCCACGGAGGCCAGCGCGACCTGCGTGGTGACCGCGCCGGTGGCCGGGTCGGTGACGGGACCGTACTGGCCCGACGTGCCCTCCACTGTCTTGCCGCCGATCCAGTGGTTGACGGTCTTCGTCATGACGTACTCCTTCAGGCTTCGGGCAGGCGCGGGGGCTGGTCTCACAGGTGGCGGCGTCGGGCGGCGACCTGGCGGTCGTACTCCTCCCGGGCCTTCACCGCCGCCGGTCGGCTCGCGGTTTCGGCTACCGGAACATCCCACCACGCCTGCGCCGGAGGGGGGCCCGACACTGTGTCGGGCGTTTCGGTCTCGACGTAGACACAAGTGGGGCCCTCCGCGTCGCGGGCCTCGGAGAGGGCTTTGCGCAGGTCGTCGACGGTGGTGGCGCGCAGGACCCGCAGGCCGAGGGAGGCCGCGTTGGCGGCCAGGTCGACGGGGAGCGGCGGGCCGGTGAAACCCCCGTCGGGGTCGCGGTGGCGGTAGGCGGTGCCGAAGCGCTCGGCGCCGACCGACTCGGAGAGGCCGCCGATGGAGGCGTACCCGTGGTTCTGGAGGATCAGCAGCTTCAGGGGCAGGTTCTCCTGGACGGCGGTGACGATCTCGGTGGGGTTCATCAGATACGTGCCGTCGCCGACCAGGGCCCAGACCGGGCGGCGCTCCCGGCTGCGGGCTCCGGTGGCGAGCAGGACGCCGATCGCCGCCGGGATCTCGTAGCCCATGCAGGAGTAGCCGTACTCCACGTGGTACTGGTCGCGGGAGCGGGTCCGCCAGAGTTTGTGCAGGTCGCCGGGGAGGGAGCCGGCGGCGTTGATGAGGATGTCGTCCTCGGTGACGAGGTCGTCCAGGAGGCCGAGGACCTGGGTCTGGGTGGGGCGCGCGGCGGGGTCGGGGGTGGCGAAGGAGGCCTCGACCCGTTCCTCCCACGCCTCCTTCGCGCCGGTGTACTCCGTCTCGTACGCCGGATCGACCCGGTATCCGCGTCCGGCGAGGGCCGCCGTGAGCGCCTCCAGACCGGCGCGGGCGTCGGCGACCAGGGGCAGGGCGGCCAGCTTGTGGGCGTCGAAGGCGGTGATGTTGAGGTGGAGGAAGCGAACGGCCGGGTCGGCGAAGAGGGTGCCGGAAGCGGTGGTGAAGTCGGAGAAGCGGGTGCCGACGCCGATGACCAGGTCGGCGGTGCGGGCCAGCTCATTCGCGGTGGCGGTGCCGGTGTGGCCGATGCCGCCGACGTCGGCCGGGTGGTCGTGGCGGAGCGCGCCCTTGCCCGCCTGCGTGGAGGCGGCCGGGATGCGGGTCGCGGCGGTGAACGCGGCGAGCGTCTCCTCGGCGGCACTGTGCCGGACCCCGCCGCCCGCGACGATCAGGGGGCGGCGGGCGGAGCGGATCGCCCGTACCGCCGTCTCCAGCTCGTACGTGTCGGGCGCGGGCCGGCGGATGTGCCAGTCGCGCTCGGCGAAGAACTCCTCCGGCCAGTCGTACGCCTCCGCCTGCACGTCCTGCGGCAGCGCGAGCGTGACGGCCCCGGTCTCGGCGGGGTCGGCGAGGACCCGCATCGCCTGGAGGGCGGCCGGAATCAGCGCCTCCGGCCGGGTGATCCGGTCGAAGTAGCGCGAGACCGGCCGTAGACAGTCGTTGACGGACACATCGCCGGCGTACGGCACTTCGAGCTGTTGCAGTACGGGGTCGGCGGGCCGGGTCGCGAAGGTGTCGCCGGGCAGGAGCAGGACGGGCAGCCGGTTGATCGTGGCGAGGGCGGCCCCGGTGACGAGGTTGGTGGCCCCCGGCCCGATGGACGTGGTCACCGCGTGTGCGGAGAGCCGCCCCGACTGGCGGGCGTACCCGACTGCCGCGTGCACCATGGCCTGTTCGTTACGGCCCTGGAGGTACGGCATGCGGTGCGCGGTGCCGTTCCCTCCGTGGCCCGCCTCCACGAGCGCCTGACCGATGCCCGCGACGTTGCCGTGGCCGAAGAGGCCCCAGGTGGCGCTGATCAGCCGCTGCCGGCGGCCGTCGCGCTCGGTGTACTGCCGGGCCAGGAAGGCGACCAGGGCCTGAGCGGTGGTCAGACGGCGGGTGGGGGCGGGGCGGTGCTTCTTCGGGCTCGCGGGACTCGTCGGGCTCAAGGCGTTACCTCCGGGCCGGGCGACGGATGCGCCGTGTAGAGCGGGAGTCTGGCGTCGATCGACTGGTCTGGCCAGGTGTCGCGGATCCACCGGTGGTCGGGATGGTCGCGGATCAGCCAGGCGCGCTCCTCCCCCGGCCCGGCCATCACATTGAGGTAGTACAGCGTCCGGCCGGGCGGGGCGATGGACGGACCGTGCCAGCCGTCGGGGATGAGGACCACGTCACCGCCCCGGACTTCGGCGAGGACGTCCGTACCGCCGTCGCGCGACGGGGAGACCCGGTGGTAGCCGAGCCCGCCGTCCTGCACCTCGAAGTAGTAGATCTCCTCCAGTTCGCACTCCTCGCCCGGCACGTGCTCGTCGTGTTTGTGGGGCGGGTAGGAGGACCAGTTGCCGCCGGGGGTGAGGACCTCGACGGCGATCAGCCGGTCGCAGTCGAAGGTGTCGGCGGCGGCGAAGTTGTTCACCTGGCGGGAGCAGGTCCCGGAGCCGCGCAGCTCGACGGGTACCTCCGGCGCGGGGCCGTAGCGAGCGGGGAGTCGTCGCTCGCACTTCGCTCCTGCCAGGGCGAAGCGGCCTCCTGCGCCGGAGGCGATCTGTGCGTGGGCGTCGCGCGGTACGTAGGCGAAGTCGGAGACCCCGCTGAACACACTCTCCCGGCCCCGCAGTTCAAAGGTCTCACCTGCGATACGCACCGTACAGCCACCGGCCAACGGCAGGACGATCCATTCGCTGTCTCCGGTGACGAGCGTGTGAACACCGCCCGGCTCCAGCTCCAGCACCCGCAGGGCCGAGCGGTCCCAGCCGGCGCTCTCGGGATCGATGTCGACGGCGTACGCCCCGCGCGCGGCGCTGCCGGACGGGAGATGGAACCGGCGCGGTTCCCGGCCCCCGTTCTGGTCCCGGTGCTGTCCCTGGTCGGGGTGATCCGTCGTCATGGCCCTTCCCTACCCGGCCGGAGCAGCGATACGGCGGTGTCGACGGCGAGCCTCACGTCCCCGTCGACCGGGTAGAGCAGCGAGCGTCCCACGACCAGCCCCCGCACCGTGGGCAGCCGCAGCGCGTCGCGCCACTTCCCGTACGCGGCGTCCTGGTCGTCGCCGACCTCGCCGCCGAGCAGGACGGCGGGCAGCGTGGAGGCCTCCATCGCCCGGCCCATGGCGTCGGGGTCGTCGGTGACGGGCACCTTCAGCCAGGTGTACGCGGACGTCCCGGCGAGGCCCGACGCGATGGCGATGGAGGTCGCCACGGCAGCGGCGCCGAGGTCGTTGCGGAGGCGGCCGTCGACGCGGCGGCAGAGGAACGGTTCGACGAAGACGGGCAGCCGGTGGGCGGCCATCGCGTCGATGGTCCGGGCGGCGGTGTGCAGGGTGTCCAGCGAACCGGGGTCGTCGTGGTCGATGCGCAGGAGCAGCTTCCCCGCGTCGAACCCCTGCCGGACCAGGTCGTCGGGGCGGTAGCCGGTGAACCGGTCGTCGAGCTCGAAGGCCGCGCCCGCGAGACCGCCCCGGTTCATCGACCCCATGACGACCTTGTCCTCCAGGGCCCCGAGCAGGAGGAGGTCGTCCAGGACGTCGGCCGATGCGAGCACCCCGTCGACCCCGGGGCGGGAGAGGGCGAGACAGAGCCGCTCCAGCAGCTCGAAGCGGTTGGCCATGGCGAGGGACCGGTCCCCCACGGCGAGGGCGCCGCGCGCGGGGTGGTCGGCCGCGATGATCATCAACCGGTCACCGGGGTGCCGGATCAGCCGCCGCCTCGTCCGTCGCGCCGCGGCCTCGGCGACGGCTTCGGGCCGCTCGGCGCGCAGCCGGACGAGCGCGGAGAGGGAGGGCGCGATCGGCGTCATGAGCCCGCTCCGGTCCGGGGGTCCGTGCGCGCGTCGGGTCGGGCGGGAGGGGCGGCGGGCGCGGCTGGAGCAGCCGCAGGGGCAGTCCCGGCGCCCGGGGCGGCCGGAGTCTCCGGATCGGCCGCATCGCCCGAGGCAGTCCGCGTCGCGAGGTCCGCCGTCACTTCACCCGTCGCGAGGGCCTCCTCGACCTCGTCCGGGAACGGCATCGCGGACGAGCAGGCCAGCCGGGAGGCGACGATGGCGCCGGCCGCGTTCGCGTACCGCACGATGCGGTCCAGCGGCCATCCGGCGAGCAGCCCGTGGCAGAGCGCGCCCCCGAACGCGTCCCCGGCGCCGAGGCCGTTGACCACCTCGACCGGGAGCGGCGGGCAGTCGGCGGTGGTGCCGTCGCGGTGCACGGCGAGCACGCCCTTCGGCCCCTGCTTGACGACGGCGAGCTCCACCCCGGCCGCGAGCAGGGCCCGGGCCGCAGCGTACGGTTCGCGTTCGCCGGTCGCGATGGCGCACTCGTCGACGTTGCCGACGGCGACCGTGGCATGGGCCAGCGCTTCGCGGTACCGGGCGGGCGCCTCGGAGCTGTCGTCGCCCCCGTCCCAGAACATGGGCCGCCAGTCGAGGTCGAACACGGTCGCCGAACGCCGTGAGGTGCCCGGACGGCCGGCCCGCTCCGCGCTCTCGCTACGGGCGCGGAGGGCGGCCAGCGTGGCGGACCGGCTCGGCTCGGCGCTGAGTCCGGTGCCCGTCATCCAGAAGATCCTGGCGTCGCGCACGGCGTCCAGGTCGAGGTCCGGCGCGTGGATCTCCAGATCGGGGGCCTTGGGCCGACGGTAGAAGTAGAGCGGGAAGTCGTCCGGCGGGAAGATCTCGCAGAAGGTGACCGGGGTCGGATACTCCGCGACGGCTGTCGCCCAGCGGGGGTCGACGCCGAACCGTTCCAGTTCCTGGTGGAGGTAGGCGCCGAAGGGGTCCTGCCCCGTCCGGGTGATGACGGCCGTGCGCCGCCCCTGCCGGGCCGCCGCCACAGCGACGTTCGCCGGGGAACCACCGAGGAACTTGCCGAACGTCTCGACCCGGGCGAGCGGCGCCCCGACCTCCAACGGGTAGAGGTCCACCCCGATCCGCCCCATGGTGATCACGTCGTACGGCTCAGGCATGCCCATCCCTTCGCACCACGGATCGCGCCGCCGGTTCGCCCCACCGGTGGCCGGCTGGTCCCAGGTCTAGCCCTCCGCCCGGAACCCTGTCAACATTTTGTCCGGACATTCGGACGAACCCTTGACACTCTTCCGCGCGGGCCAGGAGGCTGGCCGTTATGACCCCCTCCGTCCCCTCCTCGGCCCGCATCCGTATCGGCTCGGCCCCCGACTCCTGGGGCGTGTGGTTCCCCGACGATCCGCAGCAGGTGCCCTGGCAACGCTTCCTCGACGAGGTGGCCGAGGCCGGCTACGCGTGGATCGAGCTCGGCCCGTACGGCTATCTGCCCACCGATCCGGCCCGGTTGGCCGACGAGACGCGCGGCCGGGGGCTCACGGTCTCCGCCGGAACCGTCTTCACCGGATTGCACCACGGCCCGGACGTCTGGGACCGGACCTGGGCGCATGTCGCGGACATCGCCGCGCTGACCCGGGCCATGGGCGCCGAACACCTGGTCGTCATCCCCTCTTTCTGGCGCGACGACAAGACGGGCGAGGTGCTGGAGGACCGCACGCTCACCGCCGCGCAATGGCGCGATCTGACCGCGCAGACGGAGCGGTTGGGCCGGGAGGTCCGGGAGCGGTTCGGCCTGCGGATCGTCGTCCACCCGCACGCCGACACCCACATCGACACCGAGGAGAACGTCAACCGCTTCCTCGACGCCACCGATCCGGACCTCGTCTCGCTCTGCCTGGACACCGGGCACTACGCCTACTGCGGCGGCGACAGCGTCAAGCTCATCGAGACGTACGGCGAGCGCATCGGCTACCTCCATCTCAAGCAGGTCGACCCGGAGATCCTGGCGGCCGTGGTGGCGGACGAGGTGCCGTTCGGCCCGGCGGTGGCCCGGGGCGTGATGTGCGAGCCGCCCGGTGGGGTCCCCGCCCTGGAACCGGTGCTTGACGCGGCGCGCGCCCTGGACGTCGACCTGTTCGCGATCGTGGAGCAGGACATGTACCCCTGCCCGCCGGACAAGCCGCTCCCCATCGCGCGCCGCACCCGGGAGTTCCTCCGCTCCTGCGGACGTCCCGGCTCACCCCTCTGAGCCCGAGGCCCTGGGCGACGGGTCCGGGCTCCGCCCCGCGGGCCCGGGACCCGGAATCCGGCAGCGGGTCAGACTCCCGTACGTCCGTCCACGCGTTCGCGGATGAGATCGGCGTGGCCGCAGTGCCGTGCGTACTCGCCGATCATGTGCGTGTAGATCCAGCGCAGCGTGACCCGCGCGCCCATGAACGGGCTGGTGTCGTCGAGCGCCCGCGCCGCACAGTTCTTCCGGGCCGCCGCCACTTCCCCCTCCCACCGCGCGAGCGCCTGCGCATGGGTGGCGTCCTCGGCGAGCTCCCAGCCGCCCTAGCGGCCCTGGCTCCCGTCCCCGCCGCCGACCGGAGGGGCGAAGAACGGCGGGGCGTCCTCCTGCGCGAGCACCCGGCGGAACCAGTTCCGCTCGACCTCGGCCAGATGCTGGAGCAGTCCGAGCAGGGTGATCGGCGACGGCGCCGCCGACGCCTCACGCAGGCCCTCCTCCGGCAGGTCGGCGCATTTCTGGGCGAGGGTGGCGCGGTAGAAGTCGAGCCAACTCTCCAGGGTGGTACGTTCGTCGGCGTCCAGCGGGGGCATCGGGCGTTCGGCAGTGCTCATGCCTTTCATCGTGGCACCCGGGTCTGACAGCGGCCGCGCCCCTCACCGCCGCCCCGCCACCACCAGCCGCGCTTCATCCTTTCTGTCACAGCAGTAACCGTTTCGGCACACATATCTCCGTTACGCGGGCTTTCTGTCACAGCCGGTCGACAGCCCCACCCCGCCTGCAGCCCGGGGTCGTTCAACCGAGCACAGGCTGAGCGATCGTCGGCTCGGGAAGTACAGAGAGGTGTCACCGATGACGGACAGAACGCTCTGGTCCTACAAGGACATTGCCGCGCACATCCATGTCCAGCCGGACACCGTCCGCTCCTATCGCAAGCACGGCCTCCTGCCCCCGCCCGACCAGGTGAGGAACGGGAAGCCGTACTGGTACGGAGACACCGTCCGCGCCTGGGTCGCCTCGCGCCCCCGCAACCGGGGGCGCTGACGCCCCGCTACCCCTGGCTGCCGGCCCTGCGGAAGAGGGCCGTCCAGAGGAACGACTCCCCGAAAAGCGGGGATTCGGGCGCCTCGTCGTTCATCCGGCGCATGTCGATCTCCGTCAACCCGGAGAAGACGCGGCGCAGCTCGTCGTCCGTGTAGGCGAGTCCGCCGTGCAGACTGCCCGTCAGATAGAGCTCGGCGTCGGGCAGTTCCGAGCCCATCCCGCCCTCTCCGGCGGCGAAGCAGGTGAGGACGAAGTGGCCGCCGGGCGCGAGGCAGCGCTCCAGGAGGGCGAGATAGCTGATCCGCCGGTGGGGAGGCAGATGGTGGAAGCAGCCCGAGTCGTAGATCAGGTCGTAGGGGCCGGCCAGAGCGGCCCCTGCCGCCGTCAGGGCGAACACGTCACCATGGTGGAACCGGACGGACCCGGCCCCCGTCTTCTCGGCCCGCTCCCGGGCCCAGGCCAGCGCCGCCGGGGAGAGGTCGACCGCGTCGACGTCGAAGCCGAGCTCGGCCAGGTGGAGCGCGTTGCGGCCGGGCCCACAGCCGAGTTCGAGCGCGCGCCCCGGGGCGATCCGCCCTTCGCGGAGGTGGGCGTCGAGGTTCTCGTCGGGCTTGTCCGCGAAGAACGGCACCTGACGTGAACGGTCCGCGTAAAACGCGTCCCACCAGGACGCTCCGTCGGCCGTCCACCGATCCGCTTCCGGGGCGAACAGCCCGTCCATCAAAGCCAATACGTCATCCGTCGTGCGGACGTTCCGGTCCATCCGGGCCCCCTTTTCCGTTGTGGAAATTTTATGCTCGATGCGAGCGAAAGCCCAGGTCAGCATGGGTTCTGCGATGTCATGCACGGGCCTGTGGGGCCTCCCTGGCGGGCCGAGGAGCCGGCCCCCCGCCCGCCACCCGTTCGGCGGCGGACGGACCTGTCCTGTCGCGCCTGGAGGGCATTCCCAGCTCCCCCGAGAGCTCTTTCCGGACGGCTTTTCCCGTGGATCTCAGCGTCGCGCCGGCTCGCCGATATCCCTCCTCGCGCCCGCTGTCCCCTCGGCCTCCACCGTCGGTTCCGGGTCCGGCACAGCGGCGGCGGGAGCGACGGCCGGGGCGGCCTCCCCTTCGCTCAGGCCGAACCTTCGGTGGAAGGCCCGCAGGGGCGCGGGGGCCCACCAGGTGGAGCGGCCCATCAGCTTCATCACCGCGGGGACCAGCAGGCTGCGCACCACCATGGCGTCCATCAGGACCGCGAGGGCGATGCCGAGCCCCAGCATCTTGGTGTTGGTGACCCGTGAGGTGCCGATGGCGACCATGACGACCGCGAGGATCACGGCGGCCGCGGTGATCAGCCCGCCGGTGTGCCGGAGCCCGAAGGTGACGGAGTACTCGTGGTCGCCGGTGCGGTCGTACTCCTCCTTGATCCGGGATATCAGGAAGACCCCGTAGTCCATGGAGAGTCCGAAGGCCACGCAGAACATCAGAACGGGCAGCGTCGTCTCGATGTCACCCGTACTGGTGAAGGCGAGCAGTCCGGAGAGATTGCCGTCCTGGAAGACCCAGACCACCGCTCCGAACATCGCGGTCAGACTGAGGGCGTTGAGCACGACCGCCTGGAGGGGGATGAGCACGCTGCCGGTGAGCAGGAAGACCAGGAGCAGCGTCACGACGACGATGATGGCCAGGGCCCAGGGCAGCCGGTCGGCTATGGCGTCCTTGGAGTCGACGAGGACCGCCGCCGTGCCCGTGACCGAGATGTCGAGGGAGGAGGCGGAGGGCACGGCCCTCAGGTCCCGTACGAGCTGCTGGGTCTCCTCGCTGACGGCTTCGCCCTTCGGCAGCACGCTGTAGTAGGCGGCGGGGCCGTCGGCGACCGGTCCTTCGACCCGCAGGACGCCGGGGAGCTCCTCGATCCGCGTCTTCAGCTCCGCGTGGTCGGCCCGGGAACCCTGCCCCTCGGCCAGCACCTCCAGGCCGCCGCCGGGGCTGCCGGGGAACCCGTCGCGGATGTGTTCCTGGACGACCCGGGACTCCGCGGAGGCCGGCAGCTGGCGGTCGTCCGCCGTGCCGAACTTCACCCCGAGGAACGGCAGTCCGAGGAGCAGGAGCCCTGCGGTCGTGACGATGGCGAAGACAGGTGCCCTGCGCATCACCAGCGCACCCAGCCACGCCCAGCCCCGGCCGGGCGACGCGTCGGCGCCACCGCCGGAACCCGCCCCCGGGCCTCCGGCCGCAGCACCCGCCGGGTCCGCCCCGGCGGTCGTGGCCTTCTTCCGGCGGCGGAGGAGCCGGCGCAGGTCCAGCGAGTTGACCCGGGGACCGAGCAGCATGAGCGCAGCGGGCAGCAGGATCAGTGCGGCAGCGGCGGCCAGGAGGACCACGGCGATCCCGGCGTAGGCGAAGGACCGCAGGAAGTACTGCGGGAAGACGAGCATGGCCGACAGGGACACCGCCACGGTCAGCGCGGAGAACAGCACCGTACGCCCGGCGGTCCGCAGCGTCGTGCCCACCGCCGTCCGGGTGTCCGCACCGGTCGCCAGCTCCTCGCGGAAGCGGCGGACGATGAACAGGGCGTAGTCGATGGCGAGTCCGAGGCCGAGGGCCGTGGTGAGGTTCATCGCGAAGACCGAGACGTCGGTGAACTCCGTCAGCCCTCTCAGCACGGCGTTGGTGCCGAGGATGGCGACGATGCCGACAGCGAGCGGCAGCATCGCGGCGACGGCGCTGCCGAAGACCATGACCAGCAGGACGAGCGTCACCGGCAGGGCGATCAGCTCGGCCCGCAGCAGATCCTCCTGGATGATCGTCTGCATCTCGTGCTGCACGGCGACGGGCCCGCCGAGGGAGACCGTCACCGGCCCCCGCTCCCCCGCGAAGGCCGGGGCCAGCCGGTCGAGGGTCTCCCCCGCGGTCTTCTCGTCGCCCCCGATCCGGGCGGCGATGATCGCCTCATCGTCGACGCCCGCGGAGCCGCTGTCCACCAGCAGGAGCAGATTGGGCTGGGAGGCGGGGAACTCCCGGGCCAGCACCTCCGTCGCGTACGTCGACTCGGCGTCGGGGGCCTGCCAGCCGCCGCTGCCCATCCGGTCCGCCACCCCGCTCCCGGCGAACACGGCGAGTGCGGTGATCACCAGCGCGGCCAGCAGCGCGAGCCGTGGCCGGGCGGTGACGAACCGGGTCCAGCCGCCGACCGGGGGCGGCGCGGAACGGTTGACTTCGGGCATGGTGCGGTGTCCCCTTCACCGAGACCCGAGCAGCGCAGGGCAGCATGGGTCGGTCGTTGCCGTTTATCGTGGCAAACACGAGTAGTCGCTCGCGTTTCTCCAGAATGCGAGCGACCACTCGCGTTTGTCAATNGACCGTGCCGGAGGCCAAAGCCAACAAGACCGCCGCCGAGGCCGCCGTCGAAGCCGCCACCGGGGCCACCGGGGACACCGCCGACGAGGCGCCGGACTCCACCCGCCCCCGCCGACGCCGCCAGGCCCGCGGCGAGGCCCGGATCGCCCAGCTGCTCCGAGCAGCCGCCGACGTCTTCTGCACCAGCGGCTACACCGCGTCCAGCACCAACGCCATCGCCCGCGAGGCCGGGGTCTCACCGGGCACGCTCTACCAGTTCTTCCCGAACAAGGAGGCCATCGCCGTCGAGCTCGGCGACCGGCTGCTGGACCGCTGGCGGGACACCTACGGCGCCGCCTTCGCCCAGAGTCACACAGAACTGCCGCTCGACCGGATGCTGGACGCCGTCCTCGACCCGCTGATCGCCTTCAACTGCGAGAACCCGGCGTTCTTCGTCCTGATGCACGGCTCGGAGATCCCCGGACAGATCACCGAGGCACACGACACGCTGCACGCCACGATGCTGACGCGGGTGGAATCGGTGCTT
Organism: Streptomyces globisporus; assembly: GCF_003501885.1. GTDB lineage: Bacteria > Actinomycetota > Actinomycetes > Streptomycetales > Streptomycetaceae > Streptomyces > Streptomyces globisporus_D. The sequence goes on from NZ_QWFA01000218.1 coordinate 12,430, forward strand.
GCCGACTACCTCCCGGACATGCCCGCCCCCCAGATCCACCGCATCGCCGAGATGGCCTTCATGGTCTTCAAGGCCGGACTGGACCTGATCATGGCCAACGAGGGCGAGGACCGCGCCGCCTACATCCAGGAGCTGAAGACGGTGATGTTCCGCTATCTGGATCCCCTGGTCGGCGACGACGCGTCGTGTCCGGCGCCGACGGAGCACATTGATCCCCCCTAGGGGTATAGTATGGGTGAGGGGGGGACGCCACGGGGGCCTCTGCGGCCCCACGCGCCCCGCCGTGCCGCCCGAAACGTGTTCGCGAAGAGGAGAACGTCATGACCGCCGAGACCGACACCACGCCGTCCACCGGTTCCTGCTGCTCGCCCACCGGCTCCTGCCACGACGGCGCGGCCGACGTGCAGATCGAGCAGTCCGACTCGGTCACCACCGTGTACCAGGTCAAGGGCATGACCTGCGGCCACTGCGAGGGGGCCGTGTCGGAGGAGATCTCCGGGATCGCGGGCGTCACCTCGGTCTCCGCCGTCGCCTCCACCGGCCTGGTCACCGTGACGTCCAAGGCCCCGCTGGCAGAGGACGCCGTCCGTGCCGCCGTGGACGAGGCCGGTTACGAACTTCTCGGCCCGGCCGCCTGAGCACCGGCCCTCCGCCGTACCACCCGTCCGCCGTCGGGCCGGCCGCACCAGTCGATACTGGTGGGGTACGGCCCGATCTGCGTTTTCCAGGAGTTCCGGACATGGCCAGCACAGCAGCAGCCGACTTCCCGGCCGCCGACGCCTCCGAGGCCGAGCTCATGATCGGCGGGATGACCTGCGCCTCGTGTGCCGCCCGCGTCGAGAAGAAGCTCAACCGGATGGACGGCGTCACCGCCACGGTGAACTACGCGACCGAGAAGGCCCGCGTCACCTTCGGGGAGGGCCTGAAGCTGGGGGACCTCGTCGCCATGGTCGAGAAGACCGGCTACACGGCCCGCCCCGTCGCCCAGCCACCTGTTCCGCCCCCTGAACCCGCCGCTGAGGCCGCCCCGGAACCCGCGCCGGAGTTCACGTCGGAGCCCACCTCGGAGTTCACGCCGGAATCCGCTTCGGAACCCGCCCCCGACCCCGTCGCCCGGGACGTCGAAGTCGAGCAGGAGGCCTCCCTCGCCGCGCTTCGGCGGCGTCTCGTCGTCTCCGCCGCGCTCGCCACCCCCGTCGTCCTGCTCGCCATGATCCCGGCGCTCCAGTTCGACTTCTGGCAGTGGCTGAGCCTCACCCTCGCCTCGCCCGTCGTCGTCTGGGGCGGCCTGCCGTTCCACCGTGCCGCCTGGACCAACGCGAAGCACGGCGCGGCGACGATGGACACGCTGGTCTCGCTCGGCACGCTCGCCGCGTTCGGCTGGTCGCTGTGGGCCCTGTTCCTCGGTGATGCGGGCATGCCCGGTATGCGCCACGGCTTCGACTTCACCGTCTCGCGCGCCGACGCCACCTCGACGATCTACCTGGAGGTGGCGGCCGGTGTCATCACGTTCATCCTGCTGGGCCGCTATCTGGAAGCCCGTGCGAAGCGGAAGTCCGGCGCGGCGCTGCGGGCGCTGACGCACCTGGGCGCGAAGGACGTCGCCGTACTGAGGGGAGGCAGGGAGGTACGCGTCCCGGCCGGCACGCTCGTCGTCGGGGACCGCTTCGTCGTCCGCCCCGGGGAGAAGATCGCGACGGACGGGACCGTGGTCGA
>NZ_QWFA01000219.1 GCF_003501885.1 Streptomyces globisporus
GTGTCAGCCCCGTTCGGCCGCAGCCGCGGCGTACCGAGGCGGCGGGGCGGCCGGAGGGCGGGGGCGGAACGGTGGGGTGCCCGGCGGCGGTCCTGGCTGCGCCGGTGGGGGCGCCCCGGCCGGGAGCCGAGCCCTTGGCGCCCGGCGCTGAGGCCGCGGCGGGGATCGCGGTGCCGGCGCCCGCCGCCTCGGTACGCCGGGCTGCGGCCGTACGGGACGGGACCGCGCCGGACGGGGCCGTACGGGCCTGAGTCACGCCGGACGAGGCCGTACGGGACGGGGTCGTACGGGAGGAGCCCGTACGGGGCGGGGCGTACGCCGGAATCCTCAGAAGGGCGAACACCGCGGCCGCCGTCCCCGCGAACGGCAGGAGGAGAAGCGCGGGATGCAGCAGTTCCGCGTAGACCAGGGTCCCGGTCGCCACGGGCACCGCCGCCCACAGAGCGGTCAGGACCGCGGCGCCCGGCACGGTGACGCGGACCCGGCGCAGGCGGTGCGCGATGTGGTCGTCCGTGTCGCGCAGCGGGGAACGCGCCGCGCGGCGGCGGGAGATCACGACCAGGGCGCTGTCGGCGAGGGCCACCGTGGCCAGGGCCGGCAGCGCGGCCCACGCGGCGCGGCCCGACGGGGCGGCCGCCAGGATCAGCGCGCCGGAGGCGGCCAGGGCGAATCCGGTGAACTGCGCCCCGGATGCGCCGAGCCGGAGGCGTGCCGGGTGCCAGGTGTGGAGCAGAAAGCCGGCGAGGCCCGCCACCAGGGTCGCCGGCAGCAGCGCGAGAGCCGGGTCCCCGCCGAGGAGGGCGCACGTGAGCAGTCCGGCGGCGGTGACCAGACCGACGGCGGTGAGCAGCCCGTCCGCGTGGTCGAGCAGGACGAACGCGTTGGTGACGAGGACGATCCAGAGCACCGCCAGGACGCCCGCCGCCGGTGAGAGCCCGGCCAGGCAGACGACGAGGACCGCGGCGGCGATCTGGACGACGAGGCGCAGGACGGACCACAGCGGCCTCAGATCGTGGACGAGGCCGAGGGCCGCCACGAGCCCGGCCCCGGCGAGCAGCCCTCCGACGGAGCCCGCCGCGTCGTCCGCCGCACCGAGCCACAGGGCCACGCCGGCCGCCGCGCCGACGCCGACCACGGCGGTCGTGCCGCCCGTCCTGCGCAGCGCCTCGGCCCGTGGCGCACGCCCGCCCGGTTCGTCCGGGACGTGAGGGCGGAGCGCCACGCGGCGGGCACTTTTGGCGAGTGCGACCGTGATGAACAGCGCGGCCACACCGGAGGCGATGATCCCCAGCACGTTCACCTGCCCTGCCTTTCCTCGTTCCTGACCTGCCGCCCGGCCCCCTGCCAGTGGTCGGTCGGGGGACACAGGACGCCACCCGGGTGGCGTTTCTCCCCAACCTACGGGCCAATGCCCCGATTCACCCTAAATAACACGAAAAGGGCGATGCATTGTTCTGCCACCCGTTCGCAGGGCGACACGACTCGACCGGCCCACGGGCCTCAATGGATCTCGACACAGCAGGAGTTGGGAGGCGCTGCGGGCGGAGGGGCCGTCAGCCCCCAAAGCGCCGTTCGGCGTTGCGCTCGGCGGCGGCGTGCCACCAGCGCGGCGGAGAGGGCGCGGTGACCGCGGAGGTGGGCTGATCGGGGTGCAGGCCCAGGGCGTGCAGCGCGGCGGCGTCGACCCGGACGGTGTACCAGCCGCGCCAGTGCCCGTCCGCGCCGATGCCGCAGGCGAGATCACAGCGGATCAGCTCACCGGCGAAGGGCATCCAGTCGATGCCGCGGTCACGCAGTCAAGCGCGGAGGGCCGCCGGGGGCCGCGGGCAGCCCGGCAGGTTCTCGTACGACAGGACGGTCACCAACGCGGCGTCCGTCCCGCTCCCCTCTTTCTCCTCTTTCTCCGTACGCATGGCGTCGAGCGTAGCCGTCACCAGGCGCCGCGGGCGTCCCGGCCGTCCACGACGGTCCGGACGATCTCGATGTCCCCGATCCGGGAGGGGTCCACGCGGTGCGGGTCGTCGCCCAGCACCACCAGGTCGGCACGCATCCCGGGCGCGAGGGTGCCCGCCGTGTCCTCCCAGCGGCAGGCGTGGGCGCCGGCGACCGTGTACGCCCGCAGCGCCTCGTCGACGGTGACGGCCTCGTCCGGGCCGACGAGCCGGCCCGAGGCGGAGGCGCGTTCGACCATGAACTGGATCGCGCGCAGGGGTGCGCCGTCCGTGACGGGGCGGTCCGAGCTGCCGACGAGCGCGACGCCGTGGTCCAGGAAGCCCCTCCCCCGGTACATCCAGCCGGCCCGCTCCCGGCCCATCACGGTCGCGTAGTCGTCGCCGAAGTACCGCAGGAAGTTCGGTTGGACCACCGCGCTCACGCCGAGCGCGGCGAGCCGGGGCAGCTGGTCGGGGCGGATCAGCCCGGCGTGCTCGATGCGGTGGCGCGCGTCCGGGCGGGGCCGGAGCTTCTGAGCCCGCTCCAGGGCGTCCAGGGCGAGGTCGGCGGCGCGGTCGCCGATCGCGTGGACGGCGAGCTGCCAGCCGGCGAGGTGGCCGTCGACGATGAGGGCGACGAGGCGTTCCGGGTCGCCCTGGAAGCGGCCGACGTTCTCGCTCGTCCCCTCGTACGGGGAGGTGAGCGCGGCGGTACGGGCCATCATCCCGCCGTCGGTGTAGATCTTGAGCGCGCCGAGCGACAGCCAGTCGTCGCCGAATCCGGTGCGCAGGCCGAGGTCCAGGGCCCGGGTGAACCCGTCGTCGGTGTGTGCGGCGCGGGGGCGCAGGGTGTCGCCGGAGGCCATGAGCTGGACCCGCAGGGGCAGTCGGCCGCGGTCCCGGAGCAGTTGATAGGCGCCCAGTTCGACGGGGCTGTGGCCGAGGAGTCCGCCGCCGATGCCGGCCTCCGCGCAGGCGGTGATCCCCTCGTCGAGGCAGGCGCGGGCGGCGAGCTCGATCGCGTCGGCCAGCTCCTCCTGGGAGTACGGGAGCCGCAGCCGGCGGGCGGTGGTCATGGCGCTCTCGGCGAGGAAGCCGTTCTCGTGCGGGGTCCCGCCCGGCAGCAGGTCCAGCACCGCCGTGTTGACGACGCAGGCGTGCCCGGAGTCGTGCATCAGGAAGACCTTGCGGCCGTGGCTGACCCGGTCCAGTTCGGCGGCGGTCAGATGCCGGCCCAGGGCCCGCTGGTCATATCCGGCCACGTCCACCCAGGCACCGGGAGGGGCGGGCCGCCGGGCCGCCGCGTCCACCGCGGCGAGGATGTCCTCGATCCGTTCGCACGGGGCGACGCTCGGGGTTCCGGCCTTCAACCCGGCCCAGGCGAGGTGGACATGGCTGTCGATGAAGCCGGGGAGCACGGTGGCCCCGCCCAGGTCGACGACCTCGCGGGCGGGCAGGGAGGTCACGGCGTCGTCCACGCCGACGATCCGGCCGCGCCAGATCCCCAGGTCGTGGGCGACGGGGTGGCGGGGGTCCATCGTGAGGAAGCGCGCGTTCGTCAGCCTCGTACAGAGCATGGGAGGTCCCTCCCGGTCGCGTTCGGACCCACGGCGCGCGGCCGGAGAGCGGGCCGGGTCAAGTTAACCCGCTCGCCCCTTCCTGTCGACGTCAGGGTGTGTTTCCGGCCGTCATCGACTGTCAACCTGCCTGTGAATCATGGGGCGTTGTGATCTTAGGTAAGCCTTGCTTTACTGAAGCGCCGGTCATCGCTTTCCAAGGAGGCACCTTCATGCGGGTCGTCATGTTCGGATACCAGACCTGGGGCCATCGCACCCTGCAAGCCCTGCTGGACTCCGAGCACGACGTGGTGGCCGTCGTGACCCATCCCAAGAGCGAGCACGCCTACGAGAAGATCTGGAGCGACTCGGTCGCCGACCTCGCGGAGAAGCACGGCGTCCCCGTGATCATCCGCAACCGGCCGGACGACGAACTCGTGGACCAGCTGCGGGAAGTGGCCCCGGACATCATCGTGGCCAACAACTGGCGGACGTGGATGCCGCCGGAGATCTTCACCCTGCCGGTCCACGGCACGCTCAACATCCATGACTCGCTGCTGCCGGCCTACGCGGGCTTCTCGCCGCTGATCTGGGCGCTCATCAACGGCGAGCCGGAGGTCGGCGTCACGGCGCACATGATGGACGAGGAGCTGGACGCGGGTGACATCGTCGTCCAGCGGGCGGTGCCCGTGGGACCGACGGACACCGCGACCGACCTCTTCCACCGCACGGTCGATCTGATCGCGCCGGTCACCGTCGAGGCCCTCGGGCTGATCGCCTCCGGGCAGAAGGAGTTCACCCCGCAGGACCGGTCGAAGGCGAGCTTCTTCCACAAGCGCGCCGAGGAGGACATCCGCATCGACTGGAACTGGCCGGCCGAGGACCTGGAGCGCCTGGTCCGCGCCCAGTCCGCCCCGTACCCGGCCGCCTTCACGTACCACCGGGGGCGGCGGATCGAGGTCGTCTCGGCCGTCGTGTCCGAGGGCCGCTACGGCGGCACACCGGGCCGCGTCTTCTACCGCGAGGGCGACGGCGTCGTGATCGTCGCCGGAGCCGACGCCCGCACCGGCCGCAACCGCGGCCTGGCGATCACCCGCGTACGGACCGAAGACGGCCGCGAGCTGCCCGCGACCGAGTACTTCACCTCGATGGGCGGATATCTCACCGGCCGCCCCTGACGATCGGGACCTATCCCCTATGCGTACTGCACGTGCCCGGCACTACCTCATGTGCCGGCCCACCTACTTCGACGTGGTCTACTCCATCAACCCGTGGATGGACCCGACGAAGCCCGTCGACACTCCGCTGGCCATCGCCCAGTGGGAGCGGCTGCGCGAGGTCTACCTGAGCCTCGGGCACACCGTCGACACGATCGACCCCGTCCCCTCCCTCCCCGACATGGTCTTCGCGGCCAACGGCGCCACGGTCGTCGACGGGCGGGCCCTCGTGGCCCGGTTCCGCGACGCCGAGCGCATCGCCGAGGGCCCCGCTTACCACAACTGGCTGCGCGACAACGGCTTTCCGGAGCTGCGCACGGCCGCCTTCGTCAACGAGGGAGAGGGCGACTATCTCCTGGCGGGCGACTGGCTGTGGCGGGCACCGGCTTCCGCAGCGATCCCCGTTCGCACGACGAGGCACAGGAGTACTTCGGACGCCCGGTGATCGGGCTGACCCTCGTCGATCCGGACTACTACCACCTGGACACCGCCCTGACCGTGCTCGACGAGAAGACGGTCGCCTACTACCCGGGGGCCTTCTCCCCCGGCAGCCGGGCCGTGCTGGAGCGGCTGTTCCCGGACGCCCTTCTCGCCACCCCCGCCGACGCCGAGGTGTTCGGGCTGAACGCGACGTCGGACGGGTACAACGTGGTCCTGCCGCAGAACGCGACGGGGCTGGCCGCGCAGTTGCGTGAGCACGGGTTCAACCCGATCGGCGTGGACCTCTCGGAGCTCCTCAAGGCGGGCGGCAGCGTGAAGTGCTGCACGCTGGAACTGCGCCGGGACGCCTGACGCACGAACGGCCTCCCCGCGGAAATTCCGTGGGGAGGCCCTCGGCGCGCCGTTAGCTTGGGCGCATGACCACCGAGCCGAGGACCTTCCCTCCCCGCCCCCTGCGCGATGTCAGGGCCACGTACGTCCGGCAGGGCGGCTGCCCGTCCTTCTTCGCCCAGGCGGTGGCGGACTTCGAACCCTGGGAGCAGGGCGTGGAGTTCGAGGTGGCGGACACCGTCGCGGTGCCGGGCCGGCCGACCGAGTGGGTGTCCGAACTGCACGAGGCGTTCGGCTCCGGCCTCCGCGAGGAGCTGGCGGCCCTGGGCCCCGGGACGGCGGTGGCCGTCGCGGTGGTCCTGCGGTCCATCAAGGTGCACGAGGTGGACTCCAACCACTTCGCGTTCCGCCGCGCGGGACGGCTCGCCGTACGCAACGCTCTGATCGAGGCGTACGGGGAACGCGGGCGCGCACGCCTGCCGGTGTGAAGTGACTCACGAAGCCGGGGACTTCGGGACGGGCGTCCTCGATCATGACCGGATGGACTCTCGCTTCCTCGGCATCCCCGAGCTGACCGAAACGCCGTCGGTGGCGGTCGTGGTCGACGTCATGCGCGCCTACACGGTGGCCGCCTGGGCCTTTGCCCGAGGGGCGGAGAAGATCGTCCTCGCCGAATCGCTCGACGACGCCCTGACACTCAAGGCGCGTCATCCGGACTGGGTAGCGCTCAAGGACGGTGCGCCGACGCCCGGCTTCGACGCCGTCAACTCACCGGGCCTGCTGCGCTCCGCCCATCTGGGCGGACGTACCGTCATACAGAAGACCACGGCGGGAACGGTGGGCGCCCTCGCGGTGAAGGAAGCGCCGCTGGTGCTGTGCGCCGGCTTCGTCGTGGCGGAGGCGACGGCGGGACTCTTGCGCCATCACGGTTGCGAGGACGTCACGTTCGTGGTCACCGGCGAGGACGGGCGCGCGGAGGAGGACCTGGCCTGCGCCCAGTACATCGCGGGGAGAGCCACCGGGGCCGAGGCGGACGCGACCGTGTTCGTGCGCCGCGCCGCGGAGTCGCGCGCCGCCGCGGAACTGAGGGAGGGCGTCCGCGAGGGGGCCCACCGCGACGACGTCGACCTCTGTCTCGAAGTCGACCGGTTCCCCTTCGCCATGATCGCGACCCCGGAGGACTCACTGATGGTCCTCCGCCCCTGCGGCGTACCAGCATCGGCCTGATGCCCGGCGAGGCGCCCTTCGGCCCGCTCGACGACGGCAGTTCGACGGATCAGCAGCGACTTGGTGTTGACTATCGTTTTCATATAGCGTTCGAGGTCAACGACAAAGGTGGTCCCTCATGGCAGTCCCCAAGCGGAAGATGTCCCGCAGCAACACCCGTCACCGTCGCGCCCAGTGGAAGGCCACGACGCCTCAGCTCGTCCCCGTGACGATCGACGGAACCGTCCACCAGGTGCCGCAGCGGCTGGTGAGGGCCTACGAGCGCGGGCTCCTGCGTCCGGAGGGCTGACCGGCCTCCCGGCACGCCGCGTTCCGCGCACGCGGGACAATGGGGGCGTACAGCCACCGGCACACCGCTGCCCGGCCCCGCACGCCACCAGGAGTCACCGTCTTGTCCGAGCGCACCTCGTACGCCGCCCAGCCCGACCTGCAGGCCGATTGTGGGAACTGCTTCGGGCTGTGCTGCGTGGCGCTGCCCTTCTCGCGCTCCTCGGACTTCCCGGTGGACAAGTCCGCCGGCACGCCCTGCGGAAACCTCCAGGAGAACTTCCGCTGCGGCATCCACCGGCGGCTGCGTGACCGGGGGTACAACGGCTGCACGGTGTTCGACTGCTTCGGGGCGGGCCAGAAGGTCTCCCAGGTCACCTTCAAGGGCGTCAGCTGGCACGAGGAGCCGGATTCGGCCCGCGCGATGTATGAGGTCTTCCCCGTCGTGCGGCAGCTCCAGGAGCTTCTGAAGTACGTCGCGCAGGCCCTGGACCTGCCCGCGGCCGGGCCCGTGCACGGCGATCTGCGCCGCGCGTACGAGCGGCTGGACGCCCTCACCGGGGACACGGCCGAGATCCTGCTCGCCGTCGACGTGGACGCGCTGCGCGGCGAGGTGAATCCCCTGCTCCTGCGGGCCGGCGAGCTGGCCCGGGCGGCGATCCCGGGGCGCAAGAAGAACCACCGGGGCGCCCATCTCATGGGCGCCCGGCTGCGCGGTGCGAAGCTGCGCGGCGCCAGCCTGCGCGGGGCCCTCCTCATCGCGGCCGACCTGTCCGGCTCCGACCTGCGCGACGCCGACCTGATCGGCGCGGACATGCGGGACACGAACCTGTGCGGGGCGGACCTGCGCGGCGCGCTGTTTCTCACCCAGCCCCAGCTGAACTCCGCACGGGGCGACGCCCGCACGAAGATCCCGCAGACCCTGGAGCGCCCGCCCCATTGGGCTGACTAGGGTTCCCGGCGCCGCTGCCCGGGGGCGCCGCGCCGCCCCGTACGACCAACTGGGTCGCCAGCTCCAGCCGGAACTGGTCCGCGTCGTTGAACTCACCGTGGGGCACCCAGCCTTCGGGCCGGACTGAGACCCCGTCCGACATGCCCACGCCGACGAGAACGGGACACGCCATGCCGATCGGACGACCGTTGAAGGCCACGCTGCGGTCACTCGCCACCGCCGCCCTCACCGGGATGCTGATCCGGCCGGGAGCAGCACACGCCCAGGCCCGAAAACCGGACCGACGTCCGGACCGACCCTCCAGCAGTGGCCCCGGCAGCCGCCCCGAGGGTCGCCGAGCCGACACCACCTGGTTCGTTGACGGCAGGCTCTCCCGGTACGGCGCGGCGTGGGAGTCCTTCTGCCGGGGCCTTTCCGCGAACGGGTTCGGCGCCCGCTGCCGGTGACCGCCGTCTCAGCGCGGCGGGGGCGTCCCCATGGAGCGCGGCGGCCCCAGACGCAGCCGGGCGAAGACCTCCGGACGGGCGATCCCGGGCATGACGAGGGCCCACATGGCGCTGACCTGCTGGTGCAGGGCGTCCCGCTCGGCCAGGGCGAGGGACAGCATCTGTACGCCGCTGTAGCAGCCGACGAGTGTCCGCGCGGTCTCCACGGGCTCGACGTGGTCCTGGATCTCCTCGGCCTCACGGGCGGATTCGAGGGCGGCGGTGACGGCACCCAGTGAACCCGCGTAGCTCTCGGCGGTCTGGTACGGGCCCGGCTCGATCGACAGGCGGACGGCGGCCCGCAGGACCGGATCCTCCAGGAGGCCGGCGGTGTAGTGGTGGCTGATGTCCACCAGGGCCTGGAGCCAGAGCTCGGGGGCCGGGCCCGCCGCCATCTGCTCGGAGACCTGCTGGAAGTAGGTGTGCTGGCGGGCCAGGATCTCGTCGCCGAGATCCTCCTTCGACGCGAAATGGTGGTAGAAGCCGCTGCGGGAGACGTTGGCCAGCCGGAGGATCGCCGGGGTCGAGGCACCGGCGTAGCCGTCCCGGTCGATCACGATTCCGGCGGCCTGGACGATCCGCCGAAACGTCTGCTCCCCGCGATCCTTCGTCATGGCCAGCCACACCTTCCTCAGCCGCGTCCGACGTTACCCGGGGACCCGGCGGTGCGCTCCCGGGGCGCGGCCGGATGTCTGACGTCGGCTCCTTCCGCAGGGCGGGCGCGGTCCGGCTCGCCCTGGCCGTCGCCGCCCCCGGACGCCGACGTGACAGTCGATGCCGATGCTTGCTAGACAGGCTGTCCGGGAGGGGTGAAGCGATGACCTTGCATGCCGACGTGGCCGAGCTGCTCGCGGCGGCCGGCATCCTCGGCGTGGACGTCGACGACGCGGTCGCGGACGAACACGTTCGAGGGTCCGCCTACCGACGCGTCGTGTCGGTGATCGCTTCCTCGCCGAGCCGCGACCGGGACCGCGCGATCGTGGCCACCCTTCTTCGAGACCCCGTCGAGATGGTTGCCAAGACGGCGGTGGTCGCCCTCGTGGACGAGATCGCGATGCAGACGTCCGGACCTGCCGATTTCCGCGAGTGGGCGTCCGGACTCCTGCCGGAGATCGACGCGCTCGAAGCGGAAGGGCACCGCGAGTTCATCCGCCGCCGTATCCGCGACTGGCTGTTCCACCTGTCCGTCCAGGACGGTCACGTGCCGACGACGGCCGAGTTGGCGGAGGTCACCGACTGGATGCAGCGCACCCTCGCCGAGGGGTCGAGGTCGCCGGCGGTCCTCGCCCTGCTCGCCGGGTCGGGCCGCAGGAAGAAGACGCGCAACGTCGCGGAGAACCGAGCCCGAAGTCGCGAGCTGAAACGGCGGTGAATCGGTGCACGCGTGGGGCGTGTGCGCCGGCCGATGCCGATCGGCGGGGTGCACTGCCCGCTCTCGGGCGGTCCGCGCCTCACCTCGCCGCGTCGTGGGCCGGGACGGGCGGCACCGCGGCCGGGCCCTCCTCCGTCGGATTCCAGGCGGCCGCGCACAGCGATTCGGACACGGCGGCCGTGTAGCGGGCGGCCGCCAGCCAGTACGCGGCGAAGCCGTCGGTGTCGGCCGGGAGCAGACGACCGAACAGGTTGCGATCACGCCGGGCGGCCGAGGCGCACAGGGCGGTCAGCAGGGCGGCGGCCGTGGGGAGACCGCCGCGGCGGATCCGGCGGGTCTCGGCGGTGACGTCCCCGAGCAGGCCGAGGGCGGCGCGGCCCGCCGGAACCGTCTGTTCGACCCGGCGCTCCAGGAGGTACAGGGGCGATGACGCGCCGGGGCCTGCGGGCTGCGGCGGGGCGAAGTGCGCCGGGGCGGACGGGTCCGGGAGGTCCGCGCGGCGCAGCCGGTCGAGGCCGAGGTCGACCGTGCCCTCGCCGGTGGGGTGCGAGCACGCGAGGAGGGTGAGCCGGGGGTGGGTGGCCGGAATCAGGCGGCCGATGATCCTCAGCCGGGTCCCCGGCGCCGCGGCCAGCAGGGCCAGGTTGTCGCGGTGGGCGAGCGCCGGGTCGTCGTCGGCGACGGTGAGCCGGACCCGAACGCCTCCCGCGCACAGCGCGAGCAGGCAGGTGCCGCCCGGTTCCCGTACCGCGCCGAGGAGTTCGACGTCCAGGAAGAGCAGGTCGCTGCCGGTGCCGTCCGGGTCCGCGTAGCGCGAGGTGGATCGCAGGGCGCGGGCGGCCTGTTCGGCCGGTGGCGTCTCCCACAGGGCGGCGAGGGGCGGCTCCGTCCACGCCGCGCCCCGGGCGGTGACGGCCTTGACGGCCCTTCCTGCGCCCAGTCTGCCGTCCGGCGAGACCGTCGCGCCCGAAACGGCGAGCCCCGCGCGGCCCAGCTCCCGGTGGGTGAGGGCACTGTCCCCCAGGCGCACGGCCCGGTCGGCCACGCCGAGGGCGCGCCCCGCGCCGCCGGGCGCCACATCGCCGACGGTGAAGAGGCGGCCATCGGCTCCGGCGACCCAGGTGCGGACGCCGCCGTGCCCCGAGTCGGTGACCACGGGTTCGGTGAACAGGCCGTACAGGCGGAGCGAGCCGTCCGGGCTGTACGGGCGGCGCACCCGGCCTCGGACGGCGGCCAGCTCCGCCCCGGACGCCGTCCCCACGCGGCGGGCGGTGCCCAGGAGTTCGGCCAGGGCGGTGACGAGGTCGGCGGTGCGGTACGAGGGATCTCCGGCGCGGGCCGCGCGCAGCAGCGTGACGACGGAGAGCGCGGCGCCGGCTGCACGGGGGAGGTGTCGGAGCCGGGCGGTGTGCGCGGCGCGCAGGAGGGCCGACTGGGTGACGGCCCCGGCCCCGTCGACCCCGGCCTCCAGCACGGCGGCGCCCGCCGCCCACAGGGCGTCGGCGGCGGCACGCTGGTCCGGGCTCGCCGTCTCCGGCGGGGAGGCGGGGCCGGGAGCGGGGTTGGAGGT
>NZ_QWFA01000022.1 GCF_003501885.1 Streptomyces globisporus
TCCCCGATCGGCCCTCCCCGGGCGACCCCGCAAATACCTCGCCCCCACCCCCGTCCTGGGGCCGGGCGCGGGCGGTTGCGGCCCGGGCTGGGCGGGGCGGGCCGCCCGCGACGATCCGGGTGCCGCTCGACCGTGCGCTGGGCCACGTGCTGGCCGAGGCGCTCGGCGCGCTCACCGATCTGCCGTCCTTCGACACCTCGGCCATGGACGGCTGGGCCGTCGCCGGGCCCGGCCCCTGGGCGTTCGAGGCCGGGGCGGGGCTCCTCGCCGGACGCGGCCCGGCCGCCGCGCTGCCCGACGGCACCGCCGTACGGATCGCCACCGGCGCCCGCGTACCGCCCGACACCACGGCCGTCATCCGCAGCGAGCACGCCCACGTCGACGAGGCCAGGAGCCTGCTGCACGCCAGGCGGTCCGTGGTCACCGGGCAGGACATCAGGCCTCGGGGCCAGGAATGCCGCTCGGGCGAGCAGCTCGTTCCGGCCGGGACGGTCGTGACCCCAGCGGTGCTGGGCCTCGCCGCGGCCGCCGGGTACGACGCGCTGCCCGTCGTGCCCCGCCCGCGCGTCGACATCCTCGTCCTCGGCGACGAACTCCTCAATGCCGGTCTGCCGCACGACGGGCTGATCCGGGACGCCCTCGGCCCCATGCTCGGCCCCTGGTTGCGGGCCCTCGGCGCCGAGGTCTCCGGCCCTCGCCGGCTCGGGGACGACGCCGGGGCGCTGCGCGACGCCCTCAGCTCCTCCGACGCCGACCTGATCGTCACCACCGGGGGCACCGCCGCCGGCCCGGTCGACCATGTGCACCCGGTCCTCGAAGCCCTCGGGTCCGAACTGCTGGTGGACGGGGTCGCGGTGCGCCCCGGCCACCCCATGCTGCTGGCCCGGCTGCGGGCCTCCGGGCAGGCGGAAGGGCCCCCGGACGGGCCGTATCTCGTCGGGTTGCCCGGCAATCCGCTCGCGGCCGTATCGGGTCTGCTGACGCTCGCGGAGCCGCTGCTCGCGGGCATCGCGGGCCGCGCCGCCCAGGACCCGTACCGGGCCCTCGTCCATGCCGAGGTGCCCGGCCATCCGCACGACACCCGCCTCGTCCCCGTGGTCCACCGCCCGGGCCGGGCGGGCGGCCGGGACCATGTCGCGCCGCTGCGCTACAACGGGCCCGCGATGCTGCGGGGGATCGCCGCGGCGGACGGACTGGCTGTGGTGCCGCCGGGCGGGGTACGGTCCGGCACCGAGGTGGAGATTCTGGATCTCCCATGGGCCCCGGCGACGCCGTGGACGGAAGGGTGTTTCACGTGAAACTTCCCGGCCACGATGCGATGGCCAGGCGAGCCGACGAAGTGGTCGTACCGACGCGGGTGATGCTCCCCCGCCGGGTGGCCCTCGGGCCGGCCCGCCAGGTCGCCAAGCGCCTGCTGATGGCGCTGCTCGTGCTGGCCGCGACCGTGCTGATCGTCTGGCTCGATCGCAGCGGCTACAACGACAACGCCGACGGTGAGGTCGACCTGCTCGACGCGATTTACTACGCGACGGTCACCCTCTCCACCACCGGGTACGGCGACATCACGCCGTACAGCGACGGGGCGCGACTGATCAACGTGGTGCTCGTGACACCGCTGCGCGTGATGTTCCTGATCATCCTGGTCGGTACCACTCTCGAGGTCCTCACGGAGCGGACCCGGGAGGACTTCCGGCTGAAGCGTTGGAGAGCCAACTTGCGAGACCACACCGTCGTCGTCGGCTTCGGCACGAAGGGCCGTTCGGCGATTCTGACCCTCTGCGCCACCGGTCTGTCGAAGGACCAGATCGTCATCGTCGACCCGGCCACCAAAGTGATCGAGGCCGCCAACGCCGAGGGCTTCACCGGTGTGCTCGGTGACGCCACCCGCAGCGATGTGCTGCTGCGCGCCGAGCTCCAGAAGGCGCGTCAGATCATCATCGCGACCCAGCGCGACGACACCGCCGTCCTGGTCGCGCTGACCGCGCGCCAGCTGAACCGCGGAGCGAAGATCGTGGCGGCGGTCCGCGAGGAGGAGAACGCGCCCCTGCTCCGGCAGTCCGGCGCGGACGCGGTGATCACCAGCGCCAGCGCCGCGGGACGGCTGCTCGGCCTCTCCGTCCTCAGCCCGAGCGCGGGCACCGTGATGGAGGACCTGATCCAGCAGGGCAGCGGCCTCGATCTCGTCGAACGGCCGGTCATAAAGGCCGAGGTGGGCAAGAACGTACGGGAGACCGAGGACCTGGTCGTCAGTGTGCTGCGCGGACACCGGCTGCTCGGTTACGACGATCCGGCGGCCAGCCCCCTGCAGTTGACGGACCGGGTCATCACCATCGTGAGGGCGAGCCCCAGTTCGGCCGCGGTGCCGAAGCACCCGATGCCTCCGCACCAGCGACCCTGACCGACGAGGCGTCCGCCCGGGCGAGCACGGCGGGAGTAGCCTCGCGGCCATGCATGCGATCACGATTCCCGAACCCGGTGGCCCCGAGGCGCTCGTCTGGGCCGAGGTGCCCGATCCCGTACCCGGTGACGGCGAGGTCCTCGTCGAGGTCGTCGCCAGCGCTGTGAACCGTGCCGACGTGCTCCAGCGGCAGGGCTTCTACGACCCGCCGCCCGGCGCGTCCCCCTACCCCGGACTGGAGTGCGCGGGCCGTATCGCCGCGCTCGGCCCCGGGGTGACCGGCTGGGCGGTCGGCGACGCCGTGTGCGCGCTGCTGGCGGGCGGCGGTTACGCGGAGAAGGTCGCCGTTCCGGCCGGCCAGCTCCTCCCCGTACCGGAGGGCGTCGACCTGGTGGAGGCCGCGGCGCTGCCCGAGGTCACCGCGACCGTGTGGTCCAACGTCTTCATGGTGTCCCACCTGCGCCCCGGCGAGACCTTCCTGGTGCACGGCGGCTCCAGCGGCATCGGCACGATGGCGATCCAGCTGGCGAAGGCGGTCGGCGCCCGGGTCGCGGTCACGGCGGGCAGCCCCGAGAAGCTCGCCCGGTGCGCCGAGCTGGGGGCGGACATCCTCATCAACTACCGCGAGCAGGACTTCGTCGAGGAGATCCGGGAGAACACCGCCGGAGCGGGGGCCGACGTCATCCTGGACCTCATCGGTGCCAAGTATCTGGACCGGAACGTCCAGGCGCTCGCGGTCAACGGCCGCCTCGCGATCATCGGTCTCCAGGGCGGTGCCAAGGGTGAGCTGAACATCGGCGCCCTGCTGACCAAGAGGGCCGCCGTCACCGCGACCTCCCTGCGGGGCCGCCCGCTCCAGGAGAAGGCCGCCATCGTCGCCGCCGTACGCGAGCACGTGTGGCCGTTGATCGGCGGCGGGGTGGTCAAGCCCGTGGTGGACCGGGCGCTGCCGATGGCGGACGCCGCCGAGGCGCACCGGGTGCTGGAGTCCAGTGCGCACATGGGCAAGGTGCTGCTGGTGGCGCCGTCGGCCGGCTGATCAGGACCGTTCCCGATCCGGGCTCGGCCCGGATCGGGAACGGATGCGGATTTACAGATACGGGCCCGAGCGGATCGGGCCGTGCGGGTCCGCGCCGCCCTCCTCGTCCTCGTGGGCCATACCGGGCGGCAGCGCGCGGCGCATCTGCTCCAGCTGGGCGCGGGCGGCCATCTGCTGGGCGAACAGCGCCGTCTGGATGCCGTGGAAGAGGCCCTCCAGCCAGCCCACGAGCTGGGCCTGCGCGATCCGCAGCTCGGCCTCGGAGGGCACCGACTCCTCGGTGAACGGCAGCGAGAGCCGCTCCAGCTCCTCGACCAGCTCGGGCGCCAGACCGTCCTCCAGCTCCTTCACGGAGCTGGCGTGGATCTCCTTCAGCCTGACCCGGCTCGCCTCGTCGAGAGGAGCCGCCCTGACCTCCTCCAGAAGCTGCTTGATCATGCTGCCGATGCGCATGACCTTCGCGGGCTGCTCCACCATTTCCGTCACCGGGACCTCGCGCGACTCGTCGTCACTGGCACCGCCGCCGATAGCCATTCCGTCCTGGCCCACAACAAGGACCTGCGGGTGCTCCTGCGACCGGTCATTCCTCGGCATTTCCATGCCGCCATTGTCTCGCACACGTGCCGTACACCACGTTGGTGCCCCCGAAAACGGAAGATCCACCGTCTTCGGGGGCACCGGAACCCCTACGAGAGCCCCGGACGCGCCGTTCAGCCCGCGCGCCGGGCCAGGATCAGCCGGGAGCTGGTGAGAGCGGCGGCCAGCAGACCGGCGAGCACCGGAACGACCAGGGCCAGCAGCCCGACCGTCTCCCACGGCATCACGATCGGCGTGTACGCCGACTGCATCGGGTCCTCGCGCATCTCCGACAGTGCCGCGCGCAGGTCGGTCAACCGCAGGGCGATCGCGGGGACGAGCCCCGCCACCGTCCCCAGCAGGACCCCGGTCAGGGCGACGACCAGGCACTGGAAGCCGGACAGCGAGCGCCGTACGCCCGGGGGCGCGCCCACCGCGCTGAGCGTGGTGAGGTCGGCCTCCGCGTCGGCCTTGGACAGCCCGGTCGTGATGGCCGCCGCGCCCAGGGTCACCACACCGGCGAACAGGGCGAGGACCAGCAGGATCGTGTCGGTGTCGTCGTGCCTCCGAAACTCTTCGTCCGAGCTCATCAGGTACGCACGGTTTCCGGCCTGGTCGATCGCCGCGTAGGCCGCCTGGGTCTCGGCGTCCGTGGCGTCGCGGCCGAGCGCGTAGAAGCTGCCGTAGTCCTCGACGTGCAGCCCGAGCCGTTCGGCGGCTTTCTCCGGCATGACCATCCGGATGCCGGGGGTCGCCGCGAAGCGGTCCGGCGCGACGTACACCTTCAGCCGGTCCGTGGTGGTGCGGGCCTTGCCGGGGTGCTGGACCCGGTTCTTCTTGTCCCGGTCGTTGTAGAGGTGGGTGGCCTTGAGGGTGACCTCGCCGTTCTTCGCGTACGCCGAGTTCAGCAGGACGGGGGTGCCTTCGGAGAGGGCCTTCGCCGCCGCCGGGTCGTCGAGCTTCACGTACGTGTCGAGGACGTCCGCGCCCCCGATGACGATCTTGTGTTCACCGGTGCCGAACGAGACCATCGTGTAGTTCTCGTCCATGCAGGCCGGGGAGTTCATCATCCGCTTGTGCTCGTCGGCGGAGAGCCGCAGGGCGAGTTCCTTGGCGCCCTTGCCCTTGAGCGGGCAGCTGTGGCCCTTGCCGGTGGGCTTGACGAGTTCGAGGGTGCCACAGCCGTTCTCCTCCTCGTAGTAGACCGAGCAGTCGCTGCCGGCCCAGACCCGCCCGAAGTCGGCGGGCTTGCCGCTGACCGGGTAGTTCTGCTCGACGGCCGCCCGGGAGCGGGGGAGTTCGGCGTCCGCGCCGATGTCGGAGGCCGCCAGCGCGACGGTGCCCGGGGTCATGTTGGGTACGTAGTCGTACGCCTGCTCGGCGGCGTTGCTGCTGGTGTACGTGGCGATGGCGACGCTCCCCGCGACGGCCGCCATCACGGCGGCGACGGCGGGAGCGGTGCGGCCACGGTTGCGGGCCGCGTCGCGCAGGGCGATCCGGGGCGTCAGCGGGAGGCGTCGGCCGAGCCGGCCGAGGAAGCCGACGATCACCGGGATGCAGGCGAGCACCCCCAGTTCGGCCAGGACGGAACCGCCGGCGACGAAGGCGGTGTCTCCGGCCACCCCGCCCCAGACAGCGACGCCGACACCCGCGGTGAGCGCGATGACGCCGATCACGGGCAGCACGCGGGAGCTGCGACGGGTGCCGCGCCGGCCGGTGAGCGACTCCAGGACCGACTGGCGGCCCGCGACGATCGCCGGGGCGAGCGCCGCGAGGACACCGGTGACCAGGCCGAGCGCGGCGATGCCGAGGATCTCCCAGGGCCGTACGGTCAGTTCGCCGAAGCGGTTGCCCGTGTAGTCCTCGATCATCGGGCGGAACAGGGCGGTCAGGCCGAACCCGGCACCGACCCCGGCCGCCGCCCCGACCCCGCCGAGTACCGCGCCGCCCGCGAGCACCACGGCCCGGATCTGGCCCCGGTCGGCGCCGCACGAGCCGACGAGGCCCAGCTGGCGGCGTGACCGCCGCGCGCCCACGGCGAACGCCGGACCGGCCAGCAGCACGATCTCCAGGACGGCCATGGCGGCCACCGTGAGAACCGCGGCGGTGGTCTCCGTCTCGGTGGAGTACCCGCTGCTCATCGAGGACATCGGGACCTCGGAGTCCGGCGGCGGGTTCAGGGCGACCTGGCGGGACTTGACCACCACGCCCCCCTCGTTGGCAGCGAGGATGTCCTGCCAGGTCACGCCTGCCCCGGCCGGCCCCTTCACGAGCCAGTACGGATCGCTCGGCTGGGGCGGCAGGATCGACTCGTCGCGGTCGGCCGCCTTCTGCCACGGGGCGATGACCGAGCCGGGGAGCGCGTAGAGGGCGTCGGCCCGCAGGTCGGCGGGGAGTTCGACCGTGCCGGTGAGGGTGTAGGTCTGCTCGGGGCCGCGCACGGTGACGCGGTCGCCGATGGACAGCCCGGCCGCCTCGACGAAGTCCGAGGTCGCGGCGATCTCGTTCGGCTTGAGCGGGTAGGCGCCCTCGGTCAGCTCGATGCGGCCGCGGAGCATCGGGTCGGAGATGCGCAGTTCGCTGATCTCGGTGTCGGCGATGCCGTGCCGGGTGGTCACCGACGCGGGCAGGCTCCGCTCGGTCAGGGATCGCGAGCCCTCCGGGAAGGCGGCCGGCACGTCGACCGGCTTCGCCTGCTCCTCGGGGGTCGGGTCGGGGGCGCCCTCGGGAGTGGTCCAGTTGATGCCGTCGGGCATCTGCTGGAGCTTCACCGGGCCGACGCTCGTGGCCATGAACCGGGCGTCGGCCGAGCCCAGTTCCGCCGTCAGCTCCTCGGCCTTGGTGGGCAGGGCGCTGCGGTAGGTGAGGTCGGCGGCGGTCACGCCGAGGACCGGCAGGGCGATCATCGCGACGACCAGGGCGCTGCGGCCCTTGGCCCGTGCCGCGTCGCGCCGGGCTATGCGGAAGGCTGCGAGCCAGCCGGGGAGAGGGCTCACGCGGTGGCCTCGGCGCTTCCGGCGGCGAGCAGGGAGTCGGCCTCCGTGGTCACCGTCTGGTCGACGATCGAGCCGTCCCGGAGGAACACGACCCGGTCGGCCCAGGCCGCGTACCGGGGCTCATGGGTCACCATGACGCCCGCTGCCCCCTGGTCGCAACGGGCGCGCAGCAGGGCGAGGATCGCCTCGCCGGTCTCGGAGTCGAGCGCTCCGGTCGGCTCGTCGGCGAGTACGAGACGCCGGTCGCCGACGAGGGCGCGGGCGATGGCGACGCGCTGCTGCTGGCCGCCGGACATCTCGTCGGGGAAGCGGTCGGCGATCGCTTCGAGCTTCATCTCGGCCAGCGCGGCGAGGGCCTCCTTGCGGGCCTTGCGCACGGAGACGCCGTCGAGTTCGCGGGGCAGCGCGATGTTCTCGGCGGCGGTCAGGGCGGGGATGAGGTTGTAGTCCTGGAAGACGTAGCCGACGCTGCGGCGGCGCAGGGCGGCCATCCCCTTGGGGCCGAGGGCGGCGAGGTCCTGGCCCTCGATCACCACCTGGCCGCTCGTGGCGGTGTCGAGCCCGCCGGCGATGGTCAGCAGGGTGGACTTGCCGGAGCCGGAGGGGCCCATCACGGCGACCAGTTCGCCCGGGTACACGGAGAGGTGGATCCCGCGCAGGGCGTGCACCTCCGCGACGCCGGAGCCGTGGGTACGGGTCAGCGCCCGCAGTTCGAGTACGGGGCTGCCGCCGGGCGTCCCGGAGGACGACGGGGGCGACGGGGTTGCGGACGCGGGCATGACGGGTTCCCCCTAGGAACAACTGGTGACGAACCAGGAATGGTCTGGGTCGGGCAAAAGCGGCGGCGCCGGTGTCAGCGCTGGGAGCGGGTCCGGTCGGCCAGCGCACGGGCCGGACCGCGGGTGGCCGCCGGGCCGGGCTCGGCCGAGGGCTCGGTGGCGGCGGCCTCGGCGAGGCGGACGAGCCGGGACTCGCAGTGTTCGAGCCAGCGGGCCTCGGCCTCCGCCTGGAAGATGAGCTGCTCCACGACGAGGAGCCAGGCCACCTCGTCCCGGTTGGCGGGGACGTCGGCCAGGGCCTGGGCCTTGAGCCGGGTGTAGTCCTGCATCGCCTTGAGCGTGTGGTGGCGCTGGGCCTGGATGACGTCCCGGATGTCGACGCCCGGCGCCCCCACGGCCATGGCGAGCTTGATGGCCAGTTCGTCACGGGGCGGACTGGTGCGGTCCACGGGGGTCTCGAACCAGCTGCGCAGTTCGGTGCGGCCCTCGTCGGTGATCGCGTAGAGGTCGTGCCCGGCGTCGTCCGAGCCGTCCTGGACGATCAGGCCGTCGCGCTCCAGACGGCTGAGCGTCGTGTAGACCTGCCCGACGTTCAGGGGCCAGGTGGAGCCGGTGCGCGACTCGAACTCGGTGCGGAGCTGGGACCCGTAACGAGGGCCCCGCTCCAGCAGGGCCAGCAGGCCGTGGCGAATGGACATACTGAGTATGTATACCGAGTATGTTCGTCCTGGCAAGTCTCGTCGGAGCCGGACCGGAGGGGCGCTGCGCTCCGTACGAGCGCCATGTGACGGTCAGTTGGCGCGGCGCATACGGAACGCGAGGAAGCCGAGTCCCAGCCCGACCAGGGCGATGCCCGTACCGAGCGAGACCTCCTGCACCCGCCGTACGGCAGCGGCGTCCAGCGCCTGCCCGGATCGCTGTCCCGGATCGCTGAACGCGTCGGGCGGCGGGGTGGAAGCAGGCAGGTCGACAGGGTCCGCAATCCCCTCGTCGGTCTCCTCCGGCGGGTCCTCCTCGACGGGGTCATCGGCCCGCGCCAGCTCCATCGGCGACAGGGAACGCCCGGGACGCGCCTTGCCTGCCCCGGCCTCGCGCCCGGCCAGGGGGGCGGTCGACCCCGATACGTCGGGCGAAGCGGAAGGGGAGGAAGAGGGCTCAGGTGCGTCGGCCCCGGGCCCGGAACCGGCTCCGCCGGGGGGCTGCGCGCCGTTCGCGGTCGCCGCCGGGGAGGACGGGGCCGGTCCGGGCCCCGACGTACCGGAAGCCGGGATGCCGGACGGCAGGGGCAGCGTGGAAGGGAGCGCCGAGGGCGACGCGGAGCCCGAGGGGACAGGGGGCGAGGACGCGGTGGCGGAGGGGCTCGACGTCCCCGGTGCCGTGGCGGTGACGGACGGCGGACCGTCGGGCGCCGAGGAACCGTGGGCGGAGCCGGCCGTCGGCCCCAGCGCCGCTCCGGCCGCTGCCAGCAGACAGATCGCACACCTCGACGACCATGCGGCCGGGAGTCCTGGAGCCATGAGATCAGCGTCACACGGGCCTCCCCATCCGGCATCCCGGATGCGGTATCCGGAAATCAGGGGTCTGTTACCGGTCCACGTACCGGTCCATGACGAAGATCCGGCAAGATCCGCGAACCGTAACGATCACCTTCGGACACCGACGTTTCAGAACGGCCTACCGGTGGTCAGGGCGGCTTGCCGGTGGTTCAGGACGGCTTCCCGGTGGAGACCTTCAGCTCGAAGTGGGCGCCGCGCTCGGGGACCGCCGTACCGGAGGACGGGAACTGGCCGACGACCTGGCCGTCGGCGTAGGTGTTGCCCGGCTCCTCGATCTCCTTGACCGTCCACCCTGCGGCGGCCGCGCACGCCTTCGCCGACTGGATGTCCTTGTAGATGAAGTTGGGCGCGCGGACCTTCTTCGGGTCGTTGGAGTCCTCGGAGGCGTTCGAGCACTCCGTCTCCTTCATCGTGCGGTTGCGCTCCGGCGGGCGGTAGCCCTCCACCTGCTCGGTGCCCGTCTCGCCGCCCTTGCCCGCCTCGTCGTCCTTGCCGTCGCCCTGGAGGGCGATCGCGGTGATCAGACCGCCGACGGCCAGCAGGGCCACGACGATCGAGCCGACGATGACCGGCATGTTCCGCTTGGAGCCGCCGCGGTCGGTGGTGCCGACGGCCGTGGCGTGCTGCGGGCTGATCGAGTACGGCGGCGGGGTCTGGTGGGACAGCGGGCCCGGGGTCGGGTAGCCCTGGACCTGGCCGGACTGCGGGTAGCCGTAGCTCGGCGCGGGGGTGGGCCGGCTGTACGGGCCCGGCTGCTGGTGCGGATGCGGCTGGTACGGCGTCTGGACGCTCTGGGGCGCCGGAGCGCTCTGGTCGACCGGCGGGAACACCGCCGAGCCGACGCCGGAGCCGCTGTTGGCGGGCCCGCCGCCGGACACGATCATCGGGGCGCCGGTCTGGCCGCCGGAGGCGTTCAGCACGCGGGCGATCTCGTCGCGCATCGCGGCGGCGCTGGGGAAGCGCTCGTTCGGGTTCTTCTTGAGCGCGCGGGCCACGAGGGCGTCCATCGCCGGGGTGACCGACCGGTTGATGCTGGAGGGCGCGACCGGCTCCTCCTGCACATGCGCGTACGCGATGGCCAGCGGCGAGTCCGCGTCGAACGGGATCCGGCCGGTGAGCAGCTGGAAGAGCATGATGCCGACCGAGTACAGGTCGGACCGGGCGTCGACGCCGCGGCCGAGGGCCTGCTCGGGGGAGAGGTACTGGGGGGTGCCGACGACCATGCCGGTCTGGGTCATCGAGGTGACGCCGGACTGCATGGCGCGGGCGATGCCGAAGTCCATGACCTTGACGACGCCGCGCTTGGTCATCATCACGTTGCCCGGCTTGATGTCCCGGTGGACCAGGCCCATCTCGTGGCTGGTCTCCAGGGCGGCGAGCACGTCCGCCGTCACCTTGAGGGCCTTGTCGGCGGGCATCGCGCCGTGCTGGCGGATGTCGGCGGCCAGCACCGAGCCGAGCGGCTGCCCCTCGACGTACTCCATGACGATGTACGGCATCAGCGCACCGCCGAGCTCGTCCTCGCCGGTGTCGAAGACGGAGACGATGTTGGTGTGCTGGAGCTTGGCGACGGCCTGCGCCTCGCGCCGGAAGCGCTCGCGGAAGGACTGCTCACGGCCGAGCTCGGTGTGCAGGGTCTTGATCGCGACCTGGCGGTCCAGAGCGGAGTCGTAGGCCAGGTAGACGGAAGCCATCCCGCCCTCGCCGAGCAGGTCGCGCAGCTGGTAGCGGCCGCCCGCGACCGCCCCGCCCGCATAGCGGCCCTGTGCGCCGTCCTGGCTCATGACTTGCATCCCCCTTGGCGGCGCGCGGTCGCACGCGGTTTCTCTGTCCGACGTGTTTCTGTCTGACGTGATTGCGTGCGGCGCGGTTCCCGTACAACGCGATTACGCGCCAAGTCTGCCGTAGGGGTCCGACACGTCAAGCCGGGTGCCCGTTCCGTGACCCTACGCACAAGAAGCGTCTCGGAAGCGTTACAGGAATCGCATCAAATTCATGGGGAGGACGCGCCGGGGGGTCCGATGATCCTGCCGGAGCGGAACCGGGGTGTCCGGCGGAGGCTGTAGCGTGACGTGGCAATGCAGCAAGGCACCGTGAGAACCCGCGGACGCGCGGACAGATACGACGGCGAGGACTGATGGCACCCGATTCCGAAGCAAACGGCGGCGGAGTTTCGGATGGCACCGACTCCTGGGGCGTCGGCGGCGTCGTCGGTGACGGCCGTTACCGGATGACCCACCGGCTCGGCCGGGGCGGCATGGCAGAGGTCTACGCGGCGGAGGACGTCCGGCTCGGACGCACGGTCGCGGTGAAGCTCCTCCGTTCCGATCTGGCCGAGGACCCGGTCTCCAAGGCCCGCTTCACCCGCGAAGCACAGTCCGTCGCAGGCCTCAACCACCACGCGATCGTCGCCGTGTACGACTCCGGCGAGGACGTCGTGGGCGGCCAGACCGTCCCGTACATCGTGATGGAACTGGTCGAGGGCCGCACCATCCGCGATCTGCTCCTGACCGCCGAGGCCCCGCCGCCCGAGCAGGCGCTGATCATCGTCTCCGGCGTGCTGGAGGCCCTCGCGTACTCGCACCAGCACGGCATCGTGCACCGCGACATCAAGCCCGCCAACGTGATCATCACGGATTCCGGCGCGGTCAAGGTGATGGACTTCGGCATCGCCCGCGCGCTGCACGGCGCGCAGTCGACGATGACGCAGACCGGCATGGTCATGGGCACTCCGCAGTACCTCTCCCCCGAGCAGGCGCTCGGCAAGGCCGTCGACCACCGGTCCGACCTGTACGCCACCGGCTGCCTGCTCTACGAGCTGCTGGCGCTGCGGCCCCCGTTCACCGGCGAGACCCCGCTCTCGGTGGTCTACCAGCACGTCCAGGACATCCCGGTGCCGCCGTCCGAGGTCTCGGACGTGGTGCCGCCGGAGCTGGACGGGATGGTGATGCGCTCGCTGGCGAAGGACCCGGACGACCGGTTCCAGAGCGCCGAGGAGATGCGCGGGCTCGTTCAGTACAGCCTGCAGATGCTCCAGGTGCAGGGCGGCCACACGGGCACCTGGAACACCGGCCCGGTCGTGCTGCACGAGGGCGGTCAGACCCCGCCGCACGGGATGACCGGCTCCACCCGCGCGATGGGCACGGGCCACCCGATGCACGGGGACACCTCGCAGGGCCCGATCCTGCCCCCGTACAACCCGGACGACGGGGGGTACGACGGCGGCGGGCAGCGGCGCTCCGGCGGGCGCGGCAAGATGTGGCTCTTCGTTCTGCTGGCCCTGATCGCGATCGGCGCGGGCGTCGCCTTCGCCCTCAACGCGGCGCAGGGCGACGGCGACAAGGAGAAGGGCCCGGTCACCCCGTCCCCCTCGGTCAGCCAGTCCGAGGACGAGCCTTCGGAGGAGCCGACCGAGGAGGAGAGCGAGGAGCCGGAGGAGCCGGACACCACCGGCGGCGGTCAGACCGAGCCGAACCCGCCGCCGTTCACCCCGGACCCGACCCCGAGCGAGCCGACGTTCAGCCCGTCCCCGACGCCGACCGACACGGACGGCGGCACGTCGGACGGCTCCACCAACGAGGGCAGCACCGGGGAGCCCACGGGCGAGCCCACGGACCCGACACCCGACCCCGGCACGCCGGGCGGAGTCGTCGAGGGCGGGGCCGGCGGGGAGGACGGCGGTACGGGGACGACGCCCGGCGAGACGGCGGCCGGTGCCACCACGCCGTAGTCGGGCACACCGCACCACCGCATGAGCCCGGCGCGCGCCCCAGTGGCGTACGCCGGGCTCGTGCGCGCCCCACACCACTCCTCACTCCGTGAAGGCCGCGCACACCGCCTCGTACTCACGCGTCCACCACACCGCCAGGGCCGACACCGCGGGAAACTGCGGGTCGGCCCTGCGGTCGTCCAGGCGGTAGCGCCAGCGCAGTATCCAGAAGTCGTTGAGCCGCTCCCACCACACCCGGTGCACCGCGGCCGCCAGTTCCCCGCCCCCCGCCCCGGCGGCCCGCCGGTACGCCCGGGCGTAGGCGCGTACCTTCGCCAGGTCCAGTTCCCCGGCCGGCCGGACGAAGAAGATCGCCGCCGCCCGCACCGCCTCCTCGGCGCGCGGCTGTACGTCCAGCCGGTCCCAGTCCACGATCGCGACCGGGTCGGCACCCCGGTAGAGCAGGTTCAGCGGGTGGAAGTCCCCGTGCACCCAGCCGGTGGCGGGCCCCTCCGGCGTGGGCGGGCGGCGGTGGGCGTGCTGTTCGAGCAGGGCGCGGCGCTCCACGAGCCGGTGTACGGCGAGTTCGTCGAAGGCGTCGCGCGGGGTGTCCCGGCCGTCCTGGCCGCGCGCGGCCGCCAGCAGGTCGTCGATCAGCGCGAAGGTGTCGGCGGCGTCCGGGCTGCGGTGCCCCGGCCGGGCGGGCGGGCTCGCGCGCGGCGGGCCGTCGCGCGGGGCCATGACCTGCTCCAGGCCGGTGTGCACGGTGCCGAGGAGCGTGCCGAGCCGGCGCGACTGGGCGAGGGTCAGCTGGGCGCCGACCCGGTGGAGGCCCTCCACCCAGGGGTGCAGGGCGTAGCAGCGTTCGCCGATCATGGTGACGGTGTCGCCCCGGGTGTCCGTCAGCGGCGGCACGACGGGCACGCCGAGCGACTGCAGGCGCTGGGTGGCACGGTGCTGGCGCACGATCGCGGCGCGTTCGCCGCTGGTGTCGTCCAGGTGCTTCTTGTCGAGATGGTGCTTGAGGAAGTAGGAACCGCTTGTCGTGGAGACGCGGTATCCGTGGTTCAGCAGGCCTTTGGTGATCGGCTCGCAGGCGAGCGGCTCGCCCACGCCGGGGTAACGGCGCAGCACCTCGCCGACCGGGGGAACAGGTGGACGAGTGACATATGAGCGCGGCACTTACCAGATGTTAGATCACTCTGCGTGGCCACTTTGCGGACTTGCGGTCACGCTCACCGGTGCGCTAAAGGAGCGCTGCCTCAGAAGTCCAGCGTGTGGTCCGTGACGAAGTGCGGATCGACCCGGAGGTACGCCGGCGCGTAGGGCTCCCCGTTGACGCTGACAGGGGCCGCCCCGAACAGTTCCTCCTGTTCGGGGCAGAGGTGCACGATCTCGGCGGGCCCGGTGAACTGCACCGACCACAGGTTGCCGCCGTCGCCCGATGCCGCGTCGTTGTAGTTGTCCGCCCCGTACGCGACGACGCTCCCGTTGCACGCCTCGTGGTGGCCGAAACCCCGGTGCATCCGCAGCAGGATGCGGCCGTCGCTCACGATGTGCCGGGCCACCGCCAGGAACGGCAGGGCCCGCATGCTGGTCGCGAGGCGGCCGTAGGGGACCCGGCCGAGCAGATCGAGGGGCTCGGCCGGCCCGGTCCGCTCGATCGTGCCGACCGCGCGGCGTTCGCGGGGGGAGCCGTGGGAGTCGAAGGACATGGCTTCCACTGTCCCCCGGGCGTAGGGGCCGCGTAAGAGTCGCCTGCCCCGGGTGGCGCGGGACCAAAGTCCCGCCGCCCGGGGCGGTTCAGCGGCGCTCGGCCTGGAGCCGGGCGACGTACGCGGCGGCCTGCGAGCGGCGCTCCATGCCCAGCTTGGACAGCAGGCTGGAGACGTAGTTCTTGATGGTCTTCTCGGCGAGATGCAGCCGCTCCCCGATGACGCGGTTGGTCAGCCCCTCCCCGATCAGGTCCAGGATCTTGCGCTCCTGCTCGGTGAGGCCCGCGAGCCGGTCGTCGCCCTTGGCGGTGCCGCCGTCGCGCAGCCGCTCCAGCACCCGGGCGGTCGCCACCGGGTCCAGCAGGGATTTTCCGGCCGCCACGTCCCGTACGGCATTCAGCAGTTCATTGCCGCGGATCGCCTTCAGCACATAACCCGATGCGCCTGCCATGATCGCGTCGAAAAGCGCCTCGTCATCGGCGTACGAGGTGAGCATCAGGCATTTGATGTTCTCGTCCTGGGAACGAACTTCCCGGCACACCTCCACCCCGCTGCCGTCCGGCAGCCGCACGTCGAGCACCGCCACATCGGGCCGTGTCGCCGGGATCCGCGCCAGGGCGTCCGCGGCCGTACCGGCCTCGCCGACCACCTCGATGTCCGGTTCGGAGGCGAGCAGCTCATGGACGCCACGCCGGACGACCTCGTGATCGTCGAGCAGAAATACCGTGATTTTTCCATCTTCGCGCACGATCGCAGTCTCACATACTCGCCTCCCCTCCGCTCTTCCCTGGCGCTGATCCGCGGGATAACGTGCCGTTGTTCCGGCGGCCTGCAAGGCTGTTTCCAGTGCCCTGACCAGCAGCGCTTCGCGTTTTTTTCGATTTACTTGGAAATCCAAGCAAAATCGCAGGTCAGAGAGGGTTTCGCAGTTATGCGATGCACTGGGTAACGTGCCTATGACAGGGCGCTCGCCGGGGCACCTGTCACGCCTGATCCCGGCCCGACCGGCACCCACCCCGTGCACGGCTCCGGACTCAGGCGAGCCGCACTGGTTCCCGGCAGACCCCGGGGGCCGGACCGACGGAGGAGCACGCACGTGACCGTGGAGAGCACTGCCGCCGCGCGTAAACCGCGACGCGCCAGCAAGCGGACCAGCGCCGCGAAGAAGCCGCAGAGCGCCGAGCCCCAGCTCGTACAGCTGCTGACGCCCGAGGGCGAGCGCGTCGAGCACCCGGACTACAGCATCGACCTGAGCGCGGAAGAGCTGCGCGGCCTGTACCGGGACATGGTGCTCACCCGCCGCTTCGACGCCGAGGCGACCGCCCTCCAGCGTCAGGGCGAGCTGGGCCTGTGGGCCTCGCTGCTCGGCCAGGAGGCCGCCCAGATCGGCAGTGGCCGCGCGCTGCGCGACGACGACTACGTCTTCCCGACCTACCGGGAGCACGGCGTCGCCTGGTGCCGCGGGGTCGACCCGACCAACCTGCTCGGCATGTTCCGCGGCGTGAACCACGGCGGCTGGGACCCGAACAGCAACAACTTCCACCTGTACACGATCGTCATCGGCTCGCAGACGCTGCACGCCACCGGCTACGCCATGGGCGTCGCCAAGGACGGTGCGGACTCCGCCGTGATCGCGTACTTCGGTGACGGCGCCTCCAGCCAGGGCGACGTGGCCGAGTCGTTCACGTTCTCCGCGGTCTACAACGCCCCGGTCGTCTTCTTCTGCCAGAACAACCAGTGGGCCATCTCCGAGCCCACCGAGCGCCAGACCCGTGTGCCGCTCTACCAGCGCGCCCAGGGCTTCGGCTTCCCCGGCGTCCGCGTCGACGGCAACGACGTCCTCGCCTGCCTCGCCGTCACCCGCTCCGCGCTGGAGCGGGCCCGCCGCGGCGAGGGGCCGACCCTCGTCGAGGCGTTCACCTACCGCATGGGCGCCCACACCACCTCCGACGACCCGACGAAATACCGGGCCGACGAGGAGCGGGCCGCCTGGGAGGCCAAGGACCCGATCCTGCGGCTGCGGACGTACCTGGAGAAGGCCGGCCACGCCGACGAGGCGTTCTTCACCGCCCTGGACGAGGAGAGCGAGACCCTCGGCAAGCGGGTACGGGAAGCGGTACGCGCGATGCCCGACCCGGAGCCGATGGCCCTGTTCGAGCACGCCTACGCCGACGGGAACTCCCTCGTGGACGAGGAGCGCGCCCAGTTCGCCGCCTACCAGGCATCGTTCGCCGACTCTGCCGAGGAGGGCAAGTAGCCATGGCCGTGGAAAAGATGTCCATCGCGAAAGCGCTCAACGAGTCGCTCCGCCTCGCCCTCGACACCGACCCCAAGGTCCTCATCATGGGTGAGGACGTCGGCAAGCTCGGTGGTGTCTTCCGGATCACCGACGGGCTCCAGAAGGACTTCGGCGAGGACCGGGTGATCGACACCCCGCTCGCCGAGTCCGGCATCGTCGGCACGGCGATCGGCCTGGCCCTGCGCGGCTACCGCCCCATCGTCGAGATCCAGTTCGACGGCTTCGTCTTCCCCGCGTACGACCAGATCGTCACGCAGCTCGCCAAGATGCACGCCCGTGCGCTCGGCAAGGTCAAGCTGCCGGTCGTCGTACGCATTCCCTACGGCGGCGGCATCGGCGCCGTCGAGCACCACAGCGAGTCCCCCGAGGCGCTCTTCGCGCACGTCGCGGGTCTGAAGGTGGTCTCGCCGTCCAACGCGAGCGACGCGTACTGGATGATGCAGCAGGCCGTCCAGAGCGACGACCCGGTCATCTTCTTCGAGCCCAAGCGGCGCTACTGGGACAAGGGCGAGGTCGACACCGAGTCCATCCCCGGCCCGCTGCACAAGGCCGTGACCGCCCGCGAGGGCAGCGACCTCACGCTCGTCGCGTACGGGCCGATGGTCAAGGTCTGCCTGGAGGCCGCCGCGGCCGCCCAGGAGGAGGGCAAGTCGATCGAGGTCCTGGACCTGCGCTCGATGGCCCCGATCGACTTCGACGCCATCCAGAAGTCGGCGGAGAAGACCGGCCGGGTCGTGGTCGTCCACGAGGCGCCCGTCTTCTACGGCTCCGGTGCGGAGATCGCCGCCCGGATCACCGAGCGCTGCTTCTACCACCTCGAAGCCCCCGTCCTGCGGGTCGGCGGCTACAGCGTGCCCTACCCGCCGGCCCGGCTGGAGGACGAGTACTTGCCCGGGCTTGACCGGGTGCTCGACGCCGTCGACCGCTCGCTGGCGTTCTGAGGAGAGGGTTCGTGACGACGATGACCGAAACGTCTGCTCGCTTCCGTGAGTTCAAGATGCCCGACGTGGGCGAAGGACTGACCGAGGCCGAGATCCTCAAGTGGTTCGTCCAGCCCGGCGACACCGTCACCGACGGCCAGGTCGTGTGCGAGGTCGAGACGGCGAAGGCGGCCGTCGAGCTGCCTATCCCGTTCGACGGGGTGGTGCACGAGCTGCGCTTCCCCGAGGGCACGACCGTCGATGTCGGCCAGGTGATCATCGCGATCGACGTGGCCCCGGGCAGCGGCGAAGCGCCCGCCCCGGCCGCCGCCGCTCCGGCCCAGGAGCCGGTGGAGGCGCCGGAGGCCGAGGCCGAGCCGAAGGGCCGCACGCCGGTCCTGGTGGGTTACGGGGTCGCCGAGTCCTCCACCAAGCGCCGCCCGCGCAAGGGCGCGGCCGCCGCGCCCGAGGCCGCCGCCGTCGCGGCGGCGGTGCAGGCCGAGCTGAACGGGCACGGGGCGCCGGCTCCCGCCCCGGTGGCACCCGTGCCGGCCGGTGCTCCGGCAGGGGGCCGCCCGCTCGCCAAGCCCCCGGTCCGCAAGCTGGCCAAGGACCTGGGCATCGACCTGGCGACGGTGGTGCCGACCGGCAAGGACGGCATCATCACCCGCGAGGACGTCCACGCGGCGGCGGCTCCGGCCGCTGCCGAGGCCCCGGCGGCGGTCGCGTCCCCGGTGGCCCCCGAGGCCCCGGCGGCCGCTGTCCCCGCCGCCGTCCCCGACTCCGCCCGGGAGACCCGTATCCCGGTCAAGGGCGTCCGCAAGGCCATCGCGCAGGCGATGGTGGGCAGCGCGTTCACCGCGCCGCACGTCACCGAGTTCGTCACGGTCGACGTGACGCGCACGATGAAGCTCGTGGCCGAGCTCAAGGAGGACAAGGACATGGCGGGGGTGCGGGTCAACCCGCTCCTGATCATCGCCAAGGCCCTCCTCGTCGCGATCAAGCGGAACCCCGAGGTCAACGCCGCCTGGGACGAGGCGAACCAGGAGATCGTGCAGAAGCACTACGTGAACCTGGGCATCGCGGCGGCCACCCCGCGCGGTCTCATCGTGCCGAACATCAAGGACGCGCACGACAAGACGCTGCCGCAGCTCGCGGAGGCGCTGGGCGAGCTGGTCACCACGGCCCGGGACGGCAAGACGTCCCCGGCGGCGATGGCGGGCGGCACGGTGACCATCACCAACGTCGGCGTCTTCGGCGTCGACACCGGTACGCCGATCCTCAACCCGGGCGAGTCCGCGATCCTGGCGGTCGGCGCGATCAAGCTCCAGCCGTGGGTCCACAAGGGCAAGGTGAAGCCGCGTCAGGTCACCACGCTGGCGCTGTCGTTCGACCACCGCCTGGTCGACGGCGAGCTGGGCTCCAAGGTGCTGGCCGATGTGGCGGCGATCCTGGAGCAGCCGAAGCGGCTCATCACCTGGGCCTGAGGAACAGACGGACGAAGGGTGCGGCCACCGCCGGTGGCCGCACCCTTCGGTCGTGTCCGGTGCCGCATCAGTCGCGCTGTGCGCCCTGGGGCAGCGTGCGCAGCTTCATGGTCGACGCGGTGGTGGAACCGTAGTAGTAATCGAGCAGCTTGGCCGCGTCGTTGTAGCGGTCGGTGCCGTTCAGGATGACGCCGACGTACGTCTTGTCGCCCCGGGTGGCGGCGAAGAGGAGGCAGGGACCTGCCGCTGTGCCGGTGCCGGTCTTGATGCCGACGGCGCCGCTGTAGGAGCCGAGCAGCTGGTTGGTGTTGTACCAGGTGTACGTCCGCGTTCCGCCGGTGCTGGTTGTCACGGGGGCCACGTACTTGGTGGTGCTCATGATGCCGCGCAGGGTCGAGCCCCGCATCGCGTAGCTGGCGAGCTGCGCGAGATCGCGCGGGGTCGAGTAGTTGTCCCCGGCCGCCGAAATGCCGTCGAACGAGTCGAACTTGGTGTTGGTCATCCCGAGCGACGCGGCCTTGGCGTTCATCTGGCCGATGAACTGCTTGGTCCGGGCGGCCCGGGTGGAGCCCACGCCGAAGGTGTCGGCGAGTGCGTACGCCGCGTCGCAGCCGGACGGAAGCATCAGGGCGTGGAGCAGCTGACGGACCGTGGCCTTGTCGCCGGTCCTCAGATCCGCCGTGCTGGCGCCCTGGGCCGTGACGTAGTCGCGGTAGGTCTGCGAGATGGTCACCTTGCGGGACAGGTCGACGCCGGGGGTGTTGAGGACCACGGCGGCCGTCATGACCTTGGTGGTGCTGGCCATCTGTCGCTTGATGTCGGCGGCCTTGCCGTACTTCTTGGCCCCGGTCGCTCTGTCCTGCAGGAACGCGCCCTTGGCGCTGAGCGTCGGCAGGGCGGCAGCGGCCTGGGCAGGCGACGCGAGGGGCGTGACCCCAAGCATCACGCCACCGGATACGACGGCTGCGACGACAGAGTTGCGCAGGCGCTTGCCGCGGCCCTTGTGGCCGGCCTGGGGGCGGGTCTTGTGGCTCGATATCAATGAACGCTCCGAGTTCGCGACTGCGTTGAGGGGCAAGGAGATGGACAGGCCCCGATACGAGACTCGTGAGCGGCCCGCAAGGATGTACGCGGACATGGCAAAGAATCGGCCGGTGAACCCGTGATGCGTGGGCTCGCGCGGCGACCGCGCGAGCCCGGCGAGGCGGCGGAGCCGGCCATCGTCTGCCGGCTCACCGGCTTCTCGCCCGGCCGGGGTCGAAGGCCCTACTTCTTGAACCCGTAATCCATCAGCTTCTTCGCGTCGGCGGTGCGGTTCGCCTCGGAGGACGACGTGAGCACCGTGCCGATGACCGTCTTGCCCTTGCGGGTCGCCGCGAAGACCAGGCAGTACTTGGCGGTCGGGCCGGAGCCGGTCTTGACGCCGGTCGCGCCGCTGTAGCTGCCGAGCAGCTTGTTGGTGTTGCTCCACGACATGTAGCGGTAGCCACCGCTCTTCGTGGTCACCTTCTGCTTCGTCGACCTGGTCTTGACGATCGAACGGAACGTGGAGATCTTCATCGCCTTGCCGGCGATCTTCGTCAGGTCACGGGGAGTGGAGTAGTTGTTGCCGCTCCCGATGCCGTCGAACGAGTCGAAGCGGGTGTTCTTCAGCTTGAGGCTCTTCGCCGTGGAGTTCATCTTGCCGATGAACGACTTCACCCGGGCGGCACGGGTCTTTCCGGAGCCGAACCTGTCGGCCAGGGCGTACGCGGCGTCGCAGCCGGAGGGGAGCATCAGGCCGTAGAGGAGCTGGCCCACCGTCACCTTGTCGCCGACGATGAGCCGGGCCGACGAGGCGTTCTTCGAGACGATGTAGTCGCTGTACGCCTTCTGGATCGTGACCTTGGACTTCAGGTTCACGTTCTTCTGGGACAGGACGACCAGCGCCGTCATGATCTTCGTGGTCGAGCCGGTGGCCCGGCGGGTGTCCGCGGACTTGGTGAAGAGGGTCTTCCCGGTGCCGTCGTTCATCAGGAAGCCGCCCTTGGCGACGATCTTCGGAGTCGGCGGCGTGGCGGCGTGTGCCGTGGAGGCGAGGGCGCTGCCCGCGAGCACCGCACCGGCGGTGAGCGTCACGGTGGCCGTGACGGTGACGCGATTGATGCGCTTGATGCCGATTTTCACTGAACGCTCCCAAATGCCCCTGATATGCGGCCACATAAGGGTGCCGCTCGGTGGATGAGACGCCTGAGGAGGGGCAATGGATGTGTTACCGAACGGGTGAATTTGCGCGAGCTTGCCCCTGGGTCGTCGGCGCGCGGCAGCCTTTGCCGCGCCATGCCTCGCGGCCCTTCCGGCCCGTGCCGGAGGTCCAGAATCCGGACGCCGGCCCCCATGCGTGCATGTTGTATCTATGCTGTGCGCATGCCTGCCGCATCCTCCGCCCCCGTACGCTCCACGCCTTCCTCCCTCAAGCGCCCGCCCGCCGCCGAGCGGGTCTACACGCACATCAAGGAAGCCGTCCTGGAACGGCGTTACGAGGGCGGGACGCTGCTCACCGAAGGGGATCTGGCGGACGCGGTCGGGGTCTCGCGGACGCCCGTGCGCGAGGCGCTGCTGCGGCTGGAGGTCGAGGGGCTGATCAAGCTCTACCCGAAGAAGGGCGCGCTCGTCCTCGCCGTCTCCGCACAGGAGATCAAGGACGTGGTGGAGACCCGGCTGCTGGTCGAGGAGTTCGCGGCGCGCAGGGCCGTGCCCGCGTCCCCGCAGTTGATCGAGCGTCTGGAACAGCTTCTGGAGGAGCAGCGGCAGCTGGCGGAGGCCGGCGATCTGGCGGCAGTGGCGGTCACGGACCGCTGTTTCCACGCCGAGATCGTCAAATACGCGGGCAACGAGATCCTCTCGCGCCTCTACGACCAGCTTCGCGACCGTCAGCTGCGCATGGGCGTGGCGGTGATGGAGGCCCACCCGGGCAGGATCGAGGCCAACGTCACCGAGCACGGTGAGCTGCTGGAGGCGATCCGGGCCGGGGACGCCGACGGGGCGGCCCTGGTCGTGCGCCGCCATGTCGGCCGGGTGCGGGAGCTGGTGCGGGGTGAGGACAGGTGAGCTCGGCCGCCCCCACGCTCTCCCTGCCCGGTGACCCGCCCGGCGGGCGGCGTGCCGCCTGGGTCTGGGGCATCGGCGTCGCCGTCTACTTCGTCGCGATCATCTTCCGGACGAGCCTGGGCGTCGCCGGGCTCGACGCCGCCGACCGGTTCGCCGTCAACGCCTCGGCGCTCTCCACCTTCTCCATCCTCCAGCTCCTCGTCTACGCGGGCATGCAGATACCCGTGGGGCTGATGGTCGACCGGCTCGGCACCAAGAAGGTCCTCACCATAGGCGTCGTGCTGTTCACCGTCGGGCAGCTCGGCTTCGCGCTCTCCCCCTCGTACGGGATGGCGCTGGCCGCACGCGCCCTGCTCGGCTGCGGCGACGCGATGACGTTCATCAGCGTGCTGCGGCTCGGCAGCCGCTGGTTCCCGGCCCGGCGCGGACCGCTGATCGGGCAGGTCGCCGCGCTGTTCGGGATGGCGGGCAACCTCGTCTCGACGCTGTTCATCGCGCGGGCGCTGCACAGCTACGGCTGGACCACGACGTTCGTGGGCAGTTCGCTGGCGGGCGTCGTGGTGCTGGTGCTGCTCCTGCTCTTCCTGAAGGACCACCCCGAGGGTCACGAGCCGCCGCCCGCCGAGCACGCCGGGGCCGCGTACGTCCGCCGGCAGATCGCCGCCGCCTGGCGGGAGCCGGGGACCCGGCTCGGGATGTGGGTGCACTTCACCACGCAGTTTCCGGCGATGGTGTTCCTGCTGCTGTGGGGGATGCCGTTCCTGGTCGAGGCGCAGGAGTTGAGCCGCGGCACGGCGGGCATGCTGCTCACCCTGGTCGTGCTGTCCAACATGGTGGTGGGGCTCGTCTACGGGCAGATCATCGCCCGCCACCACGAGGCGCGGACCCCGATCGCGCTCGGCACGGTGGCGACGACGGCCCTGCTCTGGGCGTCCGCGATCTTCTACCCGGCCGATCACACGCCGATGTGGCTGCTGATCGTCCTGTGCCTGGTGCTGGGCGCCTGCGGGCCGGCCTCGATGGTCGGCTTCGACTTCGCCCGCCCGGCCAATCCGCCCGAGCGCCAGGGCACCGCCTCCGGCATCGTCAACATGGGCGGGTTCGTCGCCTCGATGACCACCCTGCTGGCCGTCGGGGTCCTGCTGGACGCCACCGGCGACAACTACCGGATCGCGTTCGCCTCGGTCTTCGTCCTGGAGGCGTTCGGCGCCGCCCAGATCCTGCGGCTGCGCCGACGGGCGGCCCTCAGGGAGCGCGAGCACCACGTGGTCAGCCGCGTCGAGGCCGTGCACGTGCCCGCGTAGCCCTCACTGCGGGGCGCGGGCACGTGCCCGTGAAGCGGTAACCGGGTCACGGGGTCACGGCGAAGTTGTCCAGGATCGCGGTGGCCAGCTCCTGGTCGCCCTCGACCTTGATCCGGTCGGCGACGGCCGCGTGACGGACCCGGCCGCAGGCGAGGCGGACGTACGTCTCCCAGTCCAGCGACAGCGTCACGGCGGGGCCCAGCGACGGCGCGCCGTCGATCGAACCGCGGCCCTCCGCGTCGACCCGGACCGTCCGCAGGAACTCCACCGGGCCGTGCACGTCGAAGACGACCGCCGAGTTGGCCGGGGCGCCCGCGCCCTTGGCGACGACCTTCGGCAGCCCGAGGAGCAGCAGGTCCCGGGTGATCAGGGCGCCGGGGGAGTCCAGGTTGCCCGGCTGGCCGAGCGTGGTGCGCAGATCCTGTTCGTGCACCCACACGTCGAAGGCCCGCAGATTCAGCGCCGTTTCGAGGGTCTGCTCGGCGCCCAGCGGCGCGCGGACCTTGGTCTCGGGGCTGCGCGACTCATTGCGGATCTGGCGGGCCCGGCGGATGAGGACGTACTCCAGCTCGGCGGTGATCTCCGGGGAGGTGTGGTGCCGCCGGACGTCGACCTGCATCTCCATGTAGCGGGCGAAGTCGCTCTGCACGTGGTAGAGGTCGCGCGGCAGGGTGTGGATCGGCCGGGGATCGCCGAGCATCTCGCACTCCATGCCGATGACGTGCGACACGATGTCGCGCACCGACCACCCCGGGCAGGGCGTGCGGCGGTTCCACTCGCTCTCGGCGAGGGGCTTCACCAGCTCGGCTATCGCCTCGATGGAGTGGGTCGCGGCGTCGGTGTAGGGCTGGAGGCTGGGATGGACGGTCACGGGACCCCTCGTGCGGTTCTGCGGTGCATGGGCTGGAGAGAGCAGGAAGTGCTGGCGGGTGGGCCGGCTCTGACGGCACTGTCGGCGAGCTGCGTGGGAGGTTCGGTGGCTAAGTTACGCTGCGAGCAGGCACCCCGGCAGTGCTTTCGTGTGACGATCGTAGGCCCGTGTTGACGGCTTGAATGCCAGGACGGTGGTAGTGTGCGCGCCTCCCTCATCCAGATCGCAGTAGACCCGGACGAATCCGTCGAGGCCCGCAGGGTCCGAGCGGCGTCCCTGGTGGTCGCCCAGCGCGGCGCCGACCTGGTGGTTCTTCCCGAACTCTGGCCGGTCGGGGCGTTCGCCTACACCGCCTTCGAGGCGGAGGCCGAGCCGCTGGAGGGCCCCACGCACGAGGCGATGGCGAAGGCGGCGGCCGAGGCCGGTGTCTGGCTCCACGCGGGCTCCTTCGTCGAGCGCGCGGATGACGGCACCCTCTACAACACCAGCCTGGTCTTCTCGCCCGAGGGCGAGCGCTCGGCCGCCTACCGCAAGATCCACCGCTTCGGCTTCGACCAGGGCGAGGCGGTGATGATGGGCGCGGGCGATGAGCTGGTGACCGTCGCCCTGCCGGACACCACCCTGGGCCTCGCCACCTGTTACGACCTCCGTTTCCCCGAGCAGTTCCGGGGGCTTGTCGATGCGGGCGCCGAGACGCTCGTCGTCGCGGCGGGCTGGCCCGAGCGCCGCCGCTCCCACTGGACGCTCCTGGCGCAGGCCCGCGCCGTGGAGAACCAGGCGTACGTGCTCGCCGTCGGCACGGCGGGCACCCACGGCGACATCCAGCAGGCCGGCCACAGCATCGTCGTCGACCCCTGGGGCGAGGTGCTGGCACAGGCGGGCGCGGACGAGGAGGTCCTGACCGTCGAGCTGGACCCGGACAAGGTACGCGCGACCCGGGACCAGTTCCCGGCCTTGAAGGACCGCCGCCTGGGGCTCCCGTCACCGCTCTGATGGCGCCGCGGCGGCGCTGAGAGGGCACCCCGGCGTCGTCCGAGGAACCCCGGCGGCCTCCGTCCACGTTTCACGTGAAACAACGGGCCGCAGCGCCGGGGCGGGGCTCAGCCCTCGTTCTCCTTGTCCGCCAGGACGATCACGCACATCGCCACGGCGATGAGCAGCGCGGTGTCCGCGTCGTCCCGGACGACGTCGATGCCGTAGGTGTCCCGGAGGGTCAGCCAGCGGCGCGAGATCTGGGCCAGCAGCTCGCCGTCGTACTCGATGGCGAACTCGCGGTCCAGGATCTTGCCGCTGACATCCAGTTCCGTACCGTCCACCAGCGTCACCCGGTAGTGGTTGCGGAGCAGTGACAGCCGCTTGCGCTTGACCTTGGCCAGCTCCTCGCCGCCGCGCTCGATGAGCATCGTGTCGCGCAGGCTGACCAGCTTCTGTCGCAGCTCGACCAGAACCCGGCCGTCGGCGTCCTTCAGCTCGAAGGTGTCGCGCAGCCGCATCGCCTTGCCGTCGACCAGGAAGACCTTCCGGCCCCCGTCGTCCTCGATCCAGTAGTCGTCGCCGATGGCGAACAGCCGCTCACGTACGAGAAGTCTCATGGGGCACAGGTTCCCCCGGGGCCCGGCGGAATGCGCGCAGGCCGGGACGGTGTTGACTGGTGACATGGCAACACGTGCACGCGTTCGCGCCCCCGAACTCATCGGCAAGGGCGGCTGGCTCAATACAGGCGACCAGCAGTACACCCTCGCTGACCTGCGAGGGCGCATCGTCATCCTCGACTTCTGGACGTTCTGCTGTGTGAACTGTCTGCATGTCCTGGACGAGCTGCGCGAGCTGGAGGAGAAGCACCGCGACACCGTGGTGATCATCGGCGTCCACTCGCCCAAGTTCGTCCACGAGGCCGAGCACCAGGCAGTCGTCGACGCCGTCGAGCGCTACGAGGTCCACCACCCCGTCCTCGACGACCCCGAGCTGGCCACCTGGAAGCAGTACGCCGTCCGCGCCTGGCCGACGCTCGTCGTGATCGACCCCGAGGGGTATGTCGTCGCCCAGCACGCGGGCGAGGGCCACGCGCACGCCATCGAGAAGCTCGTCGAGGAGCTGGAGGCCGAGCACGGGGCCAAGGGCACGCTCCGTCGGGGCGACGGCCCCTACGTCGCGCCCGAGCCCGTCGCCACGCATCTGCGCTTCCCCGGCAAGGCGCTGCTCCTGCCGGACGGCGGCTTCCTCGTCTCCGACACCACCCGGCACCGCCTGGTCGAGCTGGACGCCGACGGCGAGACCGTACGCCGCCACTTCGGCACCGGCGAACGCGGGTTGAGCGACGGCGGCCCCGACGAGGCCCGGTTCAGCGAACCCCAGGGGCTCGCCGTGCTCCCGGACGGCCGCATCGCCGTCGCGGACACCGTCAACCACGCGATCCGCGCCCTTGACCTGACGACCGGGGTGACCAGCACCCTCGCCGGGACCGGCCGCCAGTGGTGGCAGGGGACCCCGACCAGCGGCCCGGCGCGCGAGGTGGACCTCTCCTCGCCGTGGGACGTCGCCTGGTTCGGTGACCGGCTGTGGATCGCCATGGCGGGCGTGCACCAGCTGTGGACGTACGACCCGCAGAGTGCGACCGTACGCGTCGCCGCCGGGACCACCAACGAGGGCCTGGTCGACGGACCGGCCGCCGAGGCCTGGTTCGCCCAGCCGTCCGGGCTCGCCGTCTCCGCCGACGGGGAGCGGCTCTGGGTCGCCGACTCGGAGACCTCCGCGCTGCGCTGGGTCGACCGCGACGAGCACGTCCACACCGCCGTCGGCACCGGCCTCTTCGACTTCGGCCACCGGGACGGGGCGGCCGACCAGGCGCTCCTGCAGCACCCGATCGGCGTGACCGCGCTGCCCGACGGGTCCGTCGCGATCAGCGACACGTACAACCACGCCCTGCGCCGGTACGACCCGGCGTCCGACGAGGTCACCACGCTGGCCACCGATGTCCGCGAGCCCAGCGACGCGGTGCTGGTCGACGGCGATCTCGTCGTCGTCGAGTCGGCCCGCCACCGGCTGACCCGCCTCCGGCTGCCCGAGGAGGCGGTCCAGGTCGCCGACCAGGCGCACCGCACCCAGCGGACCGCGACCGGCATCGCCCCGGGCACCCTCCGCCTCGACGTGGTCTTCCAGGCGCCCGCGGGGCAGAAGCTGGACACCCGCTACGGGCCCTCGACCCGGCTCCTGGTCTCGGCCACCCCGCCCGAGCTGCTGGCGGACGGCTCCGGCGCGGGGACCGACCTCGGGCGCGATCTGGTCCTCGCGGACGGGGTCACCGAGGGCGTGCTGCACGTCTCCGCGATGGCGGCGTCCTGCGACGACGACCCGGCCAACGAGTACCCGGCCTGCCATGTGCACCAGCAGGACTGGGGGGTGCCGGTCCGCGTCACCGCGGAGGGCGAATCCCGGCTGGCACTGGTGCTCGCCGGGATGGACAGCCCCTCGTGACCGCTTGACGGATCAGAACTCGTCGGCGCCGTTGCGCAGTTCGGTGGTCCAGTAACCGGTGGCCCACTTCTGCGGGTTGACGGCGAGGCCCTCGGCGGCGGGCGACTTCACGACCACCGTGCCGCCGCCGTTGGCCTTCAGCGTGACCGTGAACTCCTTCACGGTCTCGGTGATCTCCTTCCGGCCGCCCTCGGACATGCGCACCGCGACATAGGCGGACTGGCCGGGCTCCAGGATCACCGGGGCCTGCGGCTTGCTCTTGGCGACGGGCGGGACGATGCCCCGCGCGTTGTCCAGGAAGTGGATGTGCGGGTACTCCTTCATCTCGCAGCTCGCGCCGGAGGTGTTCTTCGCGGAGAGCGTGAGGTGGGTGTAGGGCGGGCCGTCCTGACGCTCGGCGGTGATGTTCAGGCCCTTCGCCGTGCAGAGGGCGACGGCGGCCTTGTCGGACGTGCCGCCGGTGGTTCCGGAACCGCCGGAGCCCTTGGCCGCGCCCGCGGGCTGAGCGGTGCCGGTGGAGCCCTTGGTGCCGGTCACCGCCGCGTCGTCGGCGGCCTTCTCGGATCCGGCGTCCTTCCCGGACCCGGAGGTCGACGCGGCGGTGGTCGCGGAGCTGTCGGCCACCCCCTCCGAGCGGGTGCCGGAGCCGTTGTCGCCGCAGGCGGTGAGGGTGAGCGCGAGGGCGGCCGTGGTCGCGGCGGCCAGGACGGTGGTGCGGTTGCGGAAGGTACGCATGGAAATTCCCCCGGGGAGACGGTGAGGCGGACGCCCGGTCGAGGCGCCCTGCCCGCGAAGTGCTGACGGGAACGACTCTGCCCGCCGCCGCTCACGTATCGCTGCCGTCCCGCTGACGTACGGCTGATGCCCGGCGCGGCGACGACAAACCGCAGGTCAGCCGGTCAGCCCTCGGCAGTGAGCCGTCGGAGCGCCTCGTCGTACCGCCGGCGGTACTCCGTCCGCGCCGACACCCGCAGCAGCGCCTCCAGCGCCCGTACGGCCCCGTCGTCGTAACCGGCCTCCTCCGCCTCCCGCGCGGCCCGGTCCAGCAGCCGGATGCCGTCCTCCTCCTCGCCCAGCGCGAGGTGCGCCTCGCCGCAGACCGCCAGCAGCAGCGACCGGCGCACCGCCTCTTCGTGCTCGGGGCCCAGATCGAGCGCGGTCCGCGCACAGGCCAGCGCCTCCCGCGGGCGGTGCGCGGTGAGCTGCATCCGTGCCAGGTGCTGGAGCGCGAGCATCTCGGTGTGCCGGTCCTCCTCCTCGCGGGCCAGCTCCACGGCACCGGTGCAGTTCTCCGTCGCGGTGGCCGGCTCGCCCAGTTCGGCCTGGACGACGGCCAGGTTGATCAGCGCGGTCGCCTCGCCCAGCGGGTCGCCGGCCTCGCGGGCGAGCACCGGTGAGCGCTCCAGCACGGCGGCGGCCTCCGATGTCCGGCCCTCCTCCGTCAGCACCCAGCCCAGCAGGGTGAGCACCCGCGACTCGGCGTACGCGTCCTTCCCGGCGCGAGCCGCTTCCAGGGCCAGCTCCAGCACGGGCGCCCAGTTGTCCCGTACCCGCCACACCACCTGCGGCCACTGGAGCAGGATGATCCGCCAGGTCCGGTCCGCCAGCCCCGCCTCCCGCGCCGCCACGGCGGCCAGGGCCAGGTTCTCGCGCTCGGCCGCCAGCCAGCGCATCGCCTCCGCGCGGTCGGCGAAGTCCCGTACGGCGACGGGCCGGCGGTAACCGTCCGGGAGCACGAAGCACGGCTCGCCGCCGGGCTCCGCCGTGTCGGCGGCCGCCAGCGCGGTGGCGATGCAGTGGTCGAGCACCCCGGTGAGAGCGTCGTGCGCGGACGCCGGGTCGAGGCCGCGCGCGTACAGGCGCACCAGGTCGTGCAGGACCCACCGGCCCGGAGCGGTCTCGGTGACGAGGTGGGCGGCGGCGAGGCGCTCCAGCGCAGCCGCCGCGGCGACCGGATCCGTCCCCGCGAGCGCGGCGGCCGCGTACGGGTCGAAATGGCCGCCGGGATGGTGCCCGAGCCGCGCGAACTGGTGGACGGCCTCCGGTGGCAGGTGCTGGACGGTCAGCCGCAGCGAGGCCGCG
Source organism: Streptomyces globisporus (assembly GCF_003501885.1). GTDB lineage: Bacteria > Actinomycetota > Actinomycetes > Streptomycetales > Streptomycetaceae > Streptomyces > Streptomyces globisporus_D. The sequence continues at coordinate 30,296 of NZ_QWFA01000022.1, forward strand.
ACGCCTGTGTCGTCCACGTCGAGATACGCCAGCCGGCCCCGCTCGTCGGCCAGTTCGTCGGCGAAGGCGGCCAGCGTCCAGCGCGGCCGTCCAGCCAGCCGGGCCGCGGTGACGCGCAGCGCGAGGGGCAGCCCGCCGCAGAGTTCGGCGAGGCGGCGGGCCGCCACCGGTTCCGCGAGCACCCGCTCCTCCCCCAGCACCCCCGCGAGCAGTGCCGTGCCGTCGTCGGCCTCCAGCGTGTCGAGCGGGACGGGCCGGGCGGCGTCCGAGGCGATGAGCCCCTCCAGCCGGTGCCGGCTGGTGACCAGCGTGACGCAGTCGCTGCCGCCCGGCAGCAGCGCACGGACGGTGGCGGAGTCACGGGCGTTGTCGAGGACGACCAGCACCCGGCGCCGGTCGGTCAGGGAGCGGAAGAGCGCGGCGGCTGCCGGGGCGGACTCCGGGACCCGGCGCGGCGCGACGCCGAGCGCGAGCAGGAACTCCCGCAGGACGTCGATGAGCGCGCTCTCGCCAGCCTCGCTGAACCCGCGCAGATCGGCGAAGAGACGGCCGTCCGGGAAGAGCGCGCCGCTGCGGTGCGCCCACTGGAGCGCCAGCGCGGTCTTGCCGACCCCGGCCGGGCCCGTGACCAGACAGACGGGCGCCTCGCCCGCCGCCGCCCGCGTGAGCGCGGCCAGTTCGGCGCCCCGCCCGTGGAAGCCGCGCGGGGCCCGGGGGAGCAGGTCGACGGGGAGCGGTTCTCCGGGGTGCGGCGCGGGCGCGGCAGCCGACGGGCGCAGCGCGGCGCGGGACGCCACCGCACCGCGACCGCGCGCGGGCACGTCACCGGCGGCACCGGATGGACCGGCGGAGGCCGGGTCCGGGGACGCCGCACCGGACGGGGGCGCGGCGCCGACCGAGGCCGCCGGACGGGTCGGGGGCGGGGTCCGGACACCGGCCGGAGCCACCACGGGCCTCGGTCTCGGCTCGCCGCTCCCCGCGTCACCCCGCAGGATCAGCGCGTACGCGTCGGCCAGTTCGTGGCCCGGGTCGATGCCCAGCTCGTCGGCGAGGAGCCGCCTCGTACGGTGGAATCGGTCCAGCGCCTCCGACTGGCGTCCCGCCCGGTACAGCGCCAGCACCAGCTCCGCGGCCAGCGACTCGCGCAGCGGATGGGCTGCGGTCTCCGCCGCCAGCAGAGCCGCGGCCCGGTGGTGTTCGCCGAGCATCCCGTACGTACGGGCCAGGTGCTCGACCGTCGCCAGCCGCGACTCCTCCAGGGAGTGCGCGGCCGCCCGGAGCGGCGGCCCGGTGAACGCCCCGCTGAGAGCCGGGCCCTGCCACAGCGACAGGGCCTCCTTCAGCATCAGCACGGTGTCCGCCGGGCCGCGCTGTTCCCGCGCCAGCATCAGCAGTTCCTCGAACCGCTGCGCGTCGATCAGTGTCTCCGGCACCCGCAGGACGTACGCGTCGCCGAGCGTGGCCAGCTCGACCCCGTACGCCTCCGCGTCCGCGCCCACCAACAGGGCGCGCAGCCGCGACACATGTCCCTGGATCACCCCGCGGGCCTGCAGCGGCGGTGTGTCGTCCCAGAGGGAGTCCGACAGACGGGCCACGGAGACCGGGGTGTTGGCGGACAGCAGCAGGGCGGCGAGCAGACTGCGGCGCTTGGCGGGCCCCAGCGGCAGCGGCCCCGTGAGCGTTTCGACGGAGACCGTGCCGAGCAGCCGGAACTCCACGGACGGCTCCTCTTCCGGGCGGTGCGCGCCCACGGTGGGGGCGCGGGATCCGTCCCAGAATATCGGGGCCCCCGCAGGGTCGTCGCCGCAGGTCGTCAGCGGTAGCGCTGCTCGTCGTCCTGGACGACGGTGGTGCTGGGCGGCACGACCATCCGGCGGCGCCGCGCGATGCTCATATAGACGAAGACCCCGACGAGACCGACGAGCATCATGATCCAGCCGACCAGGTCGACGTTGACGGTGTCCATCTTCCAGTCGGTGGCGAACGCCAGGATCGCGCCCGCACCGATCAGGAGAATGCATCCTCCGAGTCCCATGAATTCCGCCTCCTCGACCACCCGGTGCGTCCGGGCCGGTGTACGACTCGCGTACCCGGCCCGGCAACAACCATGTGCACGGGGTTGGTTGGGCGTCTTGCGGTCAGCCGGCCAGGAACGCGGTGAGCGCGTTCGCCAGCAGATACGGGTCCTCAGCGCCGCACAGCTCACGGGCGCTGTGCATCGAGAGGATCGCCACGCCGATGTCCACTGTCTGGATGCCGTGCCGGGCGGCGGTGATCGGCCCGATGGTCGTGCCGCAGGGCATCGCGTTGTTGGACACGAAGCTCTGCCACGGCACGCCCGCCTTCTCGCAGGCCGCGGCGAACACCGCACGGCCGCTGCCGTCGGTGGCGTACCGCATGTTGACGTTCACCTTGAGGATCGGCCCGCCGTTGGCGACCGGGTGGTGCGTCGGGTCGTGCCGCTCCGCGTAGTTGGGGTGCACGGCGTGGCCGGTGTCGGAGGAGAGGCAGACGGTTCCGGCGAAGGCGCGGGCGCGGTCCTCGTACGTGCCGCCGCGCGCGAACACCGAGCGCTCCAGCACCGAGCCCAGCAGCGGCCCGTCGGCGCCGGTGTCGGACTGCGAGCCGTTCTCCTCGTGGTCGAAGGCCGCGAACACCGGGATGTACGGGATGTCGGCGTCGGCAAGTCCGGCGACGGCGGCCAGGGCGGCGGTCGCGGCGTGCACCGAGAGGAGGTTGTCCATCCGGGGCCCGGCCACCAGCTCGCGGTCCCGGCCGAGGTAGGAGGGCGGCTCGATGGCGTGCGGCATCAGGTCCCAGCCGGTGACGTCCTCCGCGTCGACCCCCGCCTCCTCGGCGACGAAGCGGATCAGGTCGCCCTCCTCCACATCGCCGAGTCCCCAGATCGGCTGCATGTGCTTCTGACGGTCGAGTTTGAGCCCCTCGGTGTTGGCCGAGCGGTCCAGGTGGACGGCCAACTGCGGCACCCGCAGCAGCGCCCGGTCGATGTTGACCAGCCGGTGCGTGCCGTCGCGCAGCGAGATCCGCCCGGCCAGGCCCAGATCCCGGTCGAGCCAGGTGTTGAGCAGGGTGCCGCCGTAGACCTCGACGGCGATCTGGCGCCAGCCGTGCGCGCCGGTGTCGGGCAGCGGCTTCACCCGGAGGTTGGGGGAGTCGGTGTGCGCCCCCGCGATCCGGAACGGGGTGTGCGCCTCGGCGCCCTCCGGTACGTACCAGGCGACGATCGCCCCGCCGCGCAGCACGTACTTCCCGCCCGCCGAGCCGTCCCAGGCGGCGGTCTCCTCGACCTGCCGGAAGCCGGCCTCCTCCAGCCGGGCGGCGGCGTTGGCCACGGCGTGGTACGGGGACGGGCTGGCCGCCAGGAAGGTCATCAGGTCATCGGTGTGCGCACGGTCGAACCGGAGAGGGGAACTCATGTTCTTCACTGTAACGAGGACCCGGGGTCCGGTATCCGGTGACCGCGAGATCGGCCGCCCCGTCGCTCCCAGGTCCGCCGATCGTGCGACAGCGCCGCCGCCCGGACGGTCTCCGGGCGGCGGCGCTGTCGGATGTGCTGAGCGGCTGCGAGGTCCTAGAAGGCGGCCTCGTCCAGCTCCATCAGCGAGTTGTCGATCGACTCGGCGAGCGCGCGCTCGGTCGAGACGCCCGGCAGGACGTTCGCGGCGAAGAACTTCGCGGCGGCGATCTTGCCCTGGTAGAAGGGCACGTCCTTCGCGGAGGCGGTCGGCAGCTTCTCGGCCGCCACGGCCGCGCCCTTGAGCAGCAGGTAACCGACGACGACGTCGCCGGAGGCCATCAGCAGGCGGGTCGTGTTGAGGCCGACCTTGTAGATGTTCTTGACGTCCTCGCCGGTCGCGGTGAGGTCGGTGATCATCGTGCCGACGATCGCCTCCAGGTCCACGGCGGCCTTGGCGAGGGAGTCCAGCGCCGGGGCCAGCTCCTCGTTGCCCTGGGCGCCCGCGAGGAACTTCTTGATCTCCTCGGAGAGCGTGTTGAGCGAGGCGCCCTGGTCGCGGACGATCTTCCGGAAGAAGAAGTCCTGGCCCTGGATCGCGGTGGTGCCCTCGTAGAGGGTGTCGATCTTGGCGTCCCGGATGTACTGCTCGACCGGGTACTCCTGGAGGTAGCCGGAGCCGCCGAAGGTCTGGAGCGACTGCGCGAGCTGCTCGTAGGACTTCTCGGAGCCGTAGCCCTTCACGATCGGCAGCAGCAGGTCGTTGAGGCCGTTCAGCGCCTTGGCGTCCTCACCCGCGGCCTCCTGTTCCTGGATCGCGTCCTGGACGGAGGCGGTGTACAGCACGAGGGAGCGCATGCCCTCGGCGTACGCCTTCTGCGTCATGAGCGAGCGGCGCACGTCGGGGTGGTGCGTGATGGTGACCTTGGGCGCCGTCTTGTCCATGAAGTTCGCCAGGTCGGGACCCTGGACGCGCTCCTTGGCGTACTCCAGGGCGTTCAGGTAGCCCGTGGAGAGGGTGGCGATGGCCTTCGTGCCGACCATCATGCGGGCGAACTCGATGATGCGGAACATCTGGCGGATGCCGTCGTGCTTGTCGCCGATCAGCCAGCCCTTGGCGGGGTGCTGGTCGCCGAACGTCATCTCGCAGGTGTTGGACGCCTTGAGGCCCATCTTGTGCTCGACGTTCGTCGCGTACACGCCGTTGCGCTCGCCCAGCTCGCCGGTCGTCCAGTCGAAGTGGAACTTCGGGACCATGAAGAGCGAGAGGCCCTTGGTGCCCGGTCCTGCGCCCTCGGGGCGGGCCAGCACGTAGTGGATGATGTTCTCGGACATGTCGTGCTCGCCCGAGGTGATGAAGCGCTTCACGCCCTCGATGTGCCAGGAGCCGTCCTCCTGCTGCACGGCCTTCGTCCGGCCGGCGCCGACGTCCGAGCCGGCGTCCGGCTCGGTCAGCACCATCGTCGAGCCCCACTGCTTCTCGACGGCGATCTCCGCGATCTTCTTCTGCTCCTCGTTGCCCTCCTCGAAGAGGATGCCGGCGAAGGCCGGGCCGGAGGAGTACATCCACACGGCCGGGTTCGAGCCGAGCAGCAGCTCCGCGTAGCCCCAGATCAGGGAGCGCGGGGAGGTGGTGCCGCCGATCTCCTCGGGCAGGCCCAGACGCCAGTACTCGGAGTCCATGAATGCCTGGTACGACTTCTTGAAGCTCGCCGGGACCGGAGCGGTCTTGGTCTCCGGGTCGAAGACCGGCGGGTTGCGGTCGGCGTCGGCGAAGGAGTCGGCGAGCTCGTTCTCCGCGAGGCGGGCGATCTCGTCCAGGATGCTCTTCGCGGTGTCGACGTCCATCTCACCGAACGGACCGGTGCCGTACACCTTGTCGCGCCCGAGGACCTCGAACAGGTTGAACTCGATGTCGCGGAGATTCGACTTGTAGTGCCCCATGGGAAGGCTCCGTAATCAATAGCAGTGGCGCCACAGCGCCCCGGGGAGTGATGCGGGTCGGGCGACAGGCAGGCGTAGGTCTATCAGCTGACCTCTCCGATGATGCTACCCGTCAGTAATAAGGCGCAACCCCTCAAGCCGTAGATGTGTCCGATTACTCTTTGCAGCATGTACGGCTACGACCAGAACCCTGGTGCTCAGCAGCAGATGGGTCAGATGGGCCAGATGGGTCAGATGGGCGGCGGCTACGGGGAGCAGCCGCTGTATCCCGAACCGTCGCCGCCCTCCCTGGCCGACGCGGTCCGGGCCTTCACCACCGGCTCCCTCTCCGCCGAGGACTTCCAGCAGATCTTCGCGACGTCGAAGGTCTACTGCCCGCGCGGCGACAACCCCGGCTTCCTGGCGCTGCACAACACGCAGCAGCCGGTGATCCCGATGTTCACGACGCTCAAGGAGCTGCGGCGGTACGCGGGCAAGGAGTCGAAGTACTTCGTGATCACCGGGGCCGAGGTGATCGACCTGCTGCCGACGGGGTACGGCTTCGTCCTGGACATGGAGGGCGACCACCGGATGGTCTTCGACGCCAAGGCCGTCGAGCAGATGGTCGACTTCGCGATGCGCCGTATGTACGGGTAGGGATTCGGTGACCGTGCGTCGCTGACCTGCGGTTTCTTCTGTCGGGCGAGGGCCCGCGCCGAGATGGCGCGGGCCCTCGCCCTGTCGCGGCCGCCCGCCGGGAATGCGCGACGCCTTGCGGGATGTTCATCATTCAACTAAATTGATTCCAGAACACTCGCCCGGAGGTGGCTTCCATGCCCGCAGTGACTGTCGACAACCCGCTGACCCTGCCCAAGGTGGCCGCTTCGGGTGACGCCGTGGCTCGTCCCGTGCTCGCCGTCACGACCGCGCCCAGCGGCTTCGAGGGCGAGGGCTTCCCCGTCCGCCGTGCGTTCGCGGGGATCAACTACCGGCACCTCGACCCGTTCATCATGATGGACCAGATGGGTGAGGTGGAGTACGCGGCAGGGGAGCCGAAGGGCACCCCCTGGCACCCGCACCGCGGCTTCGAGACGGTCACGTACCTGATCGACGGGACCTTCGTCCACCAGGACTCCAACGGTGGCGGCGGCACCATCGAGAACGGCGACACGCAGTGGATGACCGCCGGCTCGGGCCTGCTGCACATCGAGGCCCCGCCGGAGTCCCTCGTCCTGTCCGGCGGCCTCTTCCACGGCCTCCAACTCTGGGTGAACCTGCCCAAGGCCGACAAGATGATGAACCCGCGCTACCAGGACATCCGCGGCGGCGAGGTCCAGCTCCTCGCCTCCCCCGACGGCGGCGCGCTGCTCCGCGTCATCGCCGGTGAACTCGACGGCCACGAGGGCCCGGGCATCACCCACACCCCGATCTCGATGATCCACGCCACCGTCCGGCCCGGCGCCGAGGTGACCCTGCCGTGGCGCGAGGACTTCAACGGCCTCGCGTACGTCCTGGCCGGGCGCGGCACGGTGGGCGCGGAGCGCCGCCCGATCGCGATGGGCCAGACCGCGGTGTTCGGCGCCGGCGGTTCGCTGACCGTGCGCGCGGACGAGCGGCAGGACGGCAACACCCCGGACCTGGAGGTCGTCCTCCTCGGTGGCCGCCCGATCCGGGAGCCGATGGCCCACTACGGACCGTTCGTGATGAACAGTCAGGCCGAACTGAAGCAGGCCTTCGAGGACTTCCAGGCCGGCCGCCTGGGCACGGTCCCCGCGGTCCACGGCATGTGACGCACCCTCACCCGTACGGGGTGCGCCGGCGGGCTCGCCGGCGCACCCCGTGATCGGCTGGGAGGGTGCCCGCATCCACGCCCCTCCTGCCCGACAGCGCCCGCCGCGCCGCGGCCTGGTGCGGTGCGGTCCTGCTCGTCGTGGGCGTCGCCGCCGTCGCGATCTGGCTGGTCGTCGTCCTCAAGACCGCAGTCACCCCGGTGCTGCTGGCCCTCCTCGGCACGGCACTGCTCGGACCCGTCCACCGCTGGCTCATCGCGCGCCGCCTCAACCGTTCGCTGGCCGCGGGGCTGACCTGCGCCGCCCTCGTCGCGGTGGTCGGCGGGGCCGGGTACATCGTCGTCACCGCCCTCGTCGACTCGGGCGACCAGATCGTCGCCTCGCTGAAGGACGCGGGCCAGTGGGTCGTCGACCACTTCGACATCGCCGGGGCCACGGACGTCGACGATCTGGCCGACAACGCGAAGAGCCTGGTCGAGAAGTTCGGGGCGAGCGCGGCGGGCGGTCTGCTCAGCGGCATCAGCCTGATCGGTTCGCTGGTGGCGACCAGTGTGTTGGCCCTGCTGCTGACGTTCTTCTTCCTGCGCGACTCGGACCGGGCGGTGAACCTGGCCCACACGGTGGCCCCGCGCGGCACGGGGGACCTGGTGGAGGCCATGGGGCGGCGCGCGTTCGAGGCCGTCGAGGGCTTCATGCGGGGCACCACGTTCATCGCCCTGATCGACGCCGTGTGCATCACGGTGGGCCTGCTGATCCTGGACGTGCCGGGGGCGGTGGGGCTCGGCGCGCTGGTCTTCGTCGGCGCGTACATCCCGTACCTGGGGGCGTTCCTCTCCGGCGCGGTGTCGGTGCTGGTCGCGCTGGCCGACCGGGGGTTCGTGATCGCCCTGTGGGCGCTGGGGGTGGTGCTCGCGGTCCAGGTGCTGGAGGGCCATGTGCTCCAGCCGATGATCCAGAGCCGTACGGTCCAGATGCACCCCGCGATGATCATGATCGCCCTGACGGCGGGAGCCAGCGTGGCCGGCCTCCTGGGCATGCTGCTGGCGGTCCCGCTGTGCGCGGCGGCTTTCGGCGTCCTGGGCGAACTGCGCGGGGGCGGCCATTCCAGCCCGCCGGACAGCGGCCCAGGCCCGTCGGGCGGCGCCCACCCCAGCCCGTCCGGCGCTTGAGGACGGAACCCTTGCGGTGGTGGACCCGAGCTCTCGGAGAGCCAGGGCCCGGGGTCCCTCACCCGCTCAAAAGACCCCCGGTTCATCCGACTCGTACAGCTCGAACCAGATCGACTTCCCCTCCCCCCGCGGATCCACCCCCCACGCATCCGCCAGCATCTCCATGAGCACAAGCCCCCGCCCGCTGGACGCCATCTCCCCCGGCCGCCGCTTGTGCGGCAGCTCGTCGCTCGCGTCGGCGACCTCGACCCGCAGCCGCCGCTCACCCTGTTCCCCGGAGACCTCCGCCACCATCAGCGCGTCCCCGTCCGTGTGGACGAGCACGTTGGTCGCCATCTCGGAGACCATCAGGACCGCCGAGTCCACCTGCTCGGGATCGCTCCAGTCGTGCAGCAGCTCCCGCACGAGCTGCCGCCCCACCGAGATCCGCTCCGGCTCGGCCTGCGCGATGGTCAGGACGCTGCGGCGGGCCGCCGTCTCCGGGGCCGGGGCGCTCTCACGTCGCAGCACCAGGACCGCGATGTCGTCCTCCCGCCGGTCCGCGAGCGGCCCGGTCGTGTAGTGCGAGGTCGGCCCGTGCACGGCCTGGACCAGGGCGTCGGCGAGCTGCTCCAGGTCCTCCACCGGCTTCTCCAGGACCGGGCGCAACCGGGTCCAGCCGGTCGCCATGTCGTGCCCGCCGGTCTCGATGAGGCCGTCCGTGCACAGCATGATCGTCTCGCCGGGCTCCAGGACCACCCGGGTGGTGGGGTAGTCGGAGTCCGCCTCGATCCCGAGCGGCAGCCCACCGGCCGTCTGCCGGATCACCGCGGTCCCGTCGGCGCTGATCACCACCGGGTCGGGGTGGCCCGCGCGGGCGATGTCCAGGGTCCCGGCCTCCGGGTCGACCTCGGCGTACAGGCAGGTCGCGAAGCGCGGAGCGGCGGGCTCCTCGTCGCCCTCGACGCTCTCGTACGCGTCGGTGAGCCCGGACAGGAAGCGCGAGGCCCGGGCGAGCACGGCGTCCGGGCGGTGCCCCTCGGACGCGTAGGCGCGCAGGGCGATCCGGAGCTGGCCCATCAGCCCGGCGGCCCGCACGTCATGGCCCTGGACGTCGCCGATGACCAGGGCGATCCGGCCGTTGGGCAGCGGGATCATGTCGTACCAGTCGCCGCCCACCTGGAGCCCGCCACCGGTCGGCACGTACCGCGCGGCCACCGTCATCCCGGGGATCTGCGGGCCCAGGGTCGGCATCATCGAGCGCTGGAGCCCCAGCGACAGCTCGCGTTCCGTCTCGGCGGCCCCGGCGCGGGCCAGAGCCTGGGCGAGCATCCGGGCGACCGTCGAGAGCACCGCGCGCTCGTCCGGGGAGAAGCCCACCGGGTGCTGGAACCCGGCCATCCAGGCGCCCATGGTGCGGCCGGAGGACACCAGGGGCAGGAAGGCCCAGGACTGCCGCCCGAAGCGCCGGGCGAGCGGCCAGGTGGCCGGATAACGGCGGCGGTACTCGTCGGGGGAGGGGAGGTAGATCGCGCGGCCGGTGCGGACGACCTCGGCGGCCGGGTAGTCGGTGTCCAGGGGCATGTCGGTGAAGGGTTCCTCGTCCCCGATGTTGTGCCCGTGGTGCCCGATGATCGTCAGCCGTTCCCCGGCGGAGCCGAAGACCGCGAGGCCGTCCGGGGAGAAGCCGGGCATGGACAGGGACCCGGCGACCCGCAGTACCTCCGCGGTGGACCGGGCCTCGGCCAGCGCGCGCCCGGCGTCCAGCAGGAACGCCTCCCGGGACCGCCGCCAGTCACCGGTGATCGGCGTGTGGGCGGCGTCGGTGGAGCCGGGCTGCGGCTCGGCGACCTCCTGGAGCGTGCCGTAGAGGACATAGGCCTCGCTGTCGGCCTCCTCGTCCGTCCGGAAGACCGGCTTGGAGCGGCTGCGCACGGTACGCAGGACCTGACCGCGCTCGTCCACGATCCGCAGCCGCGCTTCGGCGAGGCTGCCCTCGGCGACCGCGAGGTTCACCACCCCGTAGATCTCGTTCCAGTCGACCGGGTGGAAACGGGAGCGCACCGCCGACTCCCGGTAGCTGCCGGGCTCGGGAGGCAGGCCGAGCAGCCGGGCCGCCTCCGCGTCGAGCGTGACCGTGCCGGCTGCGTTGTCCCAGCGCCACAGGCCCGTCGCGATCGCGGCCAGGACTTCCTCGGTGCGCATTGCCCCACTTTAGGAAGATGTGCTCGGTGGACGCCACCGAGAGGCCGCCACCTGCCCAGGGGGCGGCGGGTGCGGCGGCGCAAAGGGAAATGAAGCCTCCCGGCCCCGGGCGGTAGCCTGGGGAGGCTCAATCCCCACCTAACCGCGAAGACTGGATGAACGACGATGCATCGGTACAGGTCCCACACCTGCGGCGAGCTCCGCGCCTCTGACGTCGGCACCGACGTCCGGCTGAGCGGCTGGCTGCACAATCGCCGAGACCTGGGCGGCATCCTCTTCATCGATCTGCGCGACCACTACGGTCTGGTGCAGCTCGTCGCCCGCCCCGGCACCCCCGGCAACGAGGCCCTGGCGAAGCTCACCAAGGAGACCGTCGTCCGGATCGACGGCAAGGTCTCCGCACGCGGCGCGGACAACGTCAACCCCGAGCTGCCGACCGGCGAGATCGAGATCGAGGTCTCCGAGGTCGAGGTGCTCGGCGAGGCCGCGCCGCTGCCCTTCACGATCAACACCGAGGACGGCGTCAACGAGGAGCGGCGCCTTGAGTACCGCTTCCTCGACCTGCGGCGCGAGCGCATGCACCGCAACATCATGCTGCGCTCGGCCGTGATCGCCTCCATCCGCTCCAAGATGGTGGCCCTCGGCTTCAACGAGATGGCGACCCCGATCCTCACCGCGACCTCCCCCGAGGGTGCCCGTGACTTCGTCGTCCCGTCGCGGCTGAACCCCGGCAAGTTCTACGCGCTGCCGCAGGCCCCGCAGCAGTTCAAGCAGTTGCTGATGATCTCGGGCTTCGACCGCTACTTCCAGATCGCGCCCTGCTTCCGCGACGAAGACGCCCGCGCGGACCGCTCGCCTGGCGAGTTCTACCAGCTCGACGTCGAGATGTCCTTCGTCGAGCAGGAGGACGTCTTCCAGCCGATCGAGAAGCTGATGACCGAGCTCTTCACCGAGTTCGGCAACGGCCGCGAGGTCACCTCGCCGTTCCCGCGCATCCCGTTCCGCGAGTCGATGCTGAAGTACGGCAACGACAAGCCGGACCTGCGCGCCAAGCTGGAGCTCGTCGACATCTCCGACGTCTTCGCCGACTCCGGCTTCAAGGCGTTCGCCGGCAAGCACGTCCGCGCGCTGCCGGTCCCGGACACCGCGGGCCAGTCCCGGAAGTTCTTCGACGGCCTCGGTGAGTACGCCGTCGAGCACGGCGCCAAGGGCCTGGCCTGGGTACGCGTGGGCGAGGACGGCACGCTGGCAGGACCGATCGCCAAGTTCCTCACCGAGACCGACGTCAAGACGCTCACCGAGCGCCTCTCGCTGGTCCCCGGCCACGCCGTCTTCTTCGGCGCGGGCGAGTTCGACGAGGTCTCCAAGATCATGTCGGCGGTCCGGGTCGAGGCCGCCAAGCGCGCCGGCCACTTCGAGGAGGGCGTCTTCCGGTTCTGCTGGATCGTCGACTTCCCGATGTACGAGCGGGACGAGGAGACCGGCAAGATCGACTTCTCGCACAACCCCTTCTCGATGCCTCAGGGCGGCCTCGCCGACCTGGAGGAGAAGGACCCGCTGGACATCCTCGCCTGGCAGTACGACATCGTCTGCAACGGCATCGAGCTGTCCTCGGGTGCCATCCGTAACCACGAGCCCGAGCTGATGCTCAAGGCCTTCGAGATCGCCGGTTACGACCGCGAGACCGTCGAGCACGAGTTCGCGGGCATGCTCCGCGCGTTCCGCCTCGGCGCCCCGCCGCACGGCGGCATCGCCCCCGGCGTCGACCGCATCGTCATGCTGCTCGCGGACGAGCCGAACATCCGCGAGACCATCGCCTTCCCGCTCAACGGCAACGCCCAGGACCTGATGATGGGCGCCCCGACCGAGCTGGACGAGACCCGCCTGCGCGAGCTGAACATCCAGCTGCGCAAGCCGGTCGCCGCGAAGGGCGCGTCGGAGAAGCCCGCCGACAAGTAGTCCGTACGGTCCCGCTCTACGGATGTTTCACGTGAAACAGCCCCCGATCACCCGATCGGGGGCTGTTTCGTTGCATAGCCGCGAGCGCCGGAGACGGCCGGGCGACGTGGTACAGCCGGATGGCCCCGGTTCGGGTTCGGCCGGTGCGGGCCCGGCAAGGACTGGCACCGAGACACCCCTCTCGCAGCCCGTCCTGTTGTGCCGCGCCGCCCGCCGCCATCCGAGGAGCCCACCGTGTCCCTCCCC
>NZ_QWFA01000220.1 GCF_003501885.1 Streptomyces globisporus
GCGGCCGACGCAGGCGCTAAAGCCGTCGCCGACGCCCCCTCCGCGCTCTCGCTTCCCCGCCCCACCGGGCGTTACGCCACCGGTCGCGACACCCTGTTCCTCACCGACCACGAGCGGACCGACCCCTGGGTGCCGGCCGCCGGGGCACGCCGGTTGCTGGTGTCGCTGCACTACCCGGCCCGCCCGGGCAGCGGCGGTGACCCCGCCCCGTACATGCCGGAGGCGGAGGCGCGGCTGATGCTCGCGCAGCGCGGGCTCGACGACCCGGAATGGCCCGGGCTGGTCGCCGCCACCCGGACCTACTCCCGTACGGACGCCCGGCCTGCCCCGGGGCGCTTCCCGCTCGTGCTGCTCTCCCCCGGCTTCGGCACGCCCCGGGCCACGCTGACCGGGCTCGCGGAGGAGCTGGCGAGCCGGGGGTACGTCGTGGCGACGGCGGACCATCCGTACGAGTCGACCGGTACGGAGCTGCCCGACGGGCGGGTCCTCCCCTGTGCCGCCTGCGACGAGGTGGACGCGCAGCCCGACGACGCCGGGCGGCGCACGGTGCTGGCCGCCGTCTCCGCCGGGCGGGCCGCCGACTTCTCGTTCCTCCTGGACCGGCTGACCGGGCCGCGCCCGGCCTGGCGGCACGCCCGGACGATCGACGCACGGAGGGTGGGCATGGCGGGTCACTCCATCGGGGGCAACGCGGCCGCCTCCACGATGGCCGCCGACCAACGGGTCGACGCGGGCGTCAACATGGACGGCACGTTCTTCGACCCGGTCACCGCCCGCGGGCTCGACCGGCGGCCGTTCCTGATGCTGGGGACCGACCCCGGGCACGCCCCCGGTGCGGGTGACACGTCCTGGGACGAGGGCTGGGCCCGGCTGGACGGCTTCAAGCGGTGGCTGACGGTCCGGGAGTCCGGGCACTTCACCTTCACGGACACCCCGGCGATCGGGGAGCAGCTCGGCATCGTGGACCCGGACGCGCCGCTCTCCGCGGCCCGTTCCACGACGATCACCCGCGCCTATGTCACCGCGTTCTTCGACCGCAGCCTGCGCGGCCGGCCCGCCCGGCTGCTGGACGGTCCGACGCCCGCCCACCCCGAGGTGCTCTTCCAGCGCCCCTGACGGGGAGCACGACAGCGCCCCCGGGCCGTCCACGTACGGATACGTGGTCGGCCGGGGGCGCTGCCGGGTCCGTCGGGGCGCTACGCGGTGGCGGGCACGGCGGACTTGGGCTTCGCGTCGCGGACCTCGTCCCGGTCGGCGTCGTCGCCGAAGGAGTCGATCGGGGAGGGCGAGGCGGAGTTGTACGCGTCGTGGTCGAGGATCTTCTCGCGGGCCGCGACGATCACCGGGACCAGCGCCTGGCCGGCCACGTTGGTGGCGGTGCGCATCATGTCCAGGATCGGGTCGATGGCCATGAGCAGGCCCACGCCCTCCAGCGGGAGGCCCAGGGTGGAGAGGGTGAGGGTCAGCATGACCGTCGCGCCGGTGAGACCGGCGGTGGCGGCGGAGCCGATCACCGAGACGAAGGCGATGAGGAGGTAGTCGCCGATGCCCAGCTGGACGTCGAAGATCTGCGCGATGAAGATCGCCGCCAGCGCCGGGTAGATCGCGGCGCAGCCGTCCATCTTCGTGGTGGCGCCGAACGGCACGGCGAAGGAGGCGTACTCCTTCGGGACGCCGAGGCGCTCGGTGACCCGCTGGGTGACCGGCATGGTGCCGACCGAGGAGCGGGAGACGAAGGCGAGCTGGATCGCGGGCCAGGCGCCCTTGAAGAACTGGAGCGGGCTGACCTTGGCGACGGTGGCCAGGAGCAGCGGGTAGACGCCGAACATCACCAGGGCGCAGCCGATGTAGACGTCGGCGGTGAACGTCGCGTACTTGCCGATGAGGTCCCAGCCGTAGTCGGCGATGGCGTAGCCGATGAGGCCGACGGTGCCGATCGGCGCGAGGCGGATGACCCACCACAGAGCCTTCTGGAGCAGCTCCAGGATCGACTGGCTGAGGGTGAGGATCGGCTTGGCCCTGTCGCCGAGCTTGAGGGCGGCGATACCGGCGACGGCGGCCATGAAGACGATCTGGAGCACGTTCAGCTCGGTGAACGGCGTGATCACATCACCGGGGACGATGCCGGTCAGGAAGTCGATCCAGCTGCCCTTGGTCTCGGAGAGCGCGCCGTCCTTCGGCGTGAGGCCGGTGCCCGAGCCCGGGTTGGTGATCAGGCCGATCGCGAGGCCGATGGCGACCGCGATCAGCGAGGTGATCATGAACCAGAGAAGGGTGCGGGTGGCCAGCCGGGCGGCGTTGTTGACCTGCCGCAGGTTGGTGATCGACACGAGGATCGCGAAGAACACCAGCGGGGCGACGGCCAGCTTCAGCAACTGGACGAAGAGCGAGCCGATCTCGTCGAGGGTGGTGACGAGCCAGCCGAGGTCCTGGCTGCGGGCCAGCCAGCCGAGCAGCACACCGAGCACCAGACCGGTGACGATCTGGGCCCAGAACGGGACCTTGGGTATACGGGGACGGGACCCGGAGCCGGAGCCTGTGGGCTGCTCGGCCTCGGGGACGGTGGACGCGGGGTTCGCGGACACGGACACACTCCAGTGAGGACGCATCGGGACACACGGAAGCCATCCGTGCGGTCGTGCGGTGGAACGGGGACGGGGTCGCGGCGCCCGCGTCGAGGGGCGGCGCCGCTGCATGATGCCGTATCAGACCTCGCGGCAACAGACCGCGGACATACAGCGGCAGAGATCGACATGCAGGCGCGCCACGAGCGGGGGGCTCGCGGCATGACGGAGGCGCACAGCTGTCTTCACGTCGAATACGTTAACACTTGAACTTTGAGAAGCTCAAAGCCTTTCTTTTGGCTCGGGGGCGACGCTCCGGCCCCGCACCTGTCCGGAAAACGCCGCGGACCCCGTACCGGAGCGGTTCGCTCCGGTACGGGGTCCGGCGGAAGGAAGCAGAAAGGCAGAGGTCGCGCGCGGGGCGCGTGTGAGGAACCTTACTGAACGGCGTCCTCGCGGGTGCGGTTGGCGTCCAGGCGGGCCTTGGTGCGGTCGACGCCGGCGACGATCTGCTCGGACATCTCGTCGCGCTGCTTGCGCAGCAGCACATAGCTGAGCGGCGCGGAGAGGACGAGGCCGAGGAGGATCACCCAGATCGCGTTGGAGCCGCCGAGGCCCGAGGGGATCAGTCCGAAGTGGACGGCGACACCGGCGACGAAGAAACAGCCGACGAAGATCAGCAGGCGCAACGCCGTGTAACGGATCATCGCGCTCGGCTTGGCAGCGGACACGGCTGGCCCTCTCTTCCCGTGGACGGTCGGCACACTTCTGCCCGTCCAGTGAAGCATGGCCCGAATTCTCTCGGTTCAGGGGGTTGCCGGGCCCGAGGCGCACCCCAGCGGCAGCAGCATGATGATGTCGTCGCGGTCGTCGCCGGGGGCGACGCGGATCGCGTCCGGGACCCGGCCGACCTCCTTGTAGCCGCAGGAGGCGTAGAAGCGGTCGTTGCCGGTGCCGCCCCGGCAGGTGAGCCGGATGGCCTCGATGCCCTCGATGGAGCGCGCGGCGTCGGCGGCGGCCTCCATGAGGTCGCGGCCGTACCCCTTGCCCTGGAGGCGGGGGTGGACCATGACCGTGTAGAGCCACAGCCAGTGCTTCATCAGCCGGTGGGTGTTGAGGTTCAGGAAGGCGGTGGCGGCGACGGCGCCGTCCTCGTCACGGCCGACCAGCAGCCGGGTACGGCCCTCCTCGATGGCGACGAGGTGCTTGAGCAGCTCGGGCCGGATCTCCTCGGGGATGACGGGCGGGACGAAGCCGACGGCCCCACCCGCGTTGGACACATCGGCCCACAGGGCGGTGATGCCGTCGCGGAGCTCAGGGGAGAACGAGGGATCCAACTCAAAGGTAAGGGCCATAGTGCAACAGTAACCATTACCTCTGGGGTGGCTCAACCCCGTCCGGAACACGAGAAAGCCCCGGCCGGGGACGGCGGCCGGGGCTTACATCACG
Source organism: Streptomyces globisporus (assembly GCF_003501885.1). GTDB lineage: Bacteria > Actinomycetota > Actinomycetes > Streptomycetales > Streptomycetaceae > Streptomyces > Streptomyces globisporus_D. The sequence continues at coordinate 4,014 of NZ_QWFA01000220.1, forward strand.
GGATGCGTCTCAGACGCGCATCGGCTGCGGCGACTCGCGCAGATCGGCGTCCGGGCCCGGGTACTCGCGCAGGATCTCGTACCGGGTGTTCCGCTCGACCGGCCGGAATCCGGCGTCGCGGATCAGGTCCAGCAGGTCGTCACGGCCGAGCTTGTTCGGCGTGCCGAAGTCGTCCGCGTCGTGCGTGATCTTGTACTCGACGACCGAGCCGTCCATGTCGTCCGCCCCGTGCTGCAGCGCGAGCTGGGCGGTCTGCACGCCGTGCATCACCCAGAACACCTTGACGTGCGGCACGTTGTCGAAGAGGAGACGGGAGACCGCGAAGGTCTTCAGGGCCTCCGCGCCGGTCGCCATCGTCGTGCGCGCCTGGAGCTTGTTGCGGACCTTGCCGTCCTTCATGTCCACGAAGTCATGCTGGTAGCGCAGCGGGATGAAGACCTGGAAGCCGCCGGTCTCGTCCTGCATCTCCCGCAGCCGCAGCACGTGGTCGACGCGGTGACGGTGCTCCTCGATGTGCCCGTACAGCATCGTCGCGGGGGTCTTGAGCCCCTTCTCGTGCGCCAGGCGGTGGATGCGCGACCAGTCCTCCCAGTGGGTGCGGTGGTCGACGATGTGCTGGCGGACCTCCCAGTCGAAGATCTCCGCGCCGCCGCCGGTCAGCGATTCGAGACCGGCCTCGATCAGCTCGTCGAGGATCTCGGAGGCCGAGAGCCCGGAGATCGTCTCGAAGTGGTGGATCTCCGTCGCCGTGAACGCCTTCAGCGCCACGTCCGGCAGGGCTTCCTTCAGCGCGCTGAGCGAGCGCGGGTAGTAGCGCCACGGGAGGGTCGGGTGGAGGCCGTTGACGATGTGGAGCTCGGTGAGGTTCTCGTTCTCCATCGCCTTGGCGAGGCGGACGGCCTCCTCGATGCGCATCGTGTACGCGTCCTTCTCGCCCGGCTTGCGCTGGAACGAGCAGTACGCGCACGAGGCGGTGCACACGTTCGTCATGTTGAGGTGCCGGTTGACGTTGAAGTGCACCACGTCACCGTTCTTGCGCGTCCGCACCTCGTGCGCAAGACCGCCCAGCCACGCCAGGTCGTCGGACGCGTACAGGGCGATCCCGTCCTCGCGGGTCAGCCGCTCGCCGGCCCGGACCTTCTCCTCCAGCTCGCGCTTGAGTCCCGCGTCCACCCGTCCGCCTCCCATATCTCCGTGTATCAGGCTCCGACCAACCGTACTCCCCCACCCTTAGGGCGGGAGGCGCCCCCTCTGCGGCGCTCCGCGCCTACGCCTCCTCGGGGAGTTCCCCGACCCGGTTCTCCCACTTGGTGGAAAGCACGATCGTCGTACGCGTCCGCGAGACACCCTTCGTACCGCTGAGGCGGCGGATCGTCTTCTCCAGGCCGTCCACGTCTCCGACCCGGACCTTGAGCATGTACGAGTCGTCGCCCGCGATGAACCAGCAGTCCTCGATCTCCGCGAGGTCCTTCAGGCGGTGCGCCACGTCCTCGTGGTCGGCCGCGTCCGAGAGCGAGATCCCGATCAGCGCGGTGACGCCGAGGCCGAGCGACGCGGAGTCGACGGTGGCGCGGTAGCCGGTGATGACACCGGCGGTTTCCAGCCGGTTGATGCGGTCGGTGACGCTGGGCCCGGAGAGCCCCACGAGCCGTCCCAGCTCGGCGTACGAGGCCCTGCCGTTCTCCCTGAGGGCCTGGATGAGCTGCCTGTCCACCGCGTCCATATGACTGAAACCTTCCATTGTTCAGCAGTACCGCGAGTCTACGTGTAGAATCTAAGGCATGCAGGGTCGACGCCCTGCAAATCTTCTAGAACATCCAAGAAACGCTTTCGAATCTTCAGGAGTGAACTTCACCGTGTACACGATCGAGATGGCCTACGCCCGGATGCGCGAGCTGCAGGACCTGGCCAACCGCTCGCGTGCCCACCAGCCCGCCGCCGCGCACCGCGTCGACAAGACCCGCTCCCCGCGCTCGCCCAAGAAGCGCTGACCCGGACCTCTCAGTCCTCGGGGCTGCGGGAGCCGCCACCGAGCTCTCCCTCCCAGCGGCGGTACAGCCGGTGTTCCACCCCGGCCGCGTCCAGCACCCGCCCCGCGACGAAATCCACCAGGTCCTGGATGTGCGTCGCCCCCGCGTAGAACGCCGGAGAGGCGGGCAGCACGACCGCGCCCGCCTCGTCCAGGGCCACCATCTGCTTCAGCGTCTGGCCGCTCAGCGGGGTCTCGCGCACCGCGACGACGAGCGGGCGGCGCTCCTTGAGCGTCACGCTCGCGGCCCGCTGGAGCAGATCCTTCGACAGACCGAGCGCCACTCCGGCCACACAGGCCGTCGAGGCCGGCACGATCAGCATCCCCTTCGCCGGGTACGACCCGGAGGACGGCCCGGCGGCCAGATCCCCGGTCGGCCAGTGGCGTACGCGCTCCAGCTCCGCGTCCCCCACCGCGAACGCGTCCGGCTTCCCGTCGGCGCCACGATCCAGCCAGACCCGCAGGTCCTCGCGCCAGTGCCCGTCCCGGAACGCGATACCGGTCTCGTCCAGCAGCGTGAGGCGCGAGGCCCGGCTCACCACCAGGTCCACGCTCTCGCCGGCCGCCAGGAGCCCGCGCAGGACGGCGGCCGCGAACGGGGTCCCCGAAGCACCGGACACCCCGACAATCCAAGGCCGCCGCTGCTGCTGAGTCACTGAAGTCCTGGATTCCACACCCGCGAGCCTATCCGGCGGCCCTCCGCGCGCGGCACCCGGAACCGGGCGGGCGCCACAGACGTTCTCCGGATGACGGGCAACCCGGGGGCAGGGGCAGACCATGGGCGACTACTGGACCACCGACCGCACCGCGGACCACGGCACCACCGGCAGCGCGCGGGCCCTGACCGCCGGGCTTCTGATGGCGGGCTGGGTGGCCCTGCTGTGGGTCCTCGAAGGGATCGACGTGGCCACGGGCCACGCGCTCGACACATACGGCATCAGCCCGCGCGAGATGGCGGAGCTGCGGGACGTGGTGCCCGCCGCGTTCCTGCACAGCGGCTGGGAGCATGTGGCCTCCAACAGCGTCCCGCTGCTGGTCCTCGGCTTCATAGCCGCCCTCGCCGGGCTGCGCCGGTTCGCCGCCGTCGTCCTGACGATCATCGTGGCCAGCGGCCTCGGCGTCTGGCTGACCGCCCCGGAGAACACGATCACGCTCGGCGCGTCCGGCGTGGTCTTCGGGCTGCTGGGCTATCTGCTGGTCCGCGGCTTCGTGGACCGCCGCCCCTGGGACATCCTCATAGGCGTCGGCGTCGCCGTGGTCTACGGCTCGCTGCTGTGGGGGGTCCTGCCGACCCAGTCGGGCATCAGCTGGCAGGGCCATCTGTTCGGGCTGATCGGCGGTGTGGCGGCGGCGTTCCTCTTCCGCCGCCCGTCCGCGCGCCGAGGACCGGACAACCTGGTCACGGTCTGAGGCGCCTCGACGGCCCGAGTGCGTTACGGGGTCAGGCCCCGCACCAGCAGGTCCAGCAGGGCGCAGGCGAACAGCGCGATGCCGATGAAGCCGTTCACCGAGAAGAACGCCCGGTTCAGCCGGGACAGGTCGTGCGGCCGCACGACCCGGTGCTCGTAGACGAACGCCACGGCGACGATCGCCATGCCGATCCAGTAGAAGACCTCGGCGCCCGTGGCCAGACCGAACCACACCAGCAGCCCGGTCGTGATCGCGTGGCACACCCGCGCGCCCCACAGCGAGGCCGGGATCCCGAAGCGCGCCGGGAAGGAGAGCACGCCGTGGGCCCGGTCGGCAGCCACGTCCTGGCAGGCGAAGATCAGGTCGAAGCCGCCGATCCAGATCCCCACCGCGAGCCCGAGGATCACCGCGTCCCACGACCAGCTGCCGGTCACCGCGAGCCACGCGCCGACCGGACCGATGGCCTGTGCGAGCCCCAGGATGGCGTGCGGGAAGTTCGTGAACCGCTTGCCGTACGGGTAGACCACCATCGGGACGACGGCGACCGGCGCGAGCACCAGGCAGAGCGGGTTGAGCAGGGCGGCGGCGCCCAGGAAGACGGCCAGCGCGACGATCGCGCCGGTCCACGCGGACTTCACCGACACCGCGCCGGTCACCAGCTCCCGGCTCGCGGTGCGCGGGTTCCGGGCGTCGATCTCCCGGTCGATGATCCGGTTGGCGGCCATCGCGAACGTCCGCAGCCCCACCATCGCGAGGGTGACCAGCAGCAGGACACCCCAGTGGATCGTGCCGTCCAGCTGGAACATCGCGGTCAGCGCGGCGATGTAGGCGAAGGGCAGCGCGAAGACCGAGTGCTCGATCATCACGAGCCGCAGGAAGGCCTTCACCTTGCTGCTGGAGGGTGCGGGGCCCTGGACGGACGCCGCTTCTGCCGCACTGCTCACAGCCCGTATTCCTTCCAGCGGCGGTCGACCTTCGCCGCCGTCTCGGGGTCGGAGACGACCATCTCCGGCCAGCCGCCGTCCCGGGTGTAGCCCTCGGTGGGCAGCTTCTTCGTGGCGTCGATGCCCGCCTTGCCGCCCCAGAACTGCTGGTAGGAGGCGTGATCGAGGTGGTCGACCGGCCCTTCGGTGACCGTGAGGTCGCGGGCGTAGTCGGTGTTGCCGAGCGCCCGCCAGGCCACCTCGTGCAGATCGTGGACGTCGCAGTCGGAGTCGACGACCACGATCAGCTTGGTCAGCGACATCATGTGCGCGCCCCAGATCGCGCTCATCACCTTCTGGGCGTGCTTCGGGTACTTCTTGTCGATCGAGACGATCGCGCAGTTGTGGAAGCCGCCCGCCTCGGGGAGGTGGTAGTCCACGATGTCCGGCACGATGATCTTCAGCAGCGGCAGGAAGAACCGCTCCGTGGCCCGGCCCAGCGGCCCGTCCTCGGTCGGCGGCCGGCCCACCACGATGGACTGGAGCAGCGGCCGCTTGCGCATGGTGACGCAGTCGATGGTCAGTGCGGGGAACGGTTCCTGCGGGGTGTAGAAGCCGGTGTGGTCCCCGAACGGGCCCTCGGGCAGCATCTCGCCCGGCTCCAGCCAGCCCTCGATGACGACCTCCGCCTGCGCGGGGACCTGGAGCGGCACGGTCTTGCAGTCGACCATCTCGATCCGCTTGCCCTGGACGAACCCGGCGAAGAGGTACTCGTCGATGTCCCCGGGCAGCGGCGCGGTGGAGGCGTACGTGACGGCGGGCGGGCAGCCGAAGGCGATGGCGACGGGCAGCCGCTCACCGCGCCTGGCCGCGACCTGGTAGTGGTTGGCGGAGTCCTTGTGGATCTGCCAGTGCATCCCGATGGTGCGCTTGTCGTGGCGCTGGAGCCGGTAGAGGCCCAGGTTCCGGACGCCGTTCTCGGGGTGCTTGGTGTGGGTGAGGCCGAGGTTGAAGAACGAACCGCCGTCCTCGGGCCAGGTGAACAGCGCGGGCAGCTGGTCCAGGTCGACGTCGTCGCCGGTCAGCACCACTTCCTGGACGGGCGCGTCGCCGGACTTCACCTTCTTCGGCGGCACGTGCACCATCGAGCCGAGCTTCCCGAAGGCTTCCCGTACGCCGACGAATCCCTGCGGCAGCTCCGGCTTGAGGAGCCCGCCGATCTTGTCGCTGATGTCGCTGTACGACTTCAGCCCGAGGGCCTTGAGCAGGCGCCGGTCGGTACCGAAGACGTTCATGGCCAGGGGCATCGAGGACCCCTTGACGTTCTCGAACAGCAGGGCCGGGCCGCCCGCCTTGTTGACCCGGTCGACGATCTCGCCGACCTCCAGGTGGGGGTCGACCTCGACCTTGACGCGCTTGAGATCACCATCGCGCTCAAGAGCCCGGAGCAGGGAGCGAAGATCGTCGTAAGCCATGCGGTCCAGTTTGTCATCCCCGCCCCCGCGGGCCCGCCGGGGCTCCCCCGTCC
>NZ_QWFA01000221.1 GCF_003501885.1 Streptomyces globisporus
GCGCCGCCACCGCACCTACGCCCTGCTCGCCGTCCTCGCCGCCGCCCCCGCCCGTCTCGATCCGGATCGCGATCCCGATGAGGACGGGGACGGCGGCGAGGACGGCGAGCAGGGCGTAGGTGCGGTGGCGGCGCAGCAGCGTGGTGGTCTCGGAGCGGAGGAGGCCCAGGGTCCACAGCGGATTGCGGGAGCCCTGTGGATCACCGGGACGCGCCCGCCGAGCCTGCGACTTCTCAGCCTGCGACATCGAATCCCTCTCCCGTGAGTGCGACGAAGGCGTCCTCCAGCGAACCCCGCTCGACGCCGAAGGAGCGCACCCGCACCCCGCCGCCCACCAGCGCCGCGTTGAGGTCGGCGAGGTCCACGGCGGTGAGCGGGGCGTCGGCGGTCAGCCGGTCGCCGTCGGTGCTCAGGCCGGTGATCCCGTGCTCCTTGAGGATGCGGGCGGCGTCCCCGGGGTCGGGGGTGGTGACGGCGAGCCGGCCACGGGCGCTCGCGGCGAGGTCGGCGACCGGGCCCTGGACGATCAGCCGGCCCCGGGCCATCACCGCCGCGTGCGTGCAGACCTGCTCGATCTCGTCCAGGAGGTGGGAGGAGAGGAACACCGTGGTGCCCTCGGCCGCCAGCTCCCGGACCAGGAGACGGATCTCGCGCATGCCCTGCGGGTCGAGGCCGTTGGTCGGCTCGTCCAGGACCAGCAGCCGGCGCGGCCGGAGCAGGGCGGCGGCCAGACCGAGGCGCTGTTTCATGCCGAGCGAGTACGCCTTGGCCTTCTTCCCGGAGGCGGCGGCGAGCCCGACCCGCTCCAGGGCCGTCCCGACGCGGGCCCGCCGGGTGCGCGGGTCGGCGGTCGGGTCGGCCCGGTCGTACCGCAGGAGGTTGTCCCGGCCGTTCAGGAAGCCGTACAGCGCGGGCCCCTCGATCAGCGCGCCGACCTCCGGCAGCACCGTACGCGCGGCCTGCGGCATCGGGCGGCCGAGCACCTCGGCGGTGCCGGACGTCGGGTCGATGAGGCCCATCAGCATCCGGATCGTGGTGGTCTTCCCGGAGCCGTTGGGGCCGAGGAAGCCGAAGACGCTGCCGGCGGGCACGGTCAGGTCGAGGCCGTCCACGGCGAGCTGACCGCCCCGGTATCGCTTGGTCAGGCCACGGGTGCGCATGACGGGGGCGCCGGTGGCCGCGTCCGGCGCGGGGTTCCCCGGCGCCGCGCCCGTGGCCGTCGCATGCCCCTCCGCCGCGTCCCCGGCCTCGGCCGCTGTGTCCGTCATGGCGGTCGCACCTCTCAGTGAGCACGGTCTCGTCGAGCGCGGGGCCGCCGCGGTCTCCACGCGGGTGCGTGGAGACCGCGGCGGCCGGGTGTCCAGGTGCCCCTGGGAAGGTTCTACTTCGCGGCGGCGTCGGCCGCACGCACCAGCGCGTCCTTCGTCACCGCTCCGACGTACACCGAGCCGTCATCCGTCAGCAGGGCGTTGACCAGGCGCGTCTTGAAGACCGTGCCCGAGCCGAACTTCCCGGTGACCTTGTCGCCGAGCGCGTCGAGGAAGCCCTGCGCCTCGGCCGGCATGTCGCCCGAGCCCGCCTCGGGCAGCCCCTTGCCGCCGGGGGACTTGATCTCGGCGATCGAGGTCCAGCCCTCCCCGATGACGTTGAAGCCGCCCTCGCCCGCGAGGCCGTCCAGCTCGGCCAGCTGTCCGGGCAGCGCCTTCTGCGCCGCGCCGCGCTCGTCCTCGCCGGTCTCCAGCTCGTCGGCCTCGGTCACCTTGGCGCCCTTGGGCGGGGTGAAGGCGAACGTGGACGCGGCGGGCTTGGAGAAGTCGACCTTGGTGAACCCGGCGTCGACGACGGCCTTGCCGCCGCTCGCCGCGGACAGGGTGAACTTCAGCGGTACGCCGTTCTCGGCGTCCACGGCGATCCGGACCGAGCCGATCGTCGAGCCGGACTGCTTCGGCTTGATCAGCAGCTGGTACGCGTCCCGCCCGGCGACCTGCGCCGTGCCGTCCACGGTCACCGAGGTGGTGTCCCCGGCCGCCGCGAGCGCCTGCTCGGCGAAGTCCTTCGGGGTGGCCGGAGCGCCCTCGGGCGCCTTCGGGGCCTTCTCCGCGTGGCCGCCGTCCCGGCCCTCGGGCGCCTCTGCGTGGTAGACCTCGTCGGACTCGCTGTCGTACGCCCAGACCTCGCCCTGGTTGTGGATGACGCTGTACTCGGACGCGTCCCCGAGGACGGAGAGCTTCTGCCGCTCCGGGCCGTCGGCGGCCACCCGCAGCGTGTGCGTGCCGGACGTCAGCTCCATGAGCTTGTCCTGCGGGGCCGCCGCGCCGCCGTCCTTGTCGCCGCCCTCGCCGCCCGGTACGAGCGAGCCCGCGAGGCCGTCCAGGGGCAGGCCCAGGTCGGTGCTGATCTTGAACGTGCCCGAGAGCTGCTCCTCGTCGGAAGCGGCGATCCTCTCGATGAGTTCCTGCGCGCTGATCTTCGGCAGGTCCGGGTCGCCCGAGCTCGCGAGCGCCGGGACGAGACCGATGGTCGCGGCCGCCACCCCCGCGACCGCGACGGGGACGATGTAGCGCGCCGCCTTCCGGCGGCCCACGACAGTGCTCGTGGCCTCGCCGGTGGTCTCTGCGCTGTCGTTCGGTGCCATGGTGTGCCCTACCTCCGTGGTCGGCGGCTTCCGTTGATAACCATCTGACCAAATCGGACGGCTCGAAGCGTCAGCCCGGGGAATCAACTCCGCCTACTGCTCCGGTATGACAACCGAAGGGGGCGTGTACGCCGTCCCGTAGGGGTGGGCCGCCCCGTGACACCGGGTGGGGGGCCGCCCGGTGACACCGCCTCAACCGGCGGCGGGCACGGCCGGGCGGGGCCTCAGCCCGCGCGGTGCACCACCGCGTCGCACAGCTCCTCCAGCGCGGCCTTCGCGTACCCCTCGGGCAGCGGCGCCAGCGTGGCGCGCGCCTCCTGGGCGTAGCGCACGGTGTCCTGGCGGGCCTGCTCCAGCGCCGGGTGGGCGCGCAGCCGGCGCAGCACCTCGGCGAGGGCCTCGTCGCTGCTGAGGTCACCGTCGAGCAGCTCGACGAGCTCCAGGTCGTCGGGCTTGCCGTCGGCCGCCGCCTGGGCGCGCAGCCGCAGGACCGGGAGCGTCGGGATGCCCTCGCGCAGGTCGGTGCCGGGGGTCTTGCCGGACTCGTGGGAGTCGGAGGCGATGTCGAGGACGTCGTCGGCGAGCTGGAAGGCGATGCCGAGCCGTTCCCCGTACTGGGTGAGGACGTCCACGGTCCGCTCGTCGGCGCCGGACATCATCGCCCCGAACCGGCCGGAGACGGCGACCAGCGAACCGGTCTTGCCGCTGAGCACGTCCAGGTAGTGGTCGACCGGGTCGCGGCCGTCGCGCGGGCCCGCGGTCTCCAGGATCTGGCCGGTGACGAGCCGCTCGAAGGCCTCCGCCTGGATGCGGACGGCCTCGGGGCCGAGGTCGGCCAGGATGTGGGAGGCGCGGGCGAAGAGGAAGTCGCCGGTGAGGACGGCGACCGAGTTGCCCCAGCGGGTGTTGGCGCTGGGCACCCCGCGCCGCACGTCGGCCTCGTCCATCACGTCGTCGTGGTAGAGCGTGGCCAGATGGGTCAGCTCGACGACGACGGCCGAGGGGACGACCCCCGGCGCGTCGGGGTCCCCGAACTGTGACGCGAGCATGACCAGCAAGGGACGGAACCTCTTGCCCCCCGCACGCACCAGGTGCTGCGCGGCGTCCGTGATGAAGGGGACGTCACTCTTGGTGGCTTCGAGCAGCCCTGCCTCGACAGCGGCCAGGCCCGACTGGACATCGGCCTCAAGAGCCTGGTCCCGCACGTGCAGTCCGAACGACCCGACGACGGTCACGGGGACATCTCCTGTCTGCTGACGATCACACTCAATGTCGATGTGTCGCTGTCTCTCCTTGCAACTTCAGCGTATCCGGTCGGCTATGGATCACCGTGGGCGGCTTCCCATGACCGCCGGTATGTTCGGGATCAGCTCATACGATCAGGAGTCTCCGCTTTGTCCCACAGCACCGCCGCCACCGAGCCGGCCCAGCCACCGCCCGAGGACGACCACGCCTTCTTCGGGCAGCCGCGGGGCCTGATGACCCTGTCCGGTCTGGAGGTCTGGGAACGGTTCTCGTTCCTGGGCATGCAGGCCATTCTGGTGCTGTTCTTCGCCGACACCGTGGCGAACGGCGGCATGGGCATGGACCCCGGCACCGCCGCCTCCGTCTCCGCCGCCTACGGGACGCTGGTCTATCTGGTCTCCGTGGCGGGCGGCTGGCTGGCCGACCGGATCCTCGGCTCGTACCGGGCCGTGCTCTACGGCGGCATCCTCATCGCCTGCGGCCACTACTCCATGGCCGTCCCCACCGACGCCATGACCTGGGTGGGCCTCGGCCTGATCAGCGCCGGAACGGGCCTGCTCAAGCCCAATGTGGCCTCCATGGTCGGCAAGCTCTACCGCACCGACGACGAACGGCGCGACGCCGGCTTCGCCCTCTACTACATGGGCATCAACATCGGCGCGTTCGCCGGACCGCTGATCACCGGCTGGCTGGGCGAGCACTGGAGCTGGCACTGGGGCTTCTCGGCCGCCGCGATCGGCATGACCTTCGGTCTGATCCAGTACGTCGCGGGCCGCCGTCACCTGGCCGGGCGTAAGCACGCGGCCGAATTCGCACTGGCCCCCGACGCGATGCGCCGCGCGGCCCTGCTGATCGTCGGCGGGGCGGTCGTGGTCGCCCTCGCCGCCACCGCGCTGGCCCTGGCGGGCTGGCTGACGATGGACCGGTTCGTCGACGTGCTCACCGTCATCTCGGTGATCGCCCCGGTCGTCTACTTCGTGGTGATGTTCCGCTCCCCCCGGGTCACCGCCGAGGAGCGCGGCAGGCTCCGCCCGTACGTCGTCCTCTTCCTCGGGTCCGTCGTCTTCAACTTCATCCTCTTCCAGGCGTACTCGACGATGATGCTGCTCGCCTCGACGAACGCCCGGACCGAGATCTTCGGCTTCACCTTCCCGGCCAGCTGGTACGCCTCCGCGCTCGGCGCCTTCGAGGTCGCGCTCGCCCCGGTCGTCGCCGCCGTCTGGGCGAAGATGGGCCCGCGCCAGCCACACGCCTCCAACAAGATCGCGTTCGGCGTGATCCTCGGCGGGCTCTCCTTCCTCCTGATGGTCCTGCCGACCTCCGGGCACGCCGACGACACGTACCGCATGGCGGCCTGGTGGATCGTCGGCTCGTACCTGCTGCTCGGGCTCGGCGACATCCTGCTGGAGACCTCCGGCATGTCCGCCACCACCAAGCTCGCCCCGAAGGCGTTCGCCAGCCAGACGATGGCCCTGTGGTTCCTCTCCCTCGCCCTGGCCAACGGCATCCAGGCCCAGATCGTGAAGCTGTACGGCGAGGTCTCCAACCCCGCGTACTTCGGCGTCAACGGGGCGATCGCGGTGGCCGCCGGTGTGGCGATGATCCTGGCCGCGCCCTGGCTGAAGCGCACGATGCACCCCGTCCACTGACCCGTACGTCTCACGCACCCCGTCCCCCACCGAGGTGACCCATGAACATCACGACCGAGTTCCCGTACGAGACGACCCACGAGGACGTCCGCATCCCGCTGTCCGACGGCACCCGGCTCTACGCCCGGATCTGGCGGCCGCTGACCGACGAACCGGTCCCCGCCCTGCTGGAGTACCTGCCCTACCGGCTGAGCGACTGGACCGCGCCGCGCGACTGGCAGCGCCACCCCTGGTACGCGGGCCACGGCTACGCCTCCGTACGGGTCGACGTCCGGGGGCACGGCAACAGCGAGGGGCTGCCGGGCGACGAGTACGACGCGCAGGAGCTGGCCGACGGGGTCGCCGTCATCCACTGGCTGGCCCAGCAGGAGTGGTGCTCGGGCCGGGTCGGGATGTTCGGGATCTCCTGGGGCGGCTTCAACTCGCTCCAGATCGCCGCGCTCGCCCCCGAGCCGCTGAAGGCGATCGTCACCGTCTGCTCGGCCGACGACCGCTACGACAACGACGTCCACTACATGGGCGGCTCGGTCCTCGCCGTGGACATGCACGCCTGGGCGGCCACCATGCTCGCCTTCGTCTGCCGCCCGCCGGACCCGGCGCAGGTCGGCGACGACTGGCGGGAGATGTGGCTGAAGCGGCTGGAGGCCGTCGAGCCCTTCAGCCACACCTGGCTCGCCCACCAGAGCCGCGACGCCTACTGGAAGCACGGCAGCGTCTGCGAGGACTACGGCGCGATCAAGGCGAACGTCCTCGCGGTCGGCGGCTGGCACGACCCGTACCGGGACACCGTCCTGCGGCTCGTCGAGCACCTCGACCCCGCGCAGGTGCGCGGAATCATCGGACCGTGGTCGCACCAGTACCCCGACCGGGGGCTGCCGCCGGGGCCGGCGATCGGCTTCCTCCAGGAGACGTTGCGCTGGTGGGACCAGCACCTCAAGGGCAAGGAGACGGGCGTGATGCGGGAGCCGCTGCTGCGGTCCTGGATCAGCGGCTCGCACCCGCCCGCCACGGTGTACGAGACGCTGCCGGGCCGCTGGGTCGGGGACGCCTCCTGGCCGTCGGAGAACGTGAACCCGATGGCGTACGCCCTCCAGGGCGGCGAGCGGATCGTCGCCTCGCCGCAGCAGACCGGCCTGGACGCGGGCCGCTTCTTCCCGTTCGGCAACGAGGCGGACCTGCCGCCGGACCAGCGGGACGAGGACGCCAAGTCGGTGTCGTTCGAATTCCCCGTCACCGACGCGCCGATCGAGATCCTGGGCCGCCCCCGGGTGAAGCTCCGCATCCGGATGGACGCCACCCGCGGCCAGGCCATCGCCCGGCTCTGCGACGTCGCCCCCGACGGCGCATCGACGCTCGTCACCCGGGGCGTCCTCAACCTCGCCGCCCGGCACGGCCGCGACCACGCCGACGACTGGACGCCCGGGGAGACCGAGGACGTGGTCTTCGACCTCAACGGCATCGGCCACACCTTCCCGCCCGGCCACCGCATCCGGATCGCGATCTCCTCCGCGTACTGGCCCTGGATCTGGCCCCAGGCCGGCTCGGCGGGCTTCACCCTGGACGCCGACGGGAGCTTCGTCGAGCTGCCGGTGCGCCGCCACACCGAGGACCCGGCGATCACCTTCGGCGAACCGGAACAGTCCGAACCGCTCGGCGTGGTCTACCCGGTCACCCTGGAGGAGCCGCGCCCCGAACGCCTCGTCGTCCGCGATGTCGCCAAGGGCGAATGGCGCCTGGAGGTCGACCCCCGCTACGGCGGTACGCGCGTCTACCCCGACGGCCTCGAGTTCACCGAGGACGCCCTGGAGACGTACACGATCCAGCAGGACGACCCGCTCTCCGCACGCACCCGCAGTGACTGGACGATCCGGCTGCACCGTCCGGAGGCGGCCTGGGACGCACGGATCGAGACCCGCTCCGAGATCACCGCCGACGAGCACGACTTCATCACCTCCGACGAGGTGATCTGCAAGGACGGCGAGGAGATCGTCTTCCACCGCACCTGGGAGAAGCGCATCCCGCGCACGGCGGGCTGAGCCGATGATCGTGTTTCCGGCTCGGTTCCCCCGGATCTCCGGGGGAACCGACGGTAACCGGTGAACTTTCCGGGCAATAGGCACAGTTGGGGATGGTCAGGGCACTGCCGCTGGGTAGGAGCCCCGACGTAACGTGTCCCCCAACGCGACCTGGAAAGCGAGGCAGCACCACATGCCCGAGCAGAGCAGCCCGCTCGATCTGGCCGAGGGCGACCCCTTCGGCCCGCACAACCTCCCGTACGGTGTGTTCTCCACCCCCGACCACCCCGACGTCCGCCGGGTCGGCGTCCGCATCGGCAACCACGTCCTGGACGCCGGGGCCGCCGCCCACGCGCTCGGCTCCCCGTACGCGGGGCTGCTGGCGCAGCCGAGCCTGACGCCGCTGCTCGCGGCGGGCCGCACCGCCTGGAGCGATGTGCGCCGCGCGCTCACCGCCTGGCTGACCGTCCCCGCCCACCGCGCGGACATCGAGCCGCTGCTGCACCCGGTGGACGCGGTCACCCTGCACCTGCCGTACGAGGTGGCGGACTACGTCGACTTCTACGCCAGCGAGCACCATGCCACCAACGTCGGCAGGATCTTCCGGCCGGACGGCGACGCGCTCACCCCCAACTGGAAGCACCTGCCGATCGGTTACCACGGCCGCTCCGGCACCGTCGTGGTCTCCGGCACCGACGTCGTACGCCCCAGCGGCCAGCGCAAGGCCCCCACCGATCCGGCCCCCGTCTTCGGCCCCTCGGTGAAGCTCGACATCGAGGCCGAGGTCGGCTTCGTCGTCGGCGTCCCCTCCGCGCACGGCACCCCGGTCCCGCTGGCCGACTTCCGCGAGCACGTCTTCGGGCTCTCCCTCCTCAACGACTGGTCCGCGCGCGACCTCCAGGCCTGGGAGTACGTGCCGCTCGGCCCGTTCCTCGGCAAGTCCTTCGCCACCTCCGTCTCCGCCTGGGTCACCCCGCTGGAGGCCCTGGACGCCGCCCGCACCGCACCCCCGGCCCGGGACTTCCCCCTCCTCCCCTACCTCGACGACGCCGAGGACGAGGAGCCGGGCGGCTTCGACATCCGGATCACCGTCGAGATCAACGGGCAGGTCGTCGCGGAGCCGCCGTTCGCCTCGATGTACTGGACTGCGGCCCAGCAGCTCGCGCACATGACGGTCAACGGCGCGTCGCTGCGCACCGGCGACCTGTACGGCTCCGGCACGGTCAGCGGGCCCGAGCCGGCGCAGCGCGGCTCGCTCCTGGAGCTGACCTGGAACGGCCGCGACGCGCTCGAACTGACCGAGGGCAAGCGGACGTTCCTGGAGGACGGCGACACGGTCACGCTGACCGCCTGGGCCCCCGGCCCGCACGGCACCCGCGTGGGCCTCGGCGACGTCACCGGAAGGATCGTCACCGCGCCATGACGCAGGACGCCTCCGCCCTGACCCTGCCCGAGGAACTGCTCCTGCTGACGCTCGACCCGGAGCGCGGCAAACCGCTCTGCAACCGCACGTATCTGCGGTACGGCGCGGCGGGAGCGGTCCTCGCCGAGCTGGAGCTCCAGGGCCGGATACGCGAGGAGCGCGGCCGGGTCCAGGTGGTCAACCCCCTGGACCCGGCCCACCCGCTGCTCGCGTCGCTGCTGAGCACGCTCGACCCGCCGTCCGCCAAGAAGAGGCGCCTCCGCCCGGGGACCAGCGCCAAGAGCTGGATCCGGCTGTACGGCCGCAACGCCGAGGAACGCCACCTGGACCACCTGGTGGAGCGCGGCCTCTTGCGCCGCGAGACCCGCCGCTTTCTCGGCGTGCTCCCCTACCAGCGCCACTTCCCGGGCGACCCGGACCTGACCGGAGCGACCCGGTGGCGCTTCGGCCAGGCGGAGGCCCGGGGCTTCCCGGACCAGCGCAGCCGCGCCCTGGCGGGCCTCGTCTCGGCGACCGGCCTCGCCGGCACCCTCACCACCGCGGGCCGCGAGGGCCGCTCGGCGATGAAGACCGTACGCCGCGCCCTGTGGTTCGCCTCGGCGGTCCACCACAACGTCCGCCAGAACCAGTCCAGCGGCGGGAGCGGCGGCGACGGCGGCGGCTGGAGCGACGGGGGCGGGGGCGGCGGCTGCGGAGGGGG
>NZ_QWFA01000222.1 GCF_003501885.1 Streptomyces globisporus
CGTGGGGGCGTGGGTGGTGCGGGGGTCATGGGGCCGGCTCGCTCAGTGCGCGGTCCAGCGGGACGTCGGAGGTCGTCACGACCGACGGCAGATCGAGGTCGGCCGGGGTGGGCATGAGGCTCCCGGCCAGCTGCACGGCCGCGGCCCCGTGGGCGACCGCCGAGGCGAGCGCTTCCGGGCCCCGCCCGCCCGCCGCGAGGAAGCCGGCCAGCGAGGCGTCCCCGGCGCCGACATTGCTCCGTACGGTCGCCACCGGGGCGGTCGCGAAGCAGGCGCCCGACGCCTCGACCAGCAGCTGTCCGTCCGCGCCCAGACTCGCCAGCACCGACCGGGCGCCGCGCTCTCGCAGCTCCTCAGCGGCCTTGAGCGCGTCGCCCACCGTGGCCAGCGGACGGCCGACGGCCTCGGCCAGCTCCTGGGCGTTGGGCTTGATCACGTCGGGCCCTTCGGCGAGGGCGGCGGTGAGAGCGGCACCCGAGGTGTCCAGCGCGATCCGGGCACCGGCGCGGTGACTCCGCTCGACCAGCTCCGCGTACCACCGTGGCGGCAGTCCGCGCGGCAGGCTCCCGCAGCAGGCGATCCAGTCGGCCGCGGACGCGTGGACCCGTACCGCTTCGAGGACGGCCTCCGCCTCGGCCGGACTCAGGTCGGGGCCCGCCGCGTTGACCTTGGTCAGGGTGCCGTCGGGTTCGACGAGGGTGACGTTGATCCGGGTGTTCCCGGCGATCGGCACCCCGGCCGCCTCGATGCCCAGATCGCCGAGGAGCCGGGTGAGCAGGGCGCCCTCCGGGCCGCCCATCGGGGCGACGGCGACGGTGCGGTGCCCGGCCGCCGCGACCGCGCGGGAGACGTTGACGCCCTTGCCGCCCGGGTCGACGCGGTCCGCCGTGGCGCGCAGGACGGTGCCTCGGGTCAGCCCGGGCAGCTCGTAGGTGCGGTCCAGGCTGGGGTTGGGGGTGACGGTGAGGATCATGCGCGGACTACTTCCGTGCCCCGGCTCTCGATGGAGCGGGCGTCGTCGGGGCTGAGGCCCGTGTCGGTGATGAGCAGGTCCACATCGGTGAGGTCGCCGAAGCGGGCGAAGTGCTCCTGCCCGAACTTGCCGGAGTCGGCGAGCAGGACGACCCGGCGGGCCGCCTTGATCACGGCCCGCTTGACCGCGGCCTCGGCGAGGTCGGGCGTGGTCAGACCGCGGTCGGGACAGAAGCCGTTGGTGGCGAGGAAGACCACGTCGGCGTTGATCTCCGCGTACGAACCCAGGGCCCAGGCGTCGACCGCCGCGCGCGTACGGTGCCGGACCCGGCCGCCCACCAGATGCAGCGCGATGCCCGGGTGGTCGGCGAGCCGGGCGGCCACCGGCAGCGCATGGGTCACGACGGTCAGCGCGGCGTCGACCGGCACAGCGGCGGCGAGCCGCGCGGTGGTGGTCCCGGCGTCGACGATCACATTGCCGTCGGCGGGCAGTTCGGCGAGGGCGGCCTGCGCGATGCGGTCCTTCTCGTCGGCGGAGAGGGCGTCGCGCTCGGCGAGGTCGGGTTCGAAGTCCAGCCGCCCCACCGGGATCGCCCCGCCGTGCACCCGGCGCAGCAGCCCCGCCCGGTCCAGGGCCTTGAGGTCCCGCCGGACGGTCTCGGCCGTCACCTGGAACTCCTCGGCCAGGGACAGCACGTCGACCCGGCCGCTCTCCTGGGCGAGACGGAGGATCTCCTGCTGACGCTCCGGTGCGTACATGTGGTTTCGTTTCCGTTTCATGCCCGAGTCTGTGGTTTCGCGCTCAGGTTACGTCCGGGGTGCGGGAATGGAAACACATTCGGGCGACGTGTGGGCATGAGCGGACGCGGCAGGATCCTGCCGGGGGTGTGGGCGCACGAGCGGGCGGGGCGCACCGTCCACCGGTGCGCCCCGCCCGACGGTCCGGTCAGCGCGTGCCGGGCGCGTCCTCGCTCAGGGGACGGGCCAGCAGGGGAGCGCCGGGGACCTGGTGGCCGCCGCTGGCGAGCATGCGGACCTCACCCCGGTCGCTGATCTCGGCGCGGACGATCCCCGTCTCGTCCTCGTAAACCGGGAACCCGCCGGCCCCCAGCCGGTCGGTCAGCCGGACGGAGACCACGTCGTCCGCGGCGCCGGACATCTGGAAGATCAGCTCGTAACGCTCGGTGTGCACCATCTGATTCATGACGGCCTCCCGGCCGTGCGCGGAGAATACGGCCCTGCCGCCATTGTTTCGCACCCCGGCGCGCCCCGCCCGGGGAGCGACGGCCAACGGGCGGAGCCGCCCGGTCGATCGGGTGACTCCGCCCGGTAGGACAACATGACGGAAGGCCCGGAGGGCTAGGCATGCGTGCATGAGACTTGAGCCTCGACGAATGAACAGTGCCTCCCCCCGTTCCCGCACTCTCAAGGCGGTCGGCGCCCTCTCCCTGGCCGCGGCCACGGCCCTCCTGATGACCGGATGCGGTCAGAGCTCGGACGGCGCGAGCAGCGCGGCCACCTCCGAGGCGGCCAAGGTCGTTCCGCAGAAGCAGACGACGTCACCGTCGGCCACCGCCCAGCTGACCGAGGACCAGCAGGAACGCAAGAAGGTGCTCGACGCCACGAAGGTCACCTTCGACGACGCGGCCACCACCGCCACCGGCGAGGTCGCCGGGAGCAAGCTCGTCGATCTGGACCTGGAGGGCGTGGACGACGACGACAACCAGAGCCCCAGCCCGACCGCGACCGGCAGCCCCACGGGATCGCCCAGCCCGACCGGCTCCCCGAGCCCGACCGGAACCGGCAGCCCGAGCGCGAGCCCCGGCGCCGACGGTCCGGTCTGGGCCGCGGAGGTCGCGGAGAAGGACGGCACGATCCACACCGTCCGCATCAACGCGGTCGACGGCAAGGTGATCGAGGCCCGTGTCGACGCGGACCAGGACGCGGACGACAAGAAGCAGACGGCCGACTGGCTGGCCCAGGCCACCCAGACGCCGCAGCAGGCGGCCAAGGTCGCCACCGAGAAGAAGAAGGGGACGGTCACCTCCGTCAGCCTGGACGACAACGACGGCAAGGGCGTCATCTGGCAGGTCGACGTGGTCGGTTCCGACTGGAAGAAGACGACCTTCGACGTGGACGCCAAGAACGACACCATCGTCCGCGAGGAGACCGACGAGGACTGACCGCCTCACCACCCGACCCGCGAAGGGGTACGCCGGACACCCGGCGTACCCCTTCTTCCTGTACGCGCCGCTCCACCGACTCGTCCTGGAAGTTTGCCGGAATGGCAACGCCGATCGCGTGGGACGGGCACCACGCCGCATGATCGTCGGGTACCCGCGTCCGTCCCCGAGCCGAGGAGAAACGCCCATGCAGCCCGGACCTTCCGCCGCACCGCGTCACCGCACCGTCGAAGCCCCGGCCGGACGCCTGCACCTGGTCGAGCAGGGTTCCGGCCCCCTGGTCCTGCTGGTGCACGGCTTTCCCGAGTCCTGGTACTCCTGGCGGCACCAGCTCCCGGTGCTCGCCTCGGCCGGCTACCGGGCGGTGGCGATCGACGTGCGCGGCTACGGCCGCTCCTCCAAGCCGGCCGAGACCGACGCCTATCGGATGCTGGACCTCGTCGCGGACAACGTCGCCGTCGTGCGCGCCCTCGGCGAGGAGAGCGCGGTGATCGTCGGCCACGACTGGGGCTCCAACATCGCCTCCGCCTCCGCCCTGCTCCACCCCGAGGTCTTCACCGCAGTGGCCCTGCTGAGCGTCCCCTACGCGCCGCCCGGAGGCCCCCGCCCCACCGATGTCTTCGGCCGGATCGGCGGTCCCGAGCAGGAGTTCTACGTCTCCTACTTCCAGGAGCCCGGCCGCGCCGAGGCGGAGATCGAGCCCGACGTCCGGGGCTGGCTCGCCGGCTTCTACGCCGCCCTGTCCGCAGACACCATGCCCGCCCGCGACGAGCCCGCCCCGCACTTCGTCGCCCGTGGCGGCGGCCGGCTGCGCGACCGCTTCCCCACGGAGGTGCTTCCGGCCTGGCTGAGCGAGGACGACCTCGACGTCTACGCCGGGGAGTTCGAGCGCACGGGAATCACCGGAGCGCTGAACCGCTACCGCGCCATGGACCGGGACTGGGAAGACCTCGCCCCGTACCGCGGAGCCCCGGTCGAGCAGCCTTCCCTGTTCATCGGCGGCGCCCTGGACGCCTCCACCACCTGGATGTCCGACGCCATCGACGCCTACCCCACCACCCTGCCCGGCCTCGCGGCCTCCCACCTCCTGGACGGCTGCGGCCACTGGATCCAGCAGGAGCGCCCCGACGAGGTCAACCGCCTGCTGACCGACTGGCTCGCGACCCTCCAGGGCTGAACCGGGCGGGCTGCCGGAGCACGGTGACCTGTTCAGGCCCCCGGATGTGAACACGTCGGCAGCTGATCGAAGGGATACGGTGGCGAACCCGGGCGGGCACGCCGTGGGGATCACCGGCTACCAGATACGGCAAGCCGGCCGTGCGCCACGAGGCGACAGTGCTGGTCGCGGCCATCAACGAGTGGCTGTGACCAGCTCCACGACAGGCTCCGTGGCATCAGCGCCAGACGGGCGAACGCGTGTTCCGGAGTAGGGGCATCATAGGGCGATGAGCGAGAATCGAACCCCGACAGCGGTGCTGCTGCACGGCTGGCCGGTCACGTCCGACCACTGGCGGTACCTCATTCCGGCACTCGATGCCGCCGGTATCACCGCAGTCCAGGTCACGCTTCCCGGGCTGGGCACCGCTCCCGACTCCGACGTGACCGACTTCCGCAAGACGGCACTCGCCGACGGTGTCCGGGCACGGCTGGCACAGGAGGGCGTCACACGCTTCGCCGTCATCGGTCACGACTGGGGTGCGACGGTCGGATACCTCATCGCGGCCCAAGCGCCGGAATCGGTCAGTGGACTCGTGGTAGAGGAAGAGATTCTTCCCGGTGTCGATGCCGAGATTCCCGAAGCCGGCCGGGACCACTATCCATCCTGGCACGGCCCGTTCAACCGTACGCCCGGCCTCGCGGAGCAGCTCGTGCCCGGCCGGGAAGCGGCTTACTACGGCACGTTTCTGGAACAGAGCGCCGGACCGAACGGCCTCGACCCAGACACCCTTCCGGCCTACATCAAGGCGTACAGCACTCCAGGTGTGCTGAACGCCGGGCTGGCCTACTACCGCACCAGGTCAGAAGATGTCGATGACATTCAAGCCCATGCCGCCCAGCCGATTCAAACGCCTGTCCTGGCGATCGGAGGCAGACACGCGATGGGGACTGCAGTCGCGGGTGGAATGGCCACCCTTGCCACCGATGTCACCCCACTCGTCTTCGAGCAATCCGGCCACTACCCCGCAGAGCAGGAGCCGGACAGCGTGAACCTCGCGATCGTGCAGTTCCTTCAACGACACTCCTGACCCTCGATACCGTGCTCCAAGAAGCGGATCTTGTTGTCCTCCTCCTGGCCGCGCAGGAGTGGGCGTCCGGCTCTTCTGCGGTGCGGGCCGATCAGCCCGATCCCCAGGTAGGCGCCGTCCGCGATGACCGTCGTCCCGGCCGCGATGGCGGGCAGGTCCGATTCGCGCCGGGCATGGGCGTCGGCCTTGTTCCCAGGAAGGGGGCGGGCCGAGGCGATCACCAGGCGGCTGTCCGCATCGATGACGACCCGCACGTTCGCCGAGACTGGACGTTCTGCAACAACCTTTAGTACGCGCCGCCCGGCTTCCGGCGGTCGAGCAGTCGGCAGACGAAGTCCTCCTGGAGCTTGCGGAGGGTGGCCAGCAGCCGCGGGTTCGTCGAACTGTTCACCTGGGAGGTGAGGGAGACGGTCAGGGACCGCTTGCCGTCCTTGGTCGCCGCGGCCAGCTGGGTGTAGCCGGGGAAGTTGCCGGTGTGGCCGTACACGGTGCCGCAGCGCGTCGCGTACGAGAAGACGGCGAGACCGGCCTTGTTACGCCCGGGACCGGCGGGTTCGGAGCTGCCCGCCACGAACGACAACTGCTGTTTGCGGACCGCCGGGCCGAGCCCCAGCCCGCCGGCGTAACCGCGGATGAAGGCTCCCAGGTCCCTGGGCGTGGAGACGATACCGCCCGACGCCCACACGCCCGAAGCGCTGAGCACCGTGCTGACGTCCTCCGGCGCGCCCGGCTCGTCCACCGCGTAGCCGTGCAGATAGGGCGTGGGCAGCCGGTAGCCCTGCGGGAGGCTGGTGTCGCGCAGGCCGAGCGGCCGGTAGACGAGTTCGGCGAGGAGCTTCTCGTACCGCTGCCCCGTCACCGCCTCGGCCATCAGCGCCACGGCGATGTTGTCGGAGTTGGAGTAGCGGTATGCGGACCCGGGCCGGAAGCGCAGCGGGTCCCCGGCGACGTAGTCCAGCAGCCGGCGGGAGTCGAAGTGCCTGCGGGGATCGGCCGTCAGTTCGGCGATGAACCGCGGGTCCTCGGTGTAGTCGGGCAGCCCACTGGTGTGGTTGAGGAGCTGGCGGAGCGTCACCCGGTGCCAGGCGGCGGGCAGCTTGGGCAGCCGTCGGCCGATGGTGTCGTCGAGACGGAGCGCGCCCCGCTCGGTGAGTTGCAGGGCGACCGAGCCGCTGAAGGCCTTGGCGGTGCTGGCGACCCGCATGTGGTCGGTCGTCTGGGGTGGACGCCCGGTGCCTAGCTGCGACGTACCCGCCCGGTACACCTCGCTCCGGCCGTCGGCCGTGAGGACGGCGATGGCCCCGGGCGGGCCGCCCGGGGTGTCCACGAGCGCCTGAAGCCCGCGCCGCAACGCGGGGTCGGCCGGACCGTGCGCGCCGCCGCCACCGTCCGGGCCCCTGTCACCGCCCGCGTGGGCCGGGCCGCTCATCACCCCGGCGAGGGAGGCGGCGGCAAGGGCGGCGACGACGGCGATCCGACGCCGGGGCCGAGGGCGGGGGAGCGGGGCGTTCGGATGGGAACGTGCGGGCACGAGGGCCTCCTGAAGGCGGTGGGCGAAGGGCGGGGCGGAGATCTGCGGTCCGCTCCCGCGAGCCCCAGCATCGGGCGGCCGGACGGTGCTTGCCCCCGAGGTGGACCATCCGGGCGACCACCGCCACACCCCCGGCGTCAGGCCGCCCGCCCGGCGTCGCCCGCTCTTCCCTCGCTCCTGGCCCGCGGCGGTCAGTGGGCCGGGGGAGCACCCCCGCTCAGATCCAGGACGTACCGCCGCCCGGAGCGGTCGCCGAACATGACGTCCTCCAGCGGCTCGAACCCCGTACGCGCCAGGACCGCGCGGGAGCCCGTGTTGTCCAGCGTCGTCTCGGCGCGCAGCGAGGTGAGCCCGTACTCCTCGACCGCCAGCACACAGATCCGCTGGACCGCCCAGGTGGCCAGCCCCTGGCCCGCGGCCTTCTCCGCTATCCGGTAGCCCAGCTCGGCCGAACCGTCCCGCACCTCGACGAGGTTGATCCTGCCGAGGACACCGCCGTCGCCGTCCACGATGAGATGGAGGTGGTGCAGCCCCGCGTCCTGCTCGGCGAGCAGGACGCGATGGCGTTCGGCGAACTCGGCGAAGTAGGCGTCGCCCCGGTCGGTGATGGACGCGGCGAAATAGGTCCGGTTCTCCCGCTCGAAGGCGAGCAGAGCCTCGGCATGGTCGGGGCGGAGTCGGCTGATCGACGTCATACCCGGATGCTAAGCCCACGCTTCCCGGGGGTGTCTCCTCGATTCACGGCCCAGGTCCTTACGGACGGGAACGGTCGGACAGGCGCTAGCCGGGGTGCCCGCGCTCCAGCGCGAGGGCCAGGCCGCGTTCGGCGTCGTCGGCCGAGGCGCGCCGGTAGGCCCGCTCGTACGCCGAGTCGCCCGCGGCCTGCCGGGCCCTCAGCTCCCACTGCTCGCGGATCGCCCCGAGCTCCGGGGTGCCCCGGTGCGGGTGGCCGATCATGCGCCAGTAGGCGTGCCCCGTACCGGATGCCCGGGCCGCGGCCACCCCGTTCCCCTGGGCGGCGATGGCCCCGGCGAGCAGGTCGAGGCCGAGCGCTATGCCGAGGCTGTCGTGGAGCTCGTGCTTGCTCGCGAGCATCGCGCG
The DNA here is from genome assembly GCF_003501885.1 of Streptomyces globisporus. Taxonomy (GTDB): domain Bacteria; phylum Actinomycetota; class Actinomycetes; order Streptomycetales; family Streptomycetaceae; genus Streptomyces; species Streptomyces globisporus_D. Next base: position 8,034 of record NZ_QWFA01000222.1, read on the forward strand.
GGCGTGGCTCTCCGCATGACGGGGGCGGCCCTGGAGAAGGTGTATGAGGGCCAGTTGATGATCGGCGTACGCCCGCGCCCAGTGCTCGCCGAACCGCAGACTGATCCGCTGGAGCCGCATGGCCTCCTCGTACGCCTCGTCGAGCCGGCCGAGCGCCGACAGGGCGAACAGGCGTATCACCCGGCAGCGCAGCTGCGAGGGGGTGTCCGCCGGGTCCCCCGGGTGGTCCTCCAGCGCGCGGTCGCTGACGGAGTACGCCGTGTGCGGCCGGCCCATCATCAGATACGTGAAGCTCACGGAGTGGGCCGCGAGGAGCACCGACTCCGGTGCCTCTTCGCGGCGGGCCGCCTGCTCGCACTCCTCGCCGGTGCGGCGCGCCGCCTCGTGGTCGCCCTGGAGCGTCAGCGTGATCCCCAGGGCCCAGAGCGCCCGGGTGCGGTGCGGACCGGCGGAGAGCGGCAGGGCGAGCACCCGTTCCAGGTACGTACGGGCCTGGTGCAGATGGCCGCAGCAGCTCCAGAAGAGACCGGCGCACCCGGCCATCTCCATCGCCATCTCCGGGTCCTCGGCCAGCAGATGGTCCAGGGCCGCGCACAGATCCGCGTGGGTGTCGGCGATCCGGTGGTACCAGAGGACCTGCGAAGGACCGAGCCACCCCGCGTACGCCTGGACGGCCACATGGGCGAAGTGCCGGGCGTGCCGGTCGGTCAGGAGCGCGTCCTCCGCCAGCTCGGCCAGCCACATCGCCCCGTACTCGCGCAACGTGTCCAGCATCCGGTAGCCGTCCCCGGTCCGCCGGAGCACGGACTGGTCGGCCAGGCGTTCCAGAGCGGGCGCGACGGCCTCGGCGTCCAGCGGCCCGCCCGCGCACACCGCCTCCGCGTCCGACGTCGTGATGACGCCCCGGAAGACGGAGAGCCGCGCCCACAGCAGCCGCTCCAGAGGGGCGCAGAGCTCGTGGCTCCAGCCGATGGTGGTGCGCAGGGCCCGGTGGCGGCGCGGCCAGACCGTGTCGTCGGTCAGGTCCTCCGCCCGGGAGGCCAGCCGCCCGGTGATCTCCTGCGCGGTGCTCTCGCGGAGCTGGGCACAGGCCAGTTCGACGGCGAGCGGTATGCCGTCGAGGCGGCGGCAGATCTCGGCGACGGCGGCCGCGCTCGCGGGATCGTCGAGCGAGAGTCCCGGGGCGACGGCTGCCGCGCGCTCGTGGAAGAGCCGGACGGCCTCGTCGCCGTCGTCGCCCGCGGACAGCGGGGGCACCTCGACGGACCTCTCGCCCGCCGAACCCAACGGCTCCCGGCTGGTGGCCAGGACCGTCAGCCCCGGGGCCGCGGCGAGCAGTTCGGTGACGAGCCGGCCGCAGGGGCCGACGATCCGCTCGCAGCAGTCGAGGACGAGGAGCAGCTTCTTTCCGGACAGCCATTCAGCGAGCGCGGCCACCGGCCGGCGCGGACTGTGGTCGAGGAGCCCGACGCCGTCGCAGACCGTCGTGGCGAGCAGCTGGTCGTCGTGGAGATGGGACAGGTCGGCCCACCAGACGCCGTCGGCGTACCGGTCCCGGGCACGCTCGGCGGTGCGCAGGGCCAGTCGGCTCTTGCCGACCCCGCCGCTGCCGGTGAGCGTGACCAGCCGATGATCTCGAAGTGCCCGTTCGATGCTGACCAGTTCGCTGGTGCGGCCCACGAAACTGGTCGTCACGACGGGAAGGTTGCCCATCACGGGGACATCCTGCCTCGCCAGGGCCCACCGCCTCCGTTCATAGCGAAAAGCAGTCAGAAACGGCCGACAATGCATCTCTTCCGATCGACGAGTGACATCGGTCGAAAGGTGTGGCGGTGACTCCGTTGTTGTGGCGGCCTCACGCGTCGAGAACGGCCGCCAGTGAATCGAGGGCTCCCAGGGGATCGGGGCCGACCGGAGCCAGGACGGTGTCGGTGACCCCCGCCGCCCGCAGCCCGTCGAGACGAGCCCGGGCCTCCGCCGGAGTCCCGGCCACGGCGAGGTGGGTGACCCACCCGTCGGGCATGCGCGCCACGAACTCCTCGCGGCTCGCGCACGCGGCCCGCAGCGCGACCAGTTCGTCGGCGAAGGGGAGCGGCGCGATGTGGGCGTGCCAGTCGGGCTCGCCGATCCACTCCAGGCCGGGGCGGGCGGCGGCCAGCGCGGTGACCGGATCGGCGTCGACGGAGGCGATGTTGTACGCGACGAGCCGGTGGGGGCGTTCGGCGGCGATGTGCCCGAGCGCCGCCCGCGCGTACTCGGGGGCGACGGGCTCCGCGAGGACCGTTCCGTCCGCCACCTCGCCGGAGAGCGCCAGGGACTTGGAACCCCGTACGCCCGCCAGGATGTCGGGCACGACGTCGGGCAGCGCGCTGCGGTCGAGCCGTACGCCGTCGAGGTGCACGTACTCCCCGCGACGCTGCACCGGTTCGCCGAGCAGCAGCGCCCGCAGGGCGTCGACGTACTCGCGAAGAAGGGTGAGCGGGCTGCGGGGCCACTGGCCGACGCTGCGCATCCAGTGGGGCATGCCGTGTCCCACGGTTACGTCGATCCGGCCGGGGAAGAGCTGCGCCAGCGACGCGATCTCCAGCGCGGCGAACGCCACGTTGCGGGCGCCGGCCGGCAGCAGTCCGATGCCGACCCGGATCCGCTCGGTGGAGGCCAGCACGGCGGCCGCCTGGGCGATGCCACCGCGGAAGCCGAGGTCCTCGACCACCCAGACGGCGTCGAACCCCAGCTCCTCGGCCCGTCGCGCGTACGGCAGGACGCGGTCGGCGGGCAGGTCGCGCGGCAGCAGGACGCCCACGGTCCGGTCGGCGGCGGGGGAACGCACAGGTGCTCTCCTTCGGTCGTCGGCCGGGCGGGGGCGAGCACTCCGCCCGTCACTCCGTTCCGGCCTGCCAGGACAGACAAGCAGACGGCGAGGCGCCGAGGGCCTGTGGGGCGGGGGACGGCGGCGGAGGGGCGCTGTCAGACCCCTGCGCTACGTTGCTGGCATGACGCAATTCGTACTCGTGGCAGGGGCTTGGCTCGGTTCGTGGGCGTGGCGCGACGTGGAGCCCGACCTGCGCGCGGCCGGTCACGGGGTCCACCCGCTGACCCTGTCGGGGCTCGCCGAAAAGCAGGGTCCGTCGGCGGGGCTGGAGACGCATGTCCAGGACATCGTCGACGAGGTCGAGCGCCTCGGCCTGCGCGATGTGGTGCTCGTCGGCCACAGCTACGCGGGTATCCCGGTCGGGCAGGCGGCCGAGCGGATCGGCGACCGGCTCGCCCGCGTGGTCTTCGTCGACTCCAACGTCCCGGTCGACGGCGAGTCGTTCGTCTCCGGCTGGCCGGACGGCCGGGCCGGTGTGGAGGCCGCCATCGCCGCCAACGGGGGCTTCTGGCCGTCGCCGACCGCCGCCGACTGCGGGGACCAGGGACTCACCGACGAGCAGATCACCCGGTTCATCGGCGGCGCGACACCCCACCCCGGCGCCACGCTCACCGACCCCGCCGTCCTGGCGGGCCCGTTGGGGCTGCTGCCCGCGACGTACGTCAAGTGCCTGCTCGACTGGCCCGAGCCGAGCCCCGAGGTGGCCGAGCTGCTGACGGGCGAGCGCTGGCGGCTGGTCACGATGGACACCGGCCACTGGCCGATGTTCTCGCAGCCGCGCGAGCTGGCCCGGATCCTGCTCGACGCGGCGGGAACGGACGGGTGACGATGGAGAGCTCACCGGAAGAAGCGGCCACGGAGCACCCGGAGATCACTTACATCGGTTGCGCGCGGTGCGGCACCCTCATCGCGGGTCTCGACGGGCGGTACGCCTGCTCGGGCTGCGGCTGGGTCAACGAGTGGACCGAGGGCCACCGCCCCCTGCCCGAGGCCCGCCGCCGCACCTGAGCCCCGCCCGCCGACACCCCGACCGCCGCCGACCGCCGCCGCCACGGCCCTAAGGCGCCCCGGCCCGACGACCTGCGGCCGCTCGGTCGCGGAGGAGACCTCGCCATGCCCCAGTCCCACTCGCACGACGCCGACCCGGTCCGAGCCTCCCTGGCCGAGATCGCCGCCCTGCTCGCCCCGGCGCACCCCGGCGTGGCCGAGGAGGTCCTCCGCGCCCACGACAGCCCGCACGAGTACGTGAGCGCCTTCGCGGACCGGCTGGACGACCGGGGCATCGACGAGCCGGTCGACGACCTCGCCTGGATCGCGCTCGTCGACGCGCTCGCCGCACACGGCCTGCTCGCGGAGTTCGACTGGAAGGAGGACCCGCAGGAGATCCGGGCCCAGCTGCGGAAGCTGGAATCACGGCCCTCCGTGGACCCGTGGGCGCTCTTCGATGCCGACGGGACCACCCTCTCGACCGACGAGTTCCTGGACGCCTGCGGCCGCAGCTACCGCCAGATCGGTGCGGCTCTGGCCGTCCTCGACATCGACTCCGACTGCTACCCGGTGGTCGGTCTGCGGGCGGCCCGGGCCGACGAGCTGAGCGCGCTCGCCGCCCGGGCGGGCTTTTCCGTGCACCACCTCGGCACGGACCCCGGCAGACCGTGACGGAGATCTCGCCCGCGCCCTCCGGGCCCCTACGGACCGCCGTTCCAGCAGGTGCGGCGGGGTCCGGGCCCCGGAACGGAATCGCGAGCGCCGCCGCCCACCACGTACACTCGCCCCCGCCTCCGCTGACCGGCAGAGGCATTCCGCACCCGACCGACGGGGAAATGAACCGTATGAGTTCCGCAGACAGCACCGAAGCACCGATCTACGCCGGCCTCGTCGAGGAGCAGGGCGACGTGCCCGCCGAAGTGCGCCGAGTGGCCGAGGAAGTCCTGCGCGAGGCCGACCGCGCCCTCGACTTCGGCACCGTACGAGCGGCCGCCGCAGCCCGCTAGCAGCGATCCGGACCCCCGGTCGCAGCCGCCCGAGGGCGGCCATGTCCATCACGGGACGATAAACGTCCTGCAACTATTGCCATATTCTTGCGTTCGTGACGCGATGGTTTGCTGAAGAACCGTCGCCGGTGGACGTGGGTGAGGCCGCGGTAGGCCGGGCGTCCGTACGACCGGCCCGACGCCACCGCGGCCCCCCGGCCACCCGCTGCGACCGCCTCGGCGGCCGTGCTTCGGTGAGCGGTCCACGCACCCGCGTGGAGAGCGCTCCCAGTCGGCCGTCGAGAGGCGGAAACCCGCTCGTCATGCCGCCCGCGCCGCGTCGGCGGGCGGTGCGGCCCCAGTGAAGCGCCGCCCGCCGACGACGTCGGCCCGCACGTTCCCGCCCCCGTGATCGCCCCGAGGGCCGGCCTGTGTGGCCGCCCCGGAGATACTCCGCACGCCCTCCGGCCCCGCGCCTTGCTCGCTCCCCGCCTGCCCTGGAACGGCCGTCGATCCGACCGCTTCCGTCAGTCGTCGCAGCATCCCGTCGCCCAGATCTGTCAAAGATTTACGAAACCCGCGCGACATCTTGCGGACATTCGTCGGCGGTGGTTGAGTGTGGGTCGCCGCACAGCTCGGGGCTGTCGGCTTCCCGCACTCCTGCCCTAAAGGGGTCCTCCGATGAGAAGTCCTGTTCTTCGTCGTACCTGCACCGCCGCCATCGCCACCGCACTGGCCGTCACCGGCCTGGCCGCCTGCAACTCCGAGGGCGACAGCGCGGCGGACGGCAAGACGCGCATCACGGTCAACTGCTGGCCCCAGCCGAGTGCGAAGATCGACCACAAGCGGTTCGACGAGGACGTCAAGACGTTCGAGAAGCAGAACCCCGACATCGACGTCACCGCCCACGACGCCTTCCCGTGCCAGGACCCCAAGACCTTCGACGCGAAGCTCGCCGGCGGTCAGATGGAGGACGTCTTCTACACGTACTTCACCGACACGGAGCGCGTCGTCTCCATCAACCAGGCCGCGGACATCACCGAGTACGTCAAGGACCTCAAGGCGTACAAGGACATAGCCCAGCCCCTGCGCGACGCCTACACCGTCGACGGCAAGATCTACGGCATCCCGCGCACCAACTACTCCATGGGCCTGCTCTACAGCAAGCCGCTCTTCACCAAGGCGGGACTCGACCCCAGCAAGCCGCCCACCACCTGGGCAGAGGTCCAGACCGCTGCCAAGAAGATCGCCGCGCTCGGCAACGGGACCGTGGGCTTCGCCGAGTACAGCGCGCAGAACCAGGGCGGCTGGCACTTCACCGCCTCGATCTACTCCCAGGGCGGCGCCGTCGTCAGCGAGGACGGCAAGAAGGCCACCGTCGACACCTCCGAGGGCAAGGCCGTCCTGCAGAACCTCAAGGACATGCGCTGGCGCGACAACTCCATGGGCGCCAAGCAGCTCCTCATCATCAACGACACCCTCCAGATGATGGGCTCCGGCAAGCTCGGCATGTACCTCGCCGCCCCCGACAACGTCCCGCGCATCGTCAAGGAGGCCGGCGGAAAGTACGAGGACCTCGCCTTCGCCCCGATGCCCGGCGGCAAGGGCACACTCATGGGCGGCGACGGCTACATGTTCAACAAGAAGGCCACCCCCGAGCAGATCAAGGCCGGCCTCAAGTGGCTGGAGTGGACCTTCCTCACCCCGGGCCAGGGCTATATGAACAACTACGCCCGCGCGGCCTCGGACAAGTCCCCGGTCGGCCTGCCCGAGCCGCGGCTGTTCACCGGCGCCACCGACGCCAAGGACCAGGAGCTGAAGAAGGCCTCCGCCAACGTCCCGGTCGAGAACTACCAGGCCTTCATCGACGGCGGCCAGCAGCTCGACATGAAGCTGGAGCCCAAGCACGGCCAGCAGATCTACGCGGTCCTCGACGGCGCCGTCTCGGCCGTCCTGACGAAGAAGGACGCCGACATCGGCGCCCTGCTCAAGGACGCCCAGTCCAAGATCGACGGAATCCTGGCCCGAGGCTGAACGCCATGAAGACCACCTCCCACCCCGCAGCGCCCGCGAGGGGGCGGTCCGCCGGTGCGTCGCCTCCCCCGGGGGACGCGCGCCCGGCGGACCGCGGGCCCGGGCTGCCGCTGCGCAGGAAGATCGCCGACCAGGCCACCGCGTACGGATTCCTGATCGGCGGGCTGCTCTGCTTCATCCTGTTCTCGTGGTACCCGGCGATCCGGTCGGTGATCATCGCGTTCCAGAAGTACACCCCCGGCTCCGACCCAAAGTGGGTGGGCACCGCGAACTTCACCCGGGTCTTTCAGGACCCGGAGTTCACGGCAGCCTGGCGCAACACGCTCACCTTCACCGTGCTCGCCCTGGTCATCGGGTTCGCCATTCCGTTCGTCATGGCCCTCGTCCTCAACGAACTCCGGCACGCCAAGGCGTTCTTCAGGGTCGTCGTCTACCTCCCCGTGATGATCCCGCCGGTCGTCAGCGCCCTGCTCTGGAAGTGGTTCTACGATCCGGGCGCGGGCCTGGCCAACGAGATGCTCGGCTTCCTCCACCTGCCGACGTCGAACTGGACCAACGGCGCCGACACCGCGCTCGTCTCGCTGGTCATCGTCGCCACCTGGGCCAACATGGGCGGCACCGTCCTCATCTACCTCGCCGCCCTGCAGGGCATACCCGGCGAGCTGTACGAGGCGGCCGAGCTCGACGGCGCGTCCGTCTGGCAGCGCGTCCGGCACGTCACGATCCCGCAGACCCGCTTCATCATCCTGATGCTGATGCTCCTTCAGGTCATCGCGACGATGCAGGTGTTCACCGAACCCTTCGTCATCACCGGCGGCGGCCCGGAGAACTCCACCGTCACCGTGCTCTACCTGATCTACAAGTACGCCTTCCTCTACAACGACTTCGGCGGCGCGTCCGCCCTCAGCGTGATGCTCCTCCTGGTGCTCAGCGCGTTCTCCGCCCTGTATCTGCGACTCACCCGCACCGACTGAGAGGAGCGTCGCCCGCCATGACACAGACAGCTCCGCCCCCGGTGGCCAAGCCGTCCGCCGTCCGCGCCAAGCGCTCCGGCGAGACCCCGGCCGCCCGCTCGGTACGCACCGTCATCTCGCCGCTGGCGCTCGCCGGACGCCGCGGCAAGGTCACGTACTGGTCGGTGTTCACCCTCGTCGTCCTCCTCTTCGCGTTCGCGTTCCTTTTCCCCGTCTACTGGATGGTCACGGGCGCCATGAAACCGCCCGAGGAAGTGGTCCGCACCCCGCCCACCCTCGTCCCCGAGCAGTGGCGGCTGAGCGGCTACACCGACGCCTGGGACCTGATGCGGCTCCCGACCCACCTGTGGAACACGGTCGTCCAGGCGACCGGCGCCTGGGTGCTGCAGATCGTCTTCTGCACCGCCGCCGCCTACGCCCTGTCCAAGCTCAAGCCGGCCTTCGGCAACGTGATCCTCGGCGGCATCCTCGCCACCCTCATGGTCCCGGTGCAGGCCCTCGTCGTACCGAAGTACCTCACCATCGCCGACATGCCGCTGATCCACGTCAACCTGCTGAACGACCCACTGGCCATCTGGCTGCCGGCCGTCGCCAACGCCTTCAACCTCTATCTGCTCAAACGGTTCTTCGACCAGATCCCGCGCGACGTCCTGGAGGCCGCCGAGATCGACGGGGCGGGCAAGCTGCGCACCCTCTGGTCCATCGTCCTGCCCCTGTCGAGGCCCGTCCTCGGCGTCGTGTCGATCTTCGCGCTGGTCGCCGTCTGGCAGGACTTCCTCTGGCCGCTGATGGTCTTCTCCGACACCGAGAAGCAGCCGATCAGCGTCGCCCTCGTGCAGCTCTCGCAGAACGTCCCGCTGACCGTGCTGATCGGGGCCATGGTCATCGCGAGCATCCCGATGGTCCTGATGTTCCTGGTCTTCCAACGGCACATCATCGCCGGAATCAGCGCGGGCAGCACGAAGGGCTGACCCCCCGCCGCCCCCCGGTGGCGCAGCCACCCAGGACC
>NZ_QWFA01000223.1 GCF_003501885.1 Streptomyces globisporus
CGCAAACCGACTTCATGGGTCGATGCGATCCCCCTCACACGATCACGCCCCCTCCCCGGCCACGGAACGCGCCACGGTGTGTCGAGATCGTGTGAGGGAGATCGCATCGACCCATGAAGTCGGTTTGCGGCCGTCAACTCTGCGCAGAAGCCTTTCCTGGAACACCCTTCGAGGAAAGGACCCCCGCCATGGCGGCCCCGGACCCCCAGCAGGCGGCCGACCCAGCAGCGGTCAAACGCCACCCCGCGCTCTTCCGGGCCATCCGGAAGCGCCGGAATCCGCGACTGCGCCGGACGGACATCACGGTCACGGACGACGCCGCGGTGAAGCGGGCCGTGAAGGCGGCCTCCCTGGGTAACGCCATGGAGTGGTTCGACTTCGGGATCTACTCCTACCTGGCCGTGACCATCGGCCACGTCTTCTTCCCGTCCGGGAACGACACCACCCAGCTGCTGTCCTCCTTCGCGACCTTCGCGGTGGCCTTCCTCGTACGGCCGCTCGGCGGGATGTTCTTCGGCCCGATGGGAGACAAGGTCGGCCGCAAGAAGGTCCTCGCGCTGACGATGATCCTGATGGCGGTCGGCACGTTCGCGATCGGCCTGATCCCCTCGCACGACACGATCGGTGTCTGGGCCGCGGTCCTGCTGATCTTCTTCCGGATGCTCCAGGGCTTCTCGACGGGCGGTGAGTACGGCGGCGCGTCGACGTTCATCGCGGAGTACGCCCCCGACAAACGGCGCGGCTTCTTCGGCAGCTTCCTGGAGTTCGGCACCCTGGCGGGCTACGTCGGCGCGGCGGGCCTGGTAACAGCCCTGTACGCGCTCCTCAACGACGCCCAGATGGAGGCCTGGGGGTGGAGGATCCCGTTCCTCGTCGCGGGCCCGCTGGGCCTGGTCGGCCTCTACCTGCGACTGAAGCTGGACGAGACCCCGGCCTTCCAGAAGCTGGAGGGCGGCACCGCGCACGCGAGCGAGGCGGCGGACGGCGTCGAGGCCACGGCCAAGGGCGACCTGGCGAAGATCTTCCGCCAGTACTGGCCGACGCTGATCCTGTGCATCTGCCTGGTCGGCGCGTACAACATCACCGACTACATGCTGCTGTCGTACATGCCGACGTACCTCTCCGACGAGCTGGGCTACAGCGAGACGCACGGGCTGCTGATCCTGCTGGCGGTGATGGTGTTCCTGATGACGATCATCGCCCAGATCGGCAAGCTCTCCGACCGGTTCGGCCGCAAGCCGCTGCTGATGACCGGAATGCTGGGCTTCCTCTTCCTCTCCCTCCCCGCCTTCCTCCTCATCCGGGTCGACGGCATCCTCCCGATCACGATCGGCATGCTGATGCTGGGCCTCTCGCTGGTCTGCATGCTCGGCACGATGTCGGCTGCCCTCCCGGCCCTGTTCCCGACGAACGTCCGCTACGGCTCCCTGTCGGTCGGCTACAACCTCTCCGCGTCGATCTTCGGCGGCACGACCCCGCTGGTGATCACGGCCCTGATCAGCTGGACCGGCTCCAACCTGATGCCGGCGTACTACGCGATGGCGGCGGCCCTGATCGGCGTGATCGCGGTGGCCTGCATGAAGGAGACGGCCCAGCAGCCGCTGATCGGCTCCCCGCCGTCGGTGGAGACGGACGAGGAGGCGGCGGAACTGGTCCAGGCGCAGGCGCCGGATCCGAAGTTCTGAGGGCTGCTGTTCCGATACGTCCCGCGCCAGGAAATCTCATGCCGCCTCAGCCATCCGGCCCGGTACGATGACATGCGTCTGGGCGGCGGTGGTGCAACTGGCGACACAGCAGACTTAGGATCTGTGGCCCGTGAAACGGCTTGAGGGTTCGAATCCCTTCCGCCGCACCGAGAACGGCCTGCGCATCGAAGCACTGATGCGCAGGCCGTTTCCCGTCTCCGGCTTAGCCCACCAACTCCCGCACCACCGGCACCAACGCCCGGAACGCCTTCCCCCGGTGGCTGATCGCGTTCTTCTCCGCCGGGGTCAGCTCCGCGCACGTACGGGTCTCACCCTCCGGCTGGAGGATCGGGTCGTAGCCGAAGCCGTTGGTGCCCGACGGGGTGTGGCGGAGGATGCCGTTCAGGCGGCCCTCGACCACGCGTTCCGCGCCGTCGGGGAGGGCCAGGGCTGCCGCGCAGGCGAAATAGGCGCCGCGGTGGGGGGTGTCGATGTCGCCGAGCTGGGCCAGGAGCAGGTTCAGGTTGGCCTCGTCGTCGCCGTGGGTGCCGGACCAGCGGGCCGAGAAGATGCCGGGGGCGCCGCCGAGGACGTCCACGCAGAGGCCGGAGTCGTCCGCGACGGCCGGGAGGCCCGTGGCGCGGGCCAGGGCGTGGGCCTTGAGGAGCGCGTTCTCGGCGAAGGTGACGCCGGTCTCCTTGACGTCGGGGATGTCGGGGTAGGCGTCCGCGCCGACGAGGTCGAGGTCGAGTCCCGCGTCGGCGAGGATGGCGTGGAGTTCGGTGATTTTCCCGGCGTTGCGGGTGGCGAGGATCAGGCGCTTCATGGGGCGATTATCGCCGGGCCGGTGCTCCGGTCGGCGATCGTCTCCGGGCCGGGGCTTCCGCCGGCCCGGGGCCGCTCGACCTACGGGCTGCAGACCTTGCCGATCTCCGTCGCCGCGTCCGTCACCGGCGTGATGTCGGGGGTGGCGTCGCCCGCCTCGATGGACGTGCGGACCTCCGTGACGCCCTTCTGGAGGTCGTCGACGGCCTTGGAGAGGTCGGCGTTGTCCGTGGTGTCGTCGAGCTTCTTCAGCTCGCGGTCGATCTCGTCCAGGGACTCGGAGGCCTGGGTGATGTCCTCGGAGGCGTTGGAGACGGCCTGCTGGAGCTTGCTGACGCTGGTGGCGATGGCGTCGGCGGTGCGGACGCAGTCGAGCGCCTTGTCGAGGCCGGCGCAGCCCACCGCGGTGGTCAGCGTCAGCAGGGCGGCGGCAGTGGCGAATGCGATACGTCGGTGGCGGCGCGAAGCCATGGTGCGGGTCCCTCCCCGGGGGTCGGTACGTGGACGGACGCACGGTTCGACCCGTGCGCCCGTATCCGTAACGACGCTCTGTGGTGCGTATTTGGTTGCTTCTTTACCCGGGGAGGGCGAGTCGCTACGCGTTCCGCGTGGTTGCGAGTGCGTCACGCTGGAGTGCGGCGAGGTCGACGCAGCCCGCGGTGGCGAGGTCCAGGAGGGAGCCCAGCTCCTTGCGGTCGAAGGGGGCGCCCTCGGCGGTGCCCTGGACCTCGACGAAGCGGCCGTCGCCCGTGCAGACGACGTTCATGTCGGTCTCGGCGCGGACGTCCTCCTCGTAGCAGAGGTCGAGGAGCGGGGTGCCGTCGACGATGCCGACACTGATGGCGGCGACGGTGTCGGTGAGCGGCTTGCGGCCGGCCTTGACGATCTTCTTGCCCTGGGCCCAGGTGACCGCGTCGGCGAGGGCGACGTACGCGCCGGTGATGGCGGCGGTACGGGTGCCTCCGTCGGCCTGGAGGACGTCGCAGTCCAGGACGATGGTGTTCTCGCCGAGGGCCTTGTAGTCGATGACGGCGCGCAGGGAGCGGCCGATCAGGCGGCTGATCTCGTGGGTGCGGCCACCGATCTTGCCGCGTACGGCTTCGCGGTCGCCGCGGGTGTTGGTGGAGCGGGGCAGCATGGAGTATTCGGCGGTGACCCAGCCTTCGCCGCTGCCCTTGCGCCAGCGCGGGACGCCTTCGGTGACCGAGGCGGTGCAGAAGACTTTGGTGTCGCCGAAGGAGATGAGGACTGAGCCTTCGGCGTGCTTGCTCCAGCCGCGTTCGATGGTGACGGGGCGGAGCTGTTCGGGGGTGCGGCCGTCGATGCGAGACATGGGCCCGACTGTATCCGTTGGCGGGGGTGGCTCCGTTCGGGTGCGGTGGACCCGGGTGACGGACGCGTCCCGGTGCGCGTTCGGGTGCGGTGGACCGGTGACGGCCGCGGTGGGCGTGGGTGTGGGCGTGGGCGACGCCGTACGCGTACGCGGCAGGCCCCGTCCCCTGCGGTGGGGTACGGGGCCTGCGGGTGCGGGCGCCTCGCGGAGGCGGGGCCGCGGGGTCCGGCGTGGGGTCAGCCGGTCACATCATGTCTTCGATGTCGGCGGCGATGGGGTCCGCGTCGGTGCCGATGACGACCTGGATCGCGGTGCCCATCTTGACGACGCCGTGGGCGCCGGCGGCCTTGAGCGCGGCCTCGTCGACCTTCTCGGGGTCGTGGACCTCGGTGCGGAGGCGGGTGATGCAGCCTTCGATCTCGTCGATGTTGTCGATGCCGCCGAGCCCGGCGACGATCTTCTCAGCCTTGGTGGCCATGTCCTTCTCCCTGTTTCACGCGCAGACGGCCGCCCGCTGCGGGTCCGTTTCGTCACGGTAACGCACGGTTGGCCCAACTTCGCGGGCGGGTAACCGGACGATCCCGAAAGATGACGATCACCGGTCCCCTGCCTTCAGGGCGGGGCTCGGGCCGTGACGCAACTGGTCTACACCAGTTTGCAACGACCGCCAAACGCGAAGTGTTCCGGGAGGACGCCCATGAGTGCGAGCGCCGCTGCGGCATCGCAGCAGAAATGGTGGAACGGACCGGTCCAGGGCCTCCAGAAGGTCGGGCGGAGCCTTCAGCTCCCGGTGGCGGTCCTCCCCGCCGCCGGCCTCCTCGTCAGCCTCGGCAACCTGTTCAGCTCCTACCTGGACGGCGCGTTCTGGGACAAGACCTCCAAGGTGCTGCTCAACGGCGGCGGTGCGATCCTCGACGGCGAGCTCGGCCTGCCCCTGCTGTTCTGTATCGGCGTCGCCATCGGCTTCGCGAAGAAGGCGGACGGGTCCACCGCACTGGCGGCGGTCGTCGGCTTCCTCGTCTACCGGGGAGTGCTGACCGCCTTCCCCATCGACGGCACCGTGACCGACGAGTTGCCGGACGGCGAGCCGCAGAACCCGGGCGTGCTCGGCGGCATCCTGATCGGGCTGCTGACCGCCGTCGTCTGGCAGCGCTACCACCGCACCAAGCTGGTCGACTGGCTCGGCTTCTTCAACGGGCGCCGCCTGGTGCCGATCCTGATGGCGTTCCTCTGCGTGATCCTCGGCGTCCTGTTCGGGCTGCTGTGGCAGCCGGTGGGCGACGGGCTGACCTGGTTCTCCAAGCAGCTGATCGACCTCGGCTCCTGGGGCGCGGCGATCTTCGGCTTCGCGAACCGGCTGCTGATCCCGATCGGCATGCACCAGTTCCTGAACACGTTCTTCTGGTTCCAGGCGGGCGAGTACACCGGAACGGACGGCCAGACCGTGCAGGGCGACATCTCCCGGTTCTTCGCCGGGGACCCGTCGGCCGGCCAGTTCACCTCGGGCTTCTTCCCGATCATGATGTTCGGTCTGCCCGCCGCGGCCCTGGCCATCACCCACTGCGCGCGACCCGAGCGCCGCAAGGAGGTCGGGGGCCTGATGGTCTCGGTGGCGCTGACGTCGTTCGTCACGGGCGTGACCGAGCCGATCGAGTTCTCGTTCATGTTCGTCGCGCCGCTGCTGTACGGCGTGCACGCGGTGCTCACCGGGGCGTCCATGGGCATCACCTGGCTGCTGGGGGTGCATGCGGGGTTCAGCTTCTCGGCCGGGTTGATCGACTACGTCGTCAACTGGCATCTGGATACGAAACCCTGGCTGATCATCCCGATCGGCGCGTGCTTCGCCGTGATCTATTACGTGATCTTCCGCTTCGCGATCACCAAGTTCGACCTCAAGACACCGGGGCGCGAACCCGAGGAGATCGAGAAGGAGATCGAGAAGGATCTGACGAAGTAGCAGCACACCGGGGCTCTGCCCCCGACCCTTCAAGGCCCTCGGACCGCCCGGTCCGGGGGCCTTCGCCATGTCACCGAACGTATCGCGTCTGCTACTGCGAATGAGATGGGGAATTGAAGGTTCCTTATCTAACCCTCACCGTGCTAAAACTGGTCTACACCACTGAGTGGTCCAGACCACGGCGCTCTGCCGCAGGGTCTGTCGAGTCGCCGCCTCCCCGCATCAACGACCTGGGCGGCACCGTGTCCCATGGAGGAAGTTGATGACCACGGCTGAGACCGCACCCGCGGCCGAGAAGAAGAAGGGCGCCGGCGCGATGGCCGTCATGCAGCGCATCGGCCGCAGCCTCATGCTGCCGGTCGCCGTGCTGCCGGCCGCCGCGCTCCTGGTCCGCCTCGGCAACGGGGACATGCTGGGCCGCGACTCGTTCCCGACCGTCGTCACCAAGCTGGCCGGATACATGGCCGCCGGCGGTGGCGCGATCCTCGACAACATGGCGCTGCTGTTCGCCGTCGGCATCGCGATCGGCTTCGCGAAGAAGTCGGACGGCTCCACCGCGCTGGCCGCCGTCACCGGCTACCTGGTCTTCCAGAAGGTGCTCGCCACCTTCACCGACAGCAACCTGCCGCAGGTCGCCAGCGTCGTCGACGGCAAGATCGTCATGAACGACGCCCCGGTCAACGCCGGTGTCCTCGGCGGTGTCGTGATGGGCATCATCGTCGCCCTGATCTACCAGAAGTTCTACCGGACCAAGCTGCCCGACTGGGCGGGCTTCTTCAGCGGCCGCCGCCTGGTCCCGATCCTCTCCGCCTTCGCGGGGCTCGTCGTCGGTATCGTCTTCGGTCTGATCTGGCCGGTCCTCGGCGCCGGTCTGCACAACTTCGGTGAGTGGCTGGTCGGCTCGGGCGCGGTCGGCGCGGGCATCTTCGGTGTCGCCAACCGTGCGCTGATCCCGGTCGGCATGCACCACCTGCTGAACTCCTTCCCGTGGTTCCAGGCGGGCGAGTACAACGGCGCCCACGGCGACATCGCCCGCTTCCTCGCCGGTGACCCGGACGCCGGACAGTTCATGACCGGCTTCTTCCCGATCATGATGTTCGCCCTCCCGGCGGCCTGCCTCGCGATCGTCCACTGCGCCCGCCCCGAGCGCCGCAAGGTCGTCGGCGGCATGATGTTCTCCCTCGCGCTGACCTCGTTCGTCACCGGTGTGACCGAGCCGATCGAGTTCACGTTCATGTTCATCGCCCCGGTGCTGTACGCGATCCACGCGGTGCTGACCGGTGTGTCGATGGCCCTGACCTGGGCGCTCGGCATGAAGGACGGCTTCGGCTTCTCGGCCGGTCTGGTCGACTTCCTGCTGAACCTGGGCATCGCGTCGAAGCCCTGGATGCTGGTCCTGGTCGGCCTCTGCTTCGCGGTGATCTACTACGTGGTCTTCCGCTTCGCGATCATCAAGTTCAACCTCCCGACGCCGGGCCGGGAGTCGGACGAGGAGCTCGCCGAGCTCCAGAAGGCCGAGGCGAAGTAGCCCCGCCGCTTCCGTCATACCGAAGCCCCCGCCACCGAGATGTTCTTCGGGTGGCGGGGGCTTCGGCCTGTCCGCCGTGCGGTCGCGTCACGCCGGACGTACGGGAACGGGCACGTCCAGCCGGTAGATCTGGCGGGAGCCGCCCTCCGGGCCGGGGTCGGTGGGCTCGCCGGGCAGGAAGCCGAGCTTCTCGTAGAAGGCCCGGGCCCCGCTCTCCACCGCCCCCGGGTGGTCGGGCCCGAAGGTGACCACCTCGACGGTGCCGGGCCCACTGACGTACCGGAGCATCGCCTCCGCCATCAGCCGCCGGCCCACGCCCGCGCCCCGGCAGTGTGCGGCGGTGACGAGCCAGTGCACGTGGTACGTGGGCGGGTCGGCGCCGAACAGCAGGCCGCCGACCGGGGCGGAGGGGGTGGCGGGCTCCGTCGTCTCGGCGATCAGCGCCGCCCCGGTACGGATGTGGGCCTCCACCGCCCGGTGGAAACCCGGTTCCTCGACCATGGGGCCGAACCAGTGCTCGACCTGCGCGGCCAAGGTCAGGAAGCCGTCGAGGTCGCCGTCCCGGGCGGGTCTGATCGTGATCATCCGGGCAGTCTCGCAGGGCGGCCCGCCCCGGGAAGCGGCCGCGAGTCTCAGAGCTGGTACACCGCTCCCGGGACCGCCAGCTCCACCGGGCCCGGGTAGGCCGCGCGGGCGTCGGCGGCGTTGCGGTCGGCGTCGGTCCACGGCGGGATGTGGGTCAGGACGAGCCGGTGCGCTCCGGCGCGGGCCGCCGCCTCGCCGGCCTCGCGGCCGTTGAGGTGCAGGTCGGGGATGTCCTCCTTGCCGTCGACGAACGACGCCTCGCAGAGGAAGAGGTCCACGTCCCGGGCCAGGTCCTCCAGCGCCTCGCAGGTCCCCGTGTCGCCGGAGTAGGCGAGGGAGGAGCCGCCGTGCTCGACCCGGATGCCGAAGGTGTCGACGGGGTGGCAGAGCTTCTCCGTACGGACCGAGAACGGGCCGATCTCGAAGGACCCCGGCTTGAGGGTGTGGAAGTCGAATACCTCGCTCATCGCCCGGTCGGAGGGGGTGTCGCCGTGGGCGGCGGTCAGCCGCTGCTCGGTGCCCTCGGGGCCGTAGACCGGGAGGGGGCGGGGGCGGTCGCCGCCGTGGGGGTAGTAGCGCACGACGAAGTACGCGCACATGTCGATGCAGTGGTCGGCGTGCAGATGGCTGAGGAAGATCGCGTCGAGGTCGTAGAGACCGACGTGGCGCTGCAGCTCTCCGAGGGCGCCGTTGCCCATGTCGAGGAGCAGCCGGAAGCCGTCGGCCTCTACGAGGTAGCTCGAGCATGCCGAACCCTTGGACGGGAACGAGCCGGAGCAGCCGACGACGGTGAGCTTCATGGAGCGTGAACCTCCGGGGCGCGGGAACGGGGAGGGTTCGTGCGAGTCCGCCGGAGCCTGGTGTCGGTTCCTGCGGGATCGGTTTTGCGGTTCGTCGAGCGTAAGGCGCGAAACTCCACGTCGCTCCTCCGCTGCCCTCCGTTGTGGGGGAACTCACCTGCTCTGTCACCGGTTCGATGGAAGCGCGCCCACGGTGCGGGCCTCGGAGGCGCTCTTCGCCCGCCGGTACGGTCGGGGGATGAACACGTTCTGGTGGGTGGCGCTGGTCGCCGTGGTTCTGCTCGCGCTCGTCGCCGCGGTGGTGGACGGGCGGGGGCGCTCGGACCGGGGGCCGCGGTCCCGGCGGCCCGGTCGGACGGGGCGGCCGGGGCAGCCGGTGGGGTCGACCCGGCCGCCGTCCCGGCCTTCGCGGCCGTCGCCGTCGCGGCCTTCGCGGCCGGACGGGCGGGTGCCGCGGGCGGGCGAGGTGTGGTGGGCCGATGTGCCGTACGAGGACGGGCCCGGGTCGAAGGACCGGCCGTGTCTGGTGATCTCGGTACGGGGGCGGGGCCGGGGGCGTACGGCGCTGGTCGCGAAGATCACCAGCAAGCATCACGAGGAGCGGCCGGGGGTGATCGCGTTGCCGGCCGGGACGGTCGGGGACCGGCGGGGGCGGCAGAGCTTCCTGGAGACGGATGAGCTGCGGGAGGTGCGGGTCGCCTCGTTCCGGCGGCGGGTGGGGG
>NZ_QWFA01000224.1 GCF_003501885.1 Streptomyces globisporus
GTACGCGGCTGCGGTGGGCGGGTGTGCGGGGGGTGGTGGACGGGTCCTATGACAGCCCCTAGGGCTTGGGACAGGCGTCCGTACGCGTCGGCCTGCCGAGTCGGTACGGGCCGACGCCCTCAGCCGTAGCGGCCCGCGAACCAGGCGTCGGCGGCTTCCGTGTGCAGGGGGAACGCCAAGGGCCGGGGGCCGTACAGGATCTCGTAGCCGGACGTCTCGTCGGTGGGGGCCGACGGCGGGAGGCTCGCGATGGGGCGGGCCGGGAGGAGGCCGAAGACCAGGAGGTGGCCGGCCGTGTCGCTGAGGACGTCGGCGAGCCGGACGTCCTGGGCGGCGGCCTCGATACCGGTCTCCTCGCGGAGTTCGCGGGCCACCGCCGTACGCCAGTCCTCGGCGTGGTCGATGAACCCGCCGGGCAGGGCCGCGCCGCCCTTCTGCGGCTCGATGGTGCGGGTGATGACGACGAGTCCGGTGGCGTTCGGGCCGTCGACCGGGAGCAGGGCCACCGCGACGGGGAGCGGGTTGCGGTAGGCGGTGGTTCCGCAGTGCGTGCAGGTGCGGGGCCAGGCATCGGCGGAGCGGAGCGCCGTGTACGGGGCGCCGCAGGTGCCGCAGTGGGAGTCCCGTACGTACCGGGGCGGCGGCTGCTGCGGGGCGGACGGGGAAGGGCGGTTGCCGGGTTCGGACACGGCCGGACTGTATCGGACGGGTTCTTCCGCGCGGGCCGCCCAGCTGATAGACGGTGTGCCCATGACAGGAATGCGTACCGCTCTGCGTGCCCTGGCCGTCACGGCCGCCGCCCTTCTCGCCGCCACCGCCCTCTCCCCCACGGCGCAGGCGCGTCCCGAACCGCGAGCGCCCGAGGAGTTCGTGGCACTGCGTTCGGTGGATCCGACGATCATCCAGGAGATGCGCTACACCACGGCGCACACCTTCATGGGTGAGCGAGTGGACGGGTACCGGCAGCCGGTGTGCATCCTGACCCGGCCCGCCGCGCGCGCCCTGCACCTCGCACAGAAGCGGCTGTTGCGTCAGGGGTATTCGCTGAAGGTGTACGACTGTTACCGGCCGCAGCGGGCCGTGGACCACTTCGTGCGGTGGGCGAAGGATCTCGACGACCAGTCGATGAAGGGGGAGTTCTATCCGCTGGTCGACAAGTCGCGGCTGTTCGAGGACGGTTACATCGCGGAGAAGTCCGGGCACAGCCGGGGCAGCACGGTGGACCTGACCCTGGTCCGGCTCCCGGCCCTGCCGACCCGGCCGTACCGTCCGGGCGAGCGGCTGACCCCCTGCTTCGCGCCGAAGGACGAGCGGTTCCCCGACAACTCGGTGGACATGGGCACGGGTTACGACTGCTTCGACACCCTCTCGCACACCGACGATCCCCGGATCCAGGGGGCTCAGCGCGCCAACCGGCAGTTCCTGAAGCGGACGTTGACCGAGGTCGGGTTCGTGAACCTGCCGGAGGAGTGGTGGCACTTCACCTACAAGCCCGAGCTGTTCCCGGACACCTACTTCGACTTCCCCGTGGATCGTAGGTCGGTGGGCAGGCACTGAACGGAACGGGCGACCGGGACCACCCCCGTGGGCTCCGGCCGCCCGTTCTTCATCTCGGACGCGTAAGGGGCGTGTTCGGTTGCCGATCGGGCAGCTACGGTGCCCGTATGTCACAGCAGACGTTCGAAACGTACGAGGAATTCTGGCCGTACTACGTCGCGATGCACTCCCGGGCCGCCACCCGCTGGGTCCATCTGGCCGGCACGCTGACCGGACTCGCGCTGACCGCATACGGGCTCGCGCGGGGCCGGAAACGCTATCTGGCGGCCCTGCCGCTGATCGGGTACGGCACGGCGTGGCCCGCGCACTTCCTGATCGAGAAGAACAACCCGGCCACGTTCGGGCATCCGGTGTGGTCGCTGCGCGGGGACGCGCAGATGATCCGGACGATGCTCGCGGGCCGGGACGCGGAACTGGCGGAGACCGCGGCGAAGTGGTCGGCCGAGCACGGGGAGGACGGGCTCGGCTGAGACCTCCCCGGCCGGACCCCTCGCCGGTCACGGACGCCCGTGGCACACTTCTGACGTTCCGTCAGGTCCAGTGCCGGGAGGGGCTTTGTCGCGCACGCGTACACCCGTGGTGGCCGGTTGGTTCACCGAGGACGCCACGGAGGAGGATTTCCGGCTGTTGGGCACCCGCTGCTCCGGCTGCCGGACGGTCCACTTCCCCCGGGAGGACGGCCACTGCCGCAACCCGCTCTGCTCCGGCGGGAAGTTGGAGGAGACTCCGCTGTCGAAGCGGGGCACGGTGTGGTCCTGCACCGACGGGCGCTACCGGCCGCCTCCGCCGTACGTCAGCGACCCCGACGCCCCCTGGTCGCCGTACACACTGGTCGCCGTCGAGCTGGACGCCGAGCGCATGGTGGTGCTGGGGCAGGCAGCCCCAGGGGTGAGTGTGGCCGACCTCCCCGTGGGCTCGGTGGTGGAAGTGGTACCGGGCGTCCTGGACGAGGACCGCGCGACGGGCACCGTGCACACGACCTGGCACTGGCGGCCCGTGCCGACGGACGGGGACGCCTCATGAACGGCGACGTGGCCGTCCTCGGCGCCGGGATGCACCCGTGGGGCAAATGGGGGCGCGGCTTCGTCACGTACGGCCGGATCGCCGCGCAGGCCGCGCTCTCGGACGCAGGCATCGGCTGGCCCGAGGTCCGGTCGGTGGTCGGCGCGCAGACCGTGCGCGGGGGCTATCCGGGGTACGTGGCGGGGGCGACGTTCGCCCGGGCACTCGGGTGGCAGGGGGCGCGGGTGGCGTCCGTGTACGCCGCGTGCGCGTCCGGCGCGCAGGCCATCGACACGGCGCGGGCGCAGATCCTGGCGGGCCTGGCGGACGTGGTGCTGGTGGTGGGGGCCGACGCGGCACCCAAGGGGTTCTTCGCCCCGGCGGGCGGGGAGCGGCCGGACGATCCGGACTGGCTGCGCTTCCGCGTGCTCGGGGCGACGAACCCGGCGTACTTCGGGCTCTACGCCCGCCGCCGCATGGCCCTGTACGGGGACACCCCGGAGGACTTCGCGCTGGTCAAGGTGAAGAACGCGGCGGCGGGGGCATGCAACGAGTACGCCCGCTACCGGACTCCCGTGACGGCGGAGGAGGTTGCCCGCTCGCCCGTCGTCGCCGATCCGCTGCGGCTGCTGGACATCTGCGCCACGTCCGACGGGGCGGCCGCGCTGGTGCTGTGCAGCATGGAGTTCGCACGGCGGCGCGGGGTGCGTGATCCGGTGCGGATCCGGGCCGTCTCCACCGTGACGCCGACCTTCCCGAGGACCGTCCCGGACCTGCCGGACATCGGCACGGACTCGGCGGTGGCCGTGGACCCGTCGCCCGAGAGCTTCCGGGCCTCGATCGCGCGGACCGCGTACGAGGAGGCGGGGATCGGGCCGGAGGATCTCTCGCTGGCCGAGGTCTACGACCTGTCCACGGCACTGGAGTTGCAGTGGTACGAGGACATCGGGCTGTGCGGCCCGGGCGAGGGGGCGAAGCTCCTGCGCTCGGGGGCGACCGCGCCGGGCGGCCGGGTTCCGGTGAACGCGAGCGGCGGTCTGGCCTCGTTCGGCGAGGCGGTCCCCGCCCAGGCCGTCGCACAAGTCTGCGAGCTGACAAGGCAGCTGCTGGGGCGGGCCGGTCAGCGGCAGGTGCCGGGCGCGCGGGTCGGCATCACGGCGAACCAGGGTCTTTTCGGGCACGGCTCGGCGGTCGTGGCGGTCCGCTGACCCACAGGAGCCGGCACGGCTCGGCGGTCGTGGCGGTCCACTGATCCACAGGAGCGTCTCAACAGGTTTTCCCTGTCCTTGACTTGACTGCTCGTCACCGCAGCAGAACACTCGGGACCCGGCGCGCCGGGCGACGTGCGGCTCGTACCCCTGTCGGCGGGGGTACGGGCCGTACGCGTACCGGGGACCGGGCTCGCTCCCCGGCTCAGGTGGCGACGACGGGCTCGCGGGCCCGTGCCGCGCGCTCCAGGGCGTGTTCCACGACCGCGACCAGGACGTCACGCACGGAGGACCGGTCGCGTGCGTCGCAGACGAGCAGCGGGACCTCGGGGTCCAGGTCGAGGGCGGCCCGTACGGTCTCGGTGGGGAACCGCTCGGCGCCCTCGAAGGTGTTGACCGCGACGGTGAACGGGATCCGCCTGCGTTCGAAGTAGTCGACCGCGGCGAAGCAGTCCTCGAGACGCCGGGTGTCGGCGAGGACGACCGCGCCCAGGGAGCCCTGGGCCAGCTCGTCCCAGAGGAACCAGAAGCGGTCCTGGCCCGGCGTGCCGAACAGGTAGAGGACCAGGTCCTCCCGCAGCGTGATCCGCCCGAAGTCCATCGCGACCGTGGTGGTCGTCTTGGCCTCGACCCCTGCCAGATCGTCCACCGGTCGGCCCGCCTCGCTGAGGCGTTCCTCGGTGCGCAGCGGTCTGATCTCGCTGACCGCGCCGACCGCGGTCGTCTTGCCGACGCCGAACCCTCCCGCCACCAGGATCTTCAGGGTGACGGGCTCGACGGGCCGCTGCTTGACGCGGCTAGAGCGCCCGAAGGCCATTGATTACCTCGCGAAGAATGTTCACGTCCGGCAGCTCGGCCGGTGGAACGGGACGGGTGACGTGCACCAGCTCGTCCTCGACGAGATCGCCGACCAGGACCCGTACCACCCCTACGGGGAGGTCGAGTTCGGCGGCGAGCTCGGCGATCGACTGGGGTCTGTCGCTGCAGCGTTCGACGATCGCCACGTGTTCGGGGGCGAGCGTCTGGTCCCGGCCGGGGTCGTCGGCGGCCGGTTCCGGCACGACGAGCGCGATCAGGTCGAGGCGGTGACGGGAGGCGCTGCTCGTCCGCCCCCGGGTCATCGCGTACGGGCGGACCACCGGTCCCGCGTCCGCGTCGTACCACCGGGAGGCCTGGGGGTCGACGGTCCCGTCCGGGGATCCGGGGCCGGTGCCCCGGGGGGAGTCAGCGCTCATGCCCGCCACGCTCACCCTCCGGCGGGCATACCGGTCGTCCGTGGGGCGTTGGCCAGATGGGCCCCCACGCGCTTGACCATCAGCGTCATCTCGTACGCGACCTGGCCCACGTCGGAGTCGGCGTCGGCCAGCACGGCGAGACAGCTGCCGTCGCCGGCCGCCGTGACGAAGAGGAACGCCTCGTCCAGTTCGACGACGGTCTGGCGCACCCGGCCCGCGTCGAAGTGGTGGCCGACGCCCTTGGCGAGGCTGTGGAACCCGGAGGCGACGGCGGCGAGATGCTCGCTGTCCTCGCGGGTCAGGTCCGCCGAGGCTCCGGTGGCGAGTCCGTCGCTGGAGAGCACCAGCGCCTTGCGGATGCTGGCGACGCGCTGGACGAGTTCGTCGAGCAGCCAGTTCAGTTCGCCCGAGCCGTGGCGGGCGGGGTTGTGTGCTGCGGCGTTCGGTGCGGTCATCGACCGTCCCCTCCCGGAGTGGTTCCTGGTGCTGTGCCACCGGGGCCGCCGGTGTTCGCGGTGTCCTCGGCGGTTTCGGTGGTCGTGGTGGACGCGGTGTTCCCGGTCGTCCCGGTGTTCTCGGTGTTCTCGGTGGTCCCGGCGTTCTCCCGGCGGCCGCGCTGCCAGCCCCGCTGGAGCGAGGCCATGCGGTTGCGTACCTCGTCCGCGTCGCGATCGGCGTCGTCGAACGTGTCCACGGGCGCCCGCTGCACCGTGCGCTCCACGGAGTCCTCACGGAGCTGGCGGGCGAGGCTCGCCTGCCGGACCCGCCGGGGCAGTCCGCCGATGGTGTCGGGCCCCGCTGGGGCGGCCGGCGCCGGGGCCTCCGCGCGCCCGGGCCCCGGCGCGCGGGGTGGCTCGGGTGCGGGCGACGGCTCGGTCGAGCGGGACGGGCGGGTGGTGCGGGAGGCGTCCGGTGCACGGGAGGCGTCAGATGTGCGTGTGCCGTCCGGCGTACGGGAGATGCCTGGTGCTCCGCGGTGGGCGGCGGCTCGCACGGTCCATGGCGCGTCGGCGGTACGGGGCCCGTCGGCCTCCTCGGGGGCGCGGTCCGCGGTGTGCGGGACCGGGCCTGTGGCCTTCGCGGGGGGCTTGTTCGCGTCGCCGTCCGCCGCGTCGACCCGGCGGCCCCGGTCGGTGACCAGCGTCGGCGGGGTGCGGCGGGGCAGCGGTACGGGCCCGACGGGGCGCATCGGGCGGACCTCCGCCGAAGGCTCGTCGCCGTGGTCGCGGGCCTGCTGGTGCTGGTCCCGGTCGGAGTCCCGGCGCGGGCGGCCGCCGGGCCTGTCGCGGCGGGGCTCGCGGTCGCCGTCGCGGCGCACGTCCCGGGCGCGGAAGATGCCGCCGCGCTCGCTCTCGGTGTCCTCCAGGTCGGATACGCCGTCCAGGACGGGCCCGAGGGCCGGGTCCAGGGCAGGATCCGGTGAGCGGTCCAGTGGGTCGCCGGCGAAGTCCAGCGGGCCGACCGGGGCTTCCAGCTCGACCGGCCCGTCCAGGACGCCCGGTCCGAGCCCGGTGGGCACCGGCGACAGGACCGCGGACCTGCCGTTGACGCGGCGCTCTCCGCCCGGGGCCGCGCCCGGCGCGCCCGGTGCCGGCTCGGGGTTCCGGCCACTGCCGATGGCGCGCTCGGCCCGGCGGTCCAGGCGGAACCCGGTGCCGTGGGTGTCGGGGGCGTCGGTGAGCAGGGCCGCCGGGATGAACACGACCGCGGTGGTGCCTCCGTACGGCGATTTCTGCAGGGAGACCCGGACGTTCTGGCGCTGGGCGAGCCGGCTGACGACGAAGAGGCCCAGCCGGTCGGTGTCGGAGAGCTCGAAGTCGGGAGTCTCGGCGAGCCTCAGGTTGGCGTCGAGGAGGACCTCGGGAGCCATGCCGAGACCGCGGTCGTGGATTTCGAGCGTGAAGCCGTTGGAGACGCGTTCGCCGTGCACCTGGACCGCGGTGTGCGGGGGTGAGAAGACGGTGGCGTTCTCCAGGAGTTCGGCGATCAGGTGGGTGAGGTCGGCGACGGCGGGTCCGCCCACGCCGATCCGCGCCAGGCGGCGGACCTCGATGCGTTCGTAGTCCTCGACCTCGGCGACGGCGGCCCGCACCACGTCCATCAGCTGGATGGGCTTGCGCCACTGGCGGGAGGGGGCGGCGCCGGAGAGGATCACGAGCCCTTCGGCGTGCCGTCGCATACGGGTGGTGAGGTGGTCGAGGCGGAACAGGTCGGCCAGTTCGTCGCTGTTCTCGGTGCGGCGCTCCATCGCGTCCAGCAGGGTGAGCTGGCGGTGCAGGAGGACCTGGTTGCGGCGGGCGAGGTTGACGAAGACCTCGGAGACGCCCCGCCGCATGTCCGCCTGCTTGACCGCGGCCTCGACGGCGGCCCGCTGGAGAGTGTTGAGCGCCTGGCCGACCTGGCCGATCTCGTCGGGTTCGTAACTGAGGTGCGGGGCCTCGGTCTCGACGTCGACCTGTTCGCCCGCGGCCAGCCGGCGCATCACGCTCGGCAGCCGGACGCCGGAGACCTCGTGGGCGTCCTTGCGCAGCCGGGAGAGGTCGCGGACGAGTTCACGGCCGATGCGGACGGAGACGAAGACCGAGACGATCAGGGCCAGGAAGCCGAGGACCCCGGCGATCCCGGCCTGGGCGAGGACCCGGTAGGCGGCCGGTTCGGCACGGTCCTGGAAACGGTTGCCCATCTCCGTGGAGTCGCCCGCCAGCCGGTCGAGGACGGGCACGGCAGCCTCTTCCCAGCGGTCGGCCTCGACGGCGCCGGGTCGCTTCGTCGGCCCGGCCTCGATCAGGGCGTCCTCGGCGGTGCGCAGCGGTTCGGTGTCGGGGCTGCCCCAGAACTGCTCGACGCGGCGGCGTTCGTCGGCGGGGAGGTTCTCCAGGCTGACCTCGTAGAGCAGCTCGCGCTGCGCCACGAGGCCGGATATCTGGCGCAGTTCGGCGGTGGTGAAGCGGCCGGCGATGAGGCCGGAGGCGATGAGCGCGTCCTCGCGCGAGAGCATCTCCCGGGCCCGGGAGACCCCGACCAGGGCCCGCATCTGCTTGTCCATCGACACGTTCTCCAGGGTGTGGAGTCCGTTGAGGAAGCGGTACGAGGGGTCGACGAGGCCGTTGTAGAAGTCCAGTGCCTTGGCGCGGCCGATGGTGCGCTTCTCGACCGATTCGCGCAGGGCCTCCAGCCCGTCGACGGCGCTCAGGATCGCGTCCAGGCGGCCGCTGTCGGCGGCGCTCAGCGAGTCCCGGACGTCCTGCGCCCGGGCGTTCTCCCTGACTTCGGCCACGATGCGGTCGGTGGCGGCGCGTTGGCCCATGAGGACGGGCAGCGCATCGGAGGCCCGGGGGTCGGCCAGGAAGACCAGGGTCTGCCGTCGCTCGTCCTGGACGGCGCGGACGGCCTCCTCCAGCGGTTCGCTCACCTTCTCCACGATGGATCCGGCGCTCATCAGTTCGTCGGCCTGGCGGCCGGTGATGTAGGTGGCGAAGACCCAGAGGCCCGTGAGGGAGACGAGCGGCACCAGCAGCAACGCCACGATCTTCCTGCGGATGGACTTCCCGCGAAAGCGCATGGCCTCCCCCAGATCGGCCCCGCACGGCGACAGCGGGGGTTGTCTTCTCCGTCAATAAACGGCGCGAGCCTACTACTGACACAGAGACAACTCGAAGACACGTCCGGATGATTTTCAGCCGTCCACCCTGGAGTTGATCATGAGTTGTCCCGGTTTTCCCGGAGATGAAATTCGCGAAAGCGACAGAGGGCACCGGCCCGACTCCTCACCACCGGCACGTATCAGTTGGCTGGAATTCTTCGCTCCGTGACCTTCTGTGCCCTGCGCGTGCTTTTTCAGGGGAATCTTCGGGACGGGTGGTTCGTCCATATGTACGGGGTAGGCGCACGGTGGGGTCGTGCGCGGCAGGACGGACGTGTTGCGCCCGCGTAGAACCGGCGCAAGCCGGGCAGCCACCCTGAAGTCGGACAGTGGCGGGGAGTTGAAGACCTTGAGTACGCAGGAACGCGGGAGCGCCGGAGCATCGGCTGCCGCGCGGACGGAAGCCGCGGAGGGGGCACGGGTCCCGCGGCAGTTGTGGGTGGAGGAGCCGGCCTCGAAGCGGCGGATGCCCGACGCGGTGCGGACGGCCGCCGTGCGCGCCGTTCTGATCATGTCGCTGACGATCATCCAGGCGATGGTCGCCTTCCTGAGCACGTTGACCGGCTCCTGGCTGGCCTTCCCGATGGTGCTCAGCAGTGTGGCCAGCACAGTGGTCGCCACCTGGGCAGTGCTCGACGTCTGGGTCACCCGGCAGGTGTGGAACCAGCGCAACGGCGTCGTGTCGGTGCCGAGCAGCACGGCCCGTCAGATACGTCGTGAGCGGCGCCGGACCCGCCGGGCCGAGCGGGCGGCCGAGCGGGACGGCACGGGCGGTGGCATAGGCGGCCGCCGGAACACCGGCGGTCTCTCCCGCGCCTGAGCGGGTACTGCCTGCGCTCGAACGACCGGCGGCCGTTCCGGTCCGGCGGGCCGCCGTCGGCTGCTCCCGGCCCGGCGGTTACGCCTCGGGCTCCGGGATGGCCGGGGGCTCGGCGGTGGTCTGCTCGTTCCGTTTGAACATCCGGGTCGCCGTGATCTCGCCGTGGACCGTCTCCCCCTCCGGGTCCTGCTGCGGCAGCCCGGGCCGCAGATGCTCCTCCACACTGATGTACTTCAGCCCGGCCCTCAGGTCGGCGTCGTTGCGCAGCCGGATGACGAGGGGGAATTCGGCGAGCGCGGTCGTGTCGAACAGACCGGTCGTGTACAGCAGTTGTACGCCCAGCGCGTCCGACACGGCCCGCTGCAGCTCCAGCAGATACGTGGCGTTGGCGCGGCCGATCGGGTTGTCGAGAAACAGGGTGCCCGCGTGCCGGTGGCGGTCGCGGCCCCGGTCGTTGCTGCGCAGGGCCGCCATCGTGCAGTAGAGGGCGATGGCGGCGGTGAGCAGCTGGCCCCCGGAGAAGACGTCGCCCATCTGCCCTACCGGGACGCGCTCGGCGCGCAGCACGGCGTCCGGCTTCAGGATCTCCACCGCGATGCCCTTGGGCCGCAGGGCCGCCTCGACGCCCCGCAGCAGCAGGGACATGCCGTCCCGCCGCAGATCGGAGTTCTTCTTGAGGGCGGCGCTGGTGGCCTCGTCGATGACCTCGCCGAGGCGTTCGGTGAGGGTGGCCTGGTCGGGTTCCTCGAAGCGGATGCGCAGGAATTCCTGCCCCGACCACTCCCCCAGTCCTTCGGGGAGCTGGGAGAGCCGCTGGGCGGAGCGCAGGGTGGTGAGCGCCGACTCGACGAGTCCGCGCAGCCGGTCGACGATCGAGTCGCGGTTGCGCTCCAGCTGGACCAGCTCGTCGGTGAGGACACGCAGCCGGGGGGCGAAGGCGTCGGCCCACTTCTGGGCGTGCTCGGGCAGCGCGGAGGCGGGCAGTTCGCGGATCTGCTGGCGGGCGGGGGTGCGGACCTGTTCGTACCGGGTGGAGTTGGCGTGCCGGACGAGGATGTCGCTCGCTTCCCGGACGGCGCTCTCGGCGGCCGAGAGGTCGGCGTTGCAGCCGCGCAGGGAGCGGCGGGACTCGGCGGCGGACTGCCGGGCCTCCTCCAGACTGCCGGGGTACGGGTCGGGGTCCTCGGTGCCCTCCTCCACGCCGTGGTCGCGCAGGAGGTCCCGCAGGAGGGCCGCGGTCTCGTCGAAGCCGCCGGCGGAGTCCTCGGCGGTGCGGTGGGCGTGCAGCAGCTCGCTGTGGGCGGCGCGGGCGGTGTCCAGGGTGGCGGTTGCGTCGGCCAGTTCGGCGTTGGCGGTACGCAGGAGGGCCTGGGCCCCTTCGGCGTCGGCCGGGACCAGGTCGTCCGGCAGCTCGGTGTGGTGGGGGCGTTCGTCGTCGGGGGCGAGCCGTTCGGCCTCGCCGCGCAGCCGTCCCAGGTGCTCGCTGGCGGTGGAGGCGCGGGTCTCCAGGAGTTGGACGTGTGCTTCGGCGCGGGCGGCGGCGGCCTGGCGGGACGGTCCGTCGGCTCCGTCGGTGCCCTCCAGGAGCTGGGCGGCGCGGGTGCGGACCTTGTTGGTGAGGCGGTCCAGCTCGGCCAGGGCGGCGCTCTCGTCGCTCTCGGCGCGGGCCTGTTCGGCGCGCAGGTCGGCGCCGACGCCGACCTTCTCGTACAGCTGGGACGCGGCCCGGTAGGCCTCGCGCAGGGTGGGCAGGGCGGTGCGGGCCTTCGACTCGTCCTCCTCGGGGAGGACTTCGGGGACGCCGGCGATCTCGGCGCGCTCGGCCCGCAGGGCGCGGGCGGTGCGGCGAGCGTCGTCCCCGGCGCGCTGGGCGGCGCGGCGGTCCTCGTCGGCGGCGCGGGCCAGGTCGAGGCAGACGGCTGCGCGGGCCTCGGACTCGGCGGCCTCGTCGACCAGTTCGCGCAGGCGGGCCTGCCAGCCGGAGCGCTCGCGGAGCCGGTGGGCGAGTCCTGCCAGGGCGTCGGCGGCGCGGCGGGCCCGCTGGGCGGCCTCCTGGCGCTCGTCGCGGACCCGGGCGGTGTCGGCGGCGGCCTCGTCGGCCTCGGCGCGGGCGGTGCGGGCCTCGGCGAGGACGGCTTCGGCGCTCTCGGCGGCCGTACGGGCGGTGGCGGCGGCCTCGGCCAGTTCGGCGAGCATGCCGGGCGGGCAGTCGGCGCGCCAGGAGCCGATGCGGGAGGCGAGGGCGCGGTCGCCGGAGAGGCGGGCGGCCAGCGTCCTGATGTCCTCGTCGCGGGCGGCGGCACGGCTGCGCAGCGCGTGGCGCTCCTCGTCGGCGGCGTGTTCGTCGTGCATGGCCGGGTTCGGCGGGACGAGGAAGACGCCGTCGCTCGCGGACTCGGAGCCGGTGCCGGGAGCCGGGACGGGGGCGAGGAGAGCGGCGGCGGTGCCGACGGCCACGGCCGAGCGGGGCAGCAGAGCGGCACCGGCGAGGACTTCGCGGGCGCGGGTGTGGGCGTCGGGGTCGGTGATGACGACGCCGTCGACGAGTTCGGGGCGGGCCGCGAGGACGGCGGCGTGGTCGGCCGGGTCGACGGCCTGCGCGAGGTAGCGCCAGCCGGGCAGGGCGGGGATGCCGTGCTCGCCGAGATATTCGACGGTGGCCAGGACGTCGGGGCCGGGCGGCAGCAGCCCGCCCTCGCCGAGCGCGCCGAGGATGCGGGCGTCGTCGGCGGCGGCGGTGCGCAGGTCGAAGAGGCGGCGCTCGGCGGCGGCGACGGACTGGTCGAGGAGGTCGCGCAGTTCGTCGGCGCTGCGGTCGAACTCCTCCGCGGTCAGGGGCTGCTGGGCGGTGGCCTGGTCGGCGAGGGCGACAGCGCGGTCCGGGGAGGCGTCGGGCACGGTGCCGGTGCCGTCGCCACGGTGGCCGGTCGTCGTGGCGTCGTCGCCGGTCGGGGTGGTGCGGGCGGTGCCCTGGTCCGGGCCCGGCCCCTCGTCGCCGGACTCCCGGCGGGGGTGCGGGACGCCGGTGCCCGAGGGCAGGCCGAGCAGGTCCGCGAGGCGGGGGTCGGCGGCGATCGACGCGGCGGTCAGGTACTCGTCCTCGTAGCTCCGCTCCGCGGCCTTGGCCCCGTCGGCGGCGCGGGCGGCAGCCAGTTCGGCGCGGCTCTCGGCGGCGGCCGCCTCGCGGGCGGTGTCGGCGGCGGAACGGGCGGCTTCGCGGGCGGTGTCCCAGGCGACGACGGCGGACTGTTCGGCGTCGCTGGCGGCGAGGGCCGCGCGGGCGGGGTCGGCGTCGGGCGCGGTGTCGTCGAGCCAGCCGGCCCGGACGGCTTCGGCGGTCTCCTGGCCGACCTCGGCGAGGCGCTGGCGCAGGTGTCCGGCCTCGCTGCGGGCGCGCTGGGCCTCGGTGGCGGCGACCGTGGCGTCGCGGTGGGCGCGTTCGCCGGTGGCCTGGAGGGTGTCGGAGCGCTCCTCCTCCTCGTTGGCGAGGCGTTCGCCCTCCTCGGCGGCCCTGTGCAGGGCGCGGACGAGGTCGGTGGCGGCGGCGGAGCGGGCGGCGAGGGCGGGGG
>NZ_QWFA01000225.1 GCF_003501885.1 Streptomyces globisporus
CCTCACCCCGTGCCCCCGTCCCCGACGATCGATGTCCCCTCGGCCTGCCTCGGCGGGTCCGTCGTGCGGTGGATCGTCGAGATGCCGAGCCCGGCCTCCGTACCCCTAGACCGCTTTCAGCCGCCGGAGGTTGCCCGGTGCGTCCCCCGGCGCACCGTGCCGTACGGAGAGGGGCGGCGGTTCAGTACCCCCGGCTCTGGTACGGCCGGTTGTACGGGTCCTCGTACGGCGACTGGGCCGGGACAGGACGCGGCGAGGCCGGGCGCATCGACTCGTACCCGGTGGCGGGCGCGGGGCGCTGCGGCTGGGGCTGCTGCGGATAGCCGCGGACCGCCGAGGGCTGCTGCGGGATGTACGGCGCGGGCGCGTGCTGCAGCTGGGCGTGCTGCATCGGCTGCGCCGGAGCCTGCTGGTACTGCGGCATCGGCTGCTGCTGCGGGTAGCCGTAGGAGCCGGTCTGGTGCGACGGGGCCGCGGGCAGGGCCGGCAGCGCCGACGGCAGGGCCGGCAGGTAGCTGTTACCGGTGTCGTACGCGGCCGGCACACGGATGGGGGCGATCTGAGGGGTTCCCCGCTCCGCGACCAAGGAGTCGTAGATCGGAGTGTCGGGGAACGACGCGGCGTAGTAGCCGCCGCCGAAGGTGGAGCGGGGGGACGTCATGCCACCTAAGTTAAGCCCACGATGTGCCGGATGGGGAGCCCCAATCTTTGGGTTATCCGTTTTACGCGGGTTCTGCGCGCCCGGCCCGCCGAAACGAGGTTAAAGCCTTCGTTAACAGCGGGGGCCTTTCCGCTGATGAGCGACGGCTTCGGCGTGGGCCCTTCTCCTTGATCGGGAACGGAGCGGGATGTCCGCGGACGGGAAGCGGACAGCGTTCGGACAAAGGGCGGGGTGACCGGTTCGGCCGTCGAGGGCGTCCTACGCCCGTTGCGGCTCGCCGAGTGCGGCGTCGGCGGTGCGGAGCGCGCGCGGTGTCCCGGCGAGGCCGGCCGGGTCGAGCGTCGCCTCGACGAGCTGGGCCCCGACGCGATCCCTGCCGTGGGATCGGCCCCGCCCGTGGTCGGGGCCGATCCCGATCGCCGCGCGGGGGGGGGTCCGCTCAGGCCACGGGTACGGGTTCCAGGGCCGCGATGTCTGCGAGCGAGAAGAGCATCTGCTCGTGGAGGAATCTCACCATGGTCCAGTGCGGCAACGCCCCCTCGTCGAAGGGCCCGAATTCCTGACGGTACAAGGGGATCCAGCGCAATGCCTCCTCCAGTGCCCGTTCGCGTCCCGGGCCTTCCTGGTAGTTCTCGTAGGCGATGCTGCGGTGGTTGATGAAGAACCGCCCGGGGAGCCGTTCCTCGCACAGCGCCCGGTATTCACGGGTCTGCAGGATGAGGTAGTGCCATATCTCGTCGATTTCCTGTTCGACCGGCAGGAAAAGCCCGCTGAGCCGATCCCGGTGGAGGGAGACGAGATAGAGGTACCGCAGACATTCGGTGACCTGTCGTTCCACGAAGCCGGGCGGTGCCTCCGGTGCCTTGTCCCGGAAAAGCCGCACCACTTCGGCGTGGAGCTCCTCGCCGAGCAGGTGCTTGAGGTCGTCGGCGGATATCTTCTGTCCGCTGGTCATGGCGTTCCTTTCCCGTGGAGGGCGGGGCGTCAGGTGCGTCGGCCGGTGAGCCAGGCGTACTTGCCGGACGGCCCGATCGGGATGCGGGCGCGGTGCTCGATTCGGCAGCTCCGTGCCGTCAGTTCGCCCGTGCCGCGTCGCAGCGACTCCGTCTCGGACTCACCGAGCGGCTCGCCGGTGAACGTCGTGTACAGCAGAGTGGCCTCCGTGTCGCCGTGGAGCCGGAGTTGGTGCAGGAAGATCCGGGGGGAAGCAGCCGCGATATGCCGGTCGAGGTCGCCCTGGGCTACCGGTCCCTTCGGTGTCGGGAGCAATTCCGCGAGCCGACCGCAGAATTGGACGATCCCGGCGGGATCCGGCGCGCCGTCCAGAGTGCGCACACAATCGCCCGACCGGTAGCGGACGAGCGGCATGTAGGGATTGCGCACGCTGGTGACGACGAGTTGGTGCATCGTGCTTCCGGGGGCCACCGGGAGGAGTTCGACGCTCATCCCGTCCAAGTGGGGCCAGTACCTTCCTTCCCGGTCGCTGTAGAAGAGATAGCCCAACTCCGTACTGCCGAAGAGGTCGATGACCGGGCAGGCGAAGCGCTGGTGCAGGAAGTGCCGTACGTTCACCGGCGTGTACTCGTAGGCGTGGATGATGCTGGCCGGTTCGGGAAACGCGTCACCCAGCCCCCAGGCCTCGGCCTTCCGCACCAGATAGGCCAAGTGGTACCCGGAACAGTCGAGATGGTAGTGGCCCTGCGGATGCGAAGAACGGGCCTGATCGATCTCCCGGAGCATCCGCAACACCTCCGATCGGTCCCAATGTGCGGGGTCAAGACGGAGGTTGAGGTAGCAGGTCCGCTCGTCCAGCCGACGGTCGGCCAGGCTCGGAGCCCGCCCCGGCTCGACGCCGTGCCGGGCGGCATTGACCCGCGCCACGTGTTCGGTGGCCAGCACCGTGGTCAGCGAGACGCGGGGGCAGCCCGACTCCCAGGTCCCGCCGATGTCGGGGTGGTCACGCCACAGTTCGTAGTAGGAGCGGAGCAGGAAGTACGGCGGTCGGATGATCCGCATCCGGGCATGGTTGGTGCCGGTGGACAGGACGAACTCCGCCTCGCCGTTCTCCAGTGCCGCTGCCAGGCGGGGTGTCATCCAGTTGCCGGGGAACCCGCGGGCGATCTCCGGCTTGTCCAGCACCGGGAAGTAGCCCTGGGCCAAGGACTCCTGATAGATCGGTATGTCGCGAATATGTTCGATGACCTCGTCGGTCGGCTGGCCCTTCATTAATTCCTTCTCATGTTTCACGCAGCTGAAGAAATACGGGCTTGGGGAGCCGGGGCGGGGGCTCCGGGTAATGCGCCACGGTCGGGGAACGGCCTCATGCGGAGTCGGCCCGGGCGCCCCCGCGATGGGTCAGGAAATACAGCCCGCCTTCGGTGCGGCACTGATGCAGCCGCTCTTGGGTGCTGCGCTGATACAACCGTCCTTCGTGGATCTCTCTGGCGAGTTGACGGCGATCCAGTTCTGCCAGATGTCGTCCTCGGACATCTTCTTGATGAGCTGTTCCATGAGGTCCTCCGATGACAGTGCGGAAGGTACTCCCGGTCATGGGGTCGACGGTCGATGCATTATCCCTCGACCCGCTCGCCGAAGGTAAAAGGAAGATTGAGTGACTGTCAACGAACGGCAATACCGAACCACGGGAAGCAGCCACGAACGGGGTGGGATTCGGCGCGTTCTCGTCGCATGACCCCTGGGCCGTGGCTGACCCGGACCGCAGCGCCCCACCAACCGCGAAGTCCCTGATGGACGCGGGTGGACAGCGGTGCGCGGACGCTTCCGGACGGCCCGCCCGGCAGCACCGTGACGGGAGACGGACGGGGTCGCGGCCCTCGAAGATGAGAATGCTCTCCTCAAGTCCGTTCACCGAGTCCCACGAAGGCAGAATGGCCATATGTTCTGGCGAGGGGTGGGGTCGGTATTAGTGGGCTGCTGCGCGGGTGCTGCGGCGTTACTGGCCGTCTGGTTATGGCCCGGCCAGAGTGTGGCGCCTTCGATGGGGTCGGTGGTGGTCGTGCCCGTTCCGCACGGCCCGACGCCCTCGCCGACCTCTCCGTCCGGCCCGGGCCGCCCCGCCGTGACACCCCCCGCCGCCGCGCCCGGCCCGTCCCGCACCTGCTCGGGCGGCCGGCCCGTGCCCCCGTCGCCACCGCCTGCGGCCGACGACGGGGGCACGGGGGCGTCATACCTCGTCGGCGACGACGAGAAGGGCTCACGGGCCCCCCGGGGTGAGGTGGATGACGAGGGCGACGACGGGTGGGGCGCCGGGAGCGACGACGAAGAGACGGAAGCTTCGGACGGACCTCCGGAGGATGCGGACGACGAGTGGGACGACTGATGATGTGGCGCTCCACCAGCGCACGCTCCCGCATCGTCGGCTGGATGCTCCTGTTGCTCGGCGCGGCCCTGGCCGTGCCCACCTTCGGCATCACGATCGTCTGGCAGGCGGAACTGGACCGACAGGTCGACGCGAAGCTTCTTTCCGAGGCCGACAAGCTGCGAGCGTTCGCCCGCTCCTCCCGAGACCCGTACACCGGTGAGCGCTTCACCTCCGGCGCCGCGCTGCTGACCGGGTTCATGGCGGTCCACCGCCCCGAGCACAACGCCGCCTTCTTCAGCGTCGTCGACGGGCGGGCGGACCGGCGCAGCCCCGGCCCGGCCCCGGCCCGCCTGGACCGGGACCCGTCGGTCGTGGCCCTGATGGCGCGCACCTCCGACACCCGCGTCCGGTGGCTGGACTCTCCGGCCGGCAAGGTCCGTTACGGCGTCGTCCCGGTTCAGATGGCGGGCGACCGAGCCGACACCCGGCTCGTCCTGTTGTCCTTCCGGGACCAGGAACTGCGCCAGGAGCGTCACATGGCCCGGCTGCTGCTGCTCTCGGGCTGCTTCGCCCTGGTGCTCGCCGGGCTGGCGAGCTGGCTGGTCGCGGGCCGGGTCCTGGCGCCGATCCGACTGGTCCGGCAGACGGCCGAGCGGATCAGCGAGACGGACCTCAGCCAGCGGCTGCCGGTGCGGGGGAGCGACGATGTGGCGGCTCTGGCGGAGACGTTCAACCACATGCTCGATCGCCTGTCGGGCGCCTTCACCGCACAACGCCGGTTCCTGGACGAGGTGGCGCACGAACTGCGCACCCCCATCACGGTTCTGCGGGGCCACCTGGAGCTGATGGAGGAGGCCCCCGGTAGTCTGCACGGGCAGACCCGGACCCTGCTGGTCGACGAACTGGACCGGATGCGGCGGATCGTGGACGACCTGCTGCTCCTGGCGCGAGCCGAGCGACCCGACTTCCTCGCGATCGGCCAGATCAGTCTCACCGACCTCGTGGTCGACACGGCGGCCAAAGCCCAGGCGCTGGGGCCCAGGCACTGGACGGTGGCCGAGGTCGCCGACGTCAGCGTGCGTCTGGACGGACAACGGGTCACCCAGGCTTTGATGCAGCTCGCGGCCAACGCGGTCAGTCACACGGGCGAAGGCGACACCATCGAGATCGGGTCGCGCCTGTGGCGCGGCCGGGTACTGCTGTGGGTGGCGGACACCGGGCCCGGTGTGGCCCCGGAGGACCGTGAGCGGATCTTCCAGTGTTTCTACCAGGGAGGCACGGCGGTCCCCGGCCGGGCCGCCACCGGCATCGGCCTGGGGCTCGCCCTGGTCCGCGAGATCGCCCAGGCACACGACGGCGTCGCCCGCGTCGAGGAGGCCGACGGAGGCGGCGCGAGATTCGTCATCGACCTTCCCGCACTGCACCCCACGACCGAAGGAACCCTCTGTGAGCAGGATCCTGATAGCCGAGGACGAGGCGCGCATCGCCGCCTTTGTCGAAAAAGGCCTGCGCCGTAGTGGGTACGTCACCCGGGTCGTCGCCGACGGCGTCGCCGCCTACGAGCACGCTCGCGGCCGGGACTTCGATCTCCTCATCCTCGACCTCGGCCTGCCCGGCGACGACGGGCTGACCGTGCTGCGCAAGCTGCGGAAGGCGCGCGTCAGCCTGCCCGTCGTCATCCTCACCGCGCGCGACAGCGTGAGCGACATCGTGGCGGGCCTGGAGAGCGGCGCCGACGACTACATGGTCAAACCGTTCGCCTTCGACGAGTTGCTGGCCCGCGTACGGCTGCGTCTGCGCCGTGAGGAGCCACCGGAGAACTTCCTGCTGCGGGTGGGCGACCTGCTGCTGGACCTTCGGACCCGCAGGGCCCAGGTCGGCGAGCGCATCGCCGACCTGTCCGCCCGGGAGTTCGCCCTCGCCGAGATCCTCATGCGCAACCCCGACCGGGTCCTGTCCCGCGAGCAGCTGCTCAGCCAGGTGTGGGGGTTCGACTACGACCCCGGCTCCAACATCGTCGACGTGTACATCCGATACCTGCGGCGCAAGATCGGAGCCGAACGGGTGCAGACCGTGCGGGGCGTCGGCTATCGGTTGCGGGCCTGACGCCCGCCGCCCCGGGCGGACACTGCGCCGGGGCGGCGGTCGCGGGCCGTCGTACGCGATGAGAACAGTCTCACTGCCGTCTCACCGCCACCTCATCGCCCGCCCACAGACTCCTCCTTGCGGGTCGTTCGGCGACGCGAGGCCCGTGAGTGGCCCTGACGACGGTTGCAGCGGCCCCTGCCTTCGCACGACGAGCCGCACGCCGCTGCCGTATGCCCGTATGGAGGACCCCCTGTGCGACGACTCATCGACCATGCCCGCACCTTCCCCGCCCGCTGCGGCGGAGCGGGCCGCGACCTCAAGGAGTTCGAGGCCGGCCAGCGGCCGTCCACCATGTTCATCACCTGCTCGGACTCCCGGGTCGTCCCCGCCCTGCTGACCGACTCCGGACCCGGCGAACTGTTCGAGATGCGTACGGCGGGGAACATCGTCCCACCGTACGATCCGGACGCGCCCACCAGCGAGATGGCGACCATCGAGTACGCCGTCTGCGTGCTGGAGGTGTCCGACATCATCCTCTGCGGACACTCCCACTGCGGCGCCGTCGGCGCCCTGGCCCGCGGCGAGGACCTGCGGACCCTGCCGGCGGTACGGGGCTGGCTCGGCCGGTCCGCCCCCGCGGGCCGCTTCCAGGGCCCCGAAGGCTTCGGTCCCGACTGTGAACAGCCCGTACAGCGCCATGCGGTGGCGCAGCTGGACAACCTGCGCGCCTATCCGTGCGTGAGCCGGGCCGTGGGCGAGGGCCGGCTCGGACTGCACGCCTGGTACTACGAGGTCCACACCGGCTCCGTGCTGACCCACCGGCTCTCCACCGGAACCTTCTCCTCCCTGTGACAGCGATCCGGCGTGAGCGCAGCGGCCGCCCCCGCCGCCACTCGCCGACTCCCCCCACTCCCCAAGGAGCTGAGATCTCATGTCCTCATCCCACCGCGGGTTACGCCCGGACGTCCTGTCCCGTGACGTCCTCGCCTCGATCGTGGTGTTCCTCGTCGCCGTCCCCCTCTGCGTCGGGATCGCGGTCGCTTCCGGTGTCCCCGCCGAACTGGGCCTGGTCACGGGCATCGTCGGCGGACTGGTCACCGGTGCGATGCCGGGCAGTTCGCTCCAGGTCAGCGGTCCGGCCGCCGGACTGACCGTGCTGGTCCACGAGGCCGTCACCACCCACGGCGTCGCGGCTCTCGGCATCCTCGTCCTGGCCACGGGAATCCTTCAGATCGGGCTGGGTCTCATCGGCTTCGGCCGGTGGTTCCGCGCGATCTCGACCGCCGTCGTCCACGGCATGCTCGCCGGCATCGGTCTCGTACTGATCAGCAGTCAGCTCTACGCCATGGCCGGGTTCAGCGCCCCCGGCAGCGGTCTCGACAACCTGGCCGGACTGCCGGACCTGTTCACACGGATCCACGGAGCCCCGGCGATCTCCTCCTGTGCGATCGGCGCGGGCACCATCCTGGTCCTGGTCCTGTGGAAGCGGCTTCCCGGACGGCTGCCCGGGATGCTCCCCGGGCCGCTGGCGGCCGTGGGGCTGGCCACCGCGACGGTGGCCGTGTTCGACCTGCCCGTCGCCCCGATCGAGGTCCAAGGGCTGATCGATTCACTGCGGCTGACAGGCCTGGACGACTTCGGTCTCCTCGCGGATGTCGGTCTCCTGGGCGTCATCCTCGCCTTCACACTCATCGCCTCGGCCGAATCCCTCTTCAGCGCCGCCGCCGTGGACCGGATGCACGACGGTCCGCGCACGCACTTCAACAAGGAACTCGTGGCCCAGGGGACGGGCAACACCATATGCGGCCTCGTCGGCGCACTGCCCATGACCGCCGTCATCGTGCGCAGTGCCGCCAACGTGCAGGCAGGCGCGCGCACCAAGGCCTCCCGGATCCTGCACGGCGTGTGGCTGCTGGTGTTCGCGGCCCTGTTCCCCGCGATGCTCGGCCTCATCCCGGTGGCCGCCCTCGCCGGGATCCTCGTCCACGCCGGCGCGAAGCTCATCCCGGTCGCCACCATCCGTGCGCTCTGGCGTGAACACCGGGGCGAGGCCGTGGTCCTGGTGGTGACCGCGCTGGCCATCGTCCTCACGGACATGTTCATGGGCGTGCTGCTCGGTATCGGACTGGCCGTGATCAAGACCGCCTGGGAGACATCCGTGGTCCGGCTCGACATCGACGAGCGGGACGACCGCACCACGGTCTCCCTCAGCGGCAGTGCCACCTTCCTGCGCCTGCCGCTGATCCTCGACACCCTGGAAGCGTTGCCGAAGGACCGGCCGGTGGAGCTCGACCTCTCGCGGCTGCGCCACCTCGACCACGCCTGCCGCACCGCGCTCGAAACGTGGAGCACGCACAGCGGCGCCGTGCGGCTCGACGGACCGGCGACGGACGGCACCCCGCGCGAGGCCGCCCTCGCGGGACTCGCCCGGGACGGCGAAGGTCCTCCGCGCAGACCCTAGGTCTGTGGTTCGTCCCCCGCCTCGGCCCGCCTTGGCGCCGCCGTCCGGAGGCTTTCCCACCACCGGCCGTTAAGTTGTGGGGGGAAAGCCTGCGGGCAGCCGGACTCGTGATGGGGGCGATCATGACTATGCAAAAGGGAACCAACGTTCCGGTGCCTGCCGGCGCCGTGCGCGTCGAATTGGGGTGGCGCGCCGCACCGGGCGTCCCGGACGTCGACGCCTCCGCGCTGCTGCTGGTGGCGGGAAAGGTCCGCGACGACGCGGACTTCGTCTTCTACAACCAGCCGGCCCACGCCTCCGGAGCGGTCCGGCACGAGGGCAAGCGGACCGCCCCCGACGGGGTCACCGACACCCTCCTCGTCGACTTCGGGAAGGTCGAGCCCGGGATCGAGCGCATCGTCGTCGCGGCATCGGCCGACGGCGGCACCTTCGGCCGGGTGAGCGGGCTCTACGTACGGATCACCGACGCGGCGGGCGGCGCGGAGCTGGCCCGCTTCGACAGCACGGACGCCACGGTCGAGACCGCCTTCATCCTCGGCGAGCTGTACCTCCGTCAGGGCGCCTGGAAGTTCCGCGCGGTCGGGCAGGGCTACAGCACCGGTCTCGAAGGCCTGGCGACGGATTTCGGCATCTCCGTGGACGAACCGCAGCAGGCCCCGCCCGCCCCGCAGGCTGCCGCGCCGGCCGCCCCGGCACCGGCC
>NZ_QWFA01000226.1 GCF_003501885.1 Streptomyces globisporus
GTGCATGCGCGCGATCCTGCCAGCTGCCCCGCCCCCTCTCCGCTCCCCCGCCGACTGTGGGGCGGGCCTCATGGGCGAGCCTGGCCAGGGGGGCGGGTGAGCTGGCAGGATCGCGCGCATGCACCACGCTCTGTCCCGATTCGGCCGCCGGCGCACCCTGCAGACGGGCGCCCTCCTGGCGGTCGTGCTCGGGCTGCTCGCGTGGTGGCTTCAGCCCCAGGGCGACGAGGGGGACCCGAGCGGTCCGCTCACCTTCTCCACCGGGGTGCCCAGCGGGGTCTACCAGCGGTACGGGGAGCGGCTGGAGGACGCACTCGCCAAGGACATGCCGGAGGTGGCCATACGGCTGCGGACCAGCGAGGGGTCGCAGCAGAACCTCGCGCGGGTGGCGACGGGCGAGGCGGACTTCACCATCGCCACGGCCGACGCCGTGGCCACCTATCTGCGCGACGGCAGGCAGGGTGCCCAGCGGCTGCGTGGCTGTGTCCGGCTGTACGACGACTACGTCCAGCTGGTCGTCCCCCGCGACTCCGACATCCGCAGCGCCTCCGATCTGCGGGGCAAGCGGGTGGGTGTCGGCCAGGAGGGTTCCGGGGTGCGGCTGGTCGCGGACCGGCTGCTGAAGGCGGCGGGGCTCGATCCGGCCGACGACATCACCCCGGTGCCGGTGGGCATCGACACCATGCCCGTACGGCTGACGCAGGGCCAGTTGGACGCCTTCTTCTGGTCGGGCGGGCTGCCGACCGCCGCCGTGCAGGAGCTGTCGGAGCGCTTCGCCGTCCGGTTGGTGCCGCTGGAGGCGGACCTGGTCGCGAAGTTGCAGGCGGCGACGGGTCCCACCCGTTTCTACCGGTCGGCCATGATGCCCGCCGACGCCTATCCGGAAGCCCAGCAGGGCCAGTCCGTGCCCACGGTCGCCGTCGCCAATCTGCTCGTCACGACCGACCGTACGGACGCGGCCATGACCGAGGCGTTCACCCGGACGGTGATCAACAGCCGGGACC
Organism: Streptomyces globisporus; assembly: GCF_003501885.1. Lineage (GTDB taxonomy): Bacteria > Actinomycetota > Actinomycetes > Streptomycetales > Streptomycetaceae > Streptomyces > Streptomyces globisporus_D. The sequence continues at coordinate 1,005 of NZ_QWFA01000226.1, forward strand.
GGATCGGCCGTGAGGTCCACGCGGCGCAGCTGGTGGATCTGCGGACGGCGATCTACACGGATCCGCTGGACGTGCACGAAGGCGCCAAGGACTACTACCGCTCGGTGAAGCCCTGACCACTCCCCGGCGAGGGCTGATCCAAACGAAAGGCCCCAGGGCGCGCGCCCCCTCCTGGCCCGGGGATCACCGGATCAGCCGCCCGGCCGTTCGCGGGGCAGCGAGACGGTCACCCGCAGGCCGTGCGGTGCGTGGTGCTCGTACGCGATCGAGCCGCCGCCCGCCGCGAGCAGCACCCGGGAGATGGAGAGGCCCAGCCCCGATCCGCTGACGTTCTGGTGGCGGGTGCTGCGCCAGAAGCGGTCCCCGACGCGTTCCAGCTCCGCTTCGGTGAGGCCGGGGCCCCGGTCGGCGACCACGACGGTCGTCGTACGGGTTCCGGCGGCGACGGTGACGGTGACGTCCTCCCCGGCCGGGGTGAACTTCAGGGCGTTGTCGATCACCGCGTCCAGGGCGCTGGAGAGCGCCACGGGGTCGGCCCAGGCGGTGGCCGCCGGGGCGCCTTCCAAGGTGAGCCGCACACCCTCCCGGTCCGCCATCGGGCGCCAGGAGGCGACCCGCTCGGCGGTGAGCGGGACGATGTCGATCAGCTGGAGGTCCGCTTCGGCGTGCTCGGCCAGTGCGAGATCCAGGAGGTCGTCGAGGACCCGGGCCAGCCGCTTGCCCTCGGTGCGCACGGCCGCGATCTCCTCGCTGTCCTCGGGCAGCTCCAGGGCGAGCAGCTCGATGCGCAGCAGCAGGGCGGCGAGCGGGTTGCGCAGCTGGTGCGAGGCGTCCGCGACGAAGGCGCGCTGCTGCTCCAGCACGTCCTCGACGTTGTCCGCCATCTCGTTGAAGGAGCGGGCCAGGTGCCGGAGTTCCGGCGGCCCGGCGGAGGCGGCGACGCGCGAGCGCATGCGGCCCCCGGCGATGTCGCGGGTGGCCGCGTCCAGGGTCCGCACGGGCAGCAGGACCCAGCCGGTGAGCCGGACCGCCGCGCCGACCGCCACCAGCAGAGCCAGCGCCTCGCCGAGGCCGATGAGCAGCCAGGTCCGCACGATCCGGGACCGCATCTCGCCGGTCGGCGAGTCGATGACGACCACGGCGACCACGTCGCCGTCGCGCACCACGGGGGAGGCGACGACGACGCGCCCGTTCTGCCAGGGCCAGACCTGCGGCGGATCGTGCGAGCGGCGGCCGAGCAGCGCCTCGTCGAAGGCCGTGCGCCCTTCCCCCTCGGCGGGCAGGGCCCAGGAGCCGGGCGCCTTGGCCAGGGCCCGGTCGTCCTGGAAGAAGACGCCGGCCCGGATGTCGTACACCGAGGCGTAGACCTCCAGGTCGGTCTGGAGGGTGCGGCGGCGCTCCTCGCTGTCCGGGGAGGTGTCGGTGATGGACTGGGCCAGGGCGGCGAACCGCGCGGTGTCGTCGATCCGGTCGATCACCAGGCGCTGCTGCTCTGCGGCGGCGACGCTGATCGCGAGCGGGAAGCCGAGGGTGACCAGGACTGCGGCCATCAGGACGATGAGCAGCGGGAGCAGGCGGGAGCGCACCGGGGAAACGTACCCGTTCGGTTACGCGGACGGCGCGACGAGCCGGTAGCCGACGCCCCGCACGGTCTCGATCAGGGAGGGCAGCCGCAGCTTGGAGCGCAGGGAGGCGACGTGGACCTCCAGGGTGCGTCCGGTCCCCTCCCAGCTGGTGCGCCAGACCTCGCTGATGATCTGCTCGCGGCGGAAGACGACGCCGGGGCGCTGGGCGAGGAGGGCCAGCAGGTCGAACTCCTTGCGGGTGAGCTGGACTTCCTCACCGTCGACGCTGACCCGGCGGGTCGGCAGCTCGATGGCGACCGGCCCGAGGCGCAGGGCGGCGACGGGGGTCGGTGCGGTGTCCTCGGCGCCGGAGGTGCGCCGGGCGACGGCGTGGATCCGGGCGAGCAGCTCGCCGGTGTCGTACGGCTTGGTGACGTAGTCGTCGGCGCCGAGGTTGAGGCCGTGGATGCGCGAGCGCACGTCGGCGCGGGCGGTGACCATGATCACGGGGGTGGCGGTGCGCTTGCGGATCTTGCCGCACACCTCGTAGCCGTCCTGGTCGGGCAGGCCGAGGTCGAGGAGGATCACCCCGAAGGGCTCCTTCTCGGCGGGCAGCAGCGCGCGCAGGGCCTCCTCGCCGTTGCGGGCGTGCACGACCTGGAATCCGTGCCGGGCGAGCACGGCGGACAGGGCCGCCGCGACATGGTCGTCGTCCTCGACGAGCAGCAGTCTCATGGCCCTCCCCTCCGTCTCTCCCGGGGCCGTCCGGCTCCTCGGGCTCATACGTGCAACCGTTGCACGCTGTCACCGGGTGTTGTCCCGCGTTTCACCCTGCTTCGTCCGGAAGACACTTGCCGTGATCTTCCGTTCATCGACGCTCCGCGTCGACCTCGCTCAAGGCATCCACGCCGATGAACGGCACACCAGTCAAGAGTCTGCCGGTTACAGCGGGGTTTCCGTTATGCACCCGGTACGCCCCGGGGCGGCGCGGGGCGTCCTGTTCACGCGGAGTGTCCGGTTGCCGCCGGATCGTTATGCTCAATTTCCGCTCAGATGTAATGACGTTGGTCGCACTGCGTCATTAGGGTCCTTGTTCAACCGAGGAGGACGGAGCAAGAAGCCGATGAGCGGAGTTTCAGTGACCAAGGACGCCGAGGATGCCGCGCCCGCGGCGAACGACCTGGTCGTACTGAGCAACGTCAACAAGCACTTCGGCGCGCTGCATGTGCTCCAGGACATCGACCTGACCATCGCCCGTGGCGAGGTCGTGGTCGTCATCGGGCCTTCCGGGTCCGGCAAGTCCACGCTGTGCCGCACGATCAACCGCTTGGAGACGGTCGATTCGGGAGCGATCTCGATCGACGGCAAGCCCCTGCCCCAGGAGGGCAAGGAGCTGGCCAGGCTGCGTGCCGACGTGGGCATGGTCTTCCAGTCGTTCAATCTCTTCGCACACAAGACGGTGCTGGAGAACGTCATGCTGGGCCAGATCAAGGTCCGCAAGGCCGACAAGAAGGCCGCGGAGGAGAAGGCCCGGACCCTGCTCGACCGGGTGGGCGTCGGCGTACAGGCCGACAAGTATCCGGCGCAGCTCTCCGGTGGCCAGCAGCAACGCGTCGCGATCGCACGGGCGTTGGCGATGGACCCGAAGGTCATGCTCTTCGACGAGCCCACGTCGGCGCTCGACCCGGAGATGATCAACGAGGTCCTCGAAGTCATGCAGCAGCTGGCCAGGGACGGGATGACGATGATCGTCGTCACCCACGAGATGGGCTTCGCCCGGTCCGCCGCCAACCGCGTCGTGTTCATGGCGGACGGGAAGATCGTCGAAGAGGCGGCGCCCGACCAGTTCTTCAGCAATCCGCGCAGCGACCGGGCCAAGGACTTCCTGTCGAAGATCCTTCACCACTGACGACAACGACCTACGACCTAAGGATTGTTCACATGAAGCTCCGCAAGTCCGCCGCCGTGGCGGCCATCGCCGTCCTCGCCCTGACCGCGACCGCGTGTGGTGGCAAGGAGGGTTCCGCCGGTGACAAACCGGGCGGCACCCAGCCGGGCGCCTCCGGCGCCCCCGAGCTGCCCACGTACACCGCCGCCAAGGACGTCGCCCTCGACTCCCCGGTCTTCAAGAAGGCCAAGGAGCGCGGCAAGCTCATCATCGGCGCCAAGGCCGACCAGCCGTACCTCGGCTTCGAGGACCAGGCGACCAAGGAGCGCTCGGGCTTCGACATCGAGATCGCCAAGATGGTCGCGGCCGACCTCGGCTTCTCGGAGAAGCAGATCGAGTGGAAGACCGTCGACTCCGGCGTCCGTGAGACGGCCATCTCCAAGGGCCAGGTCGACTACTACGTCGGCACCTACACGATCAACGACGAGCGCAAGAAGCAGGTCGGCTTCGCCGGTCCGTACTACAAGGCCGGCGCGGACCTCCTGGTGCGCAAGGACGAGACGGCGATCACCGGCAAGGAGTCGGTGAAGGGCAAGAAGGTCTGCTCGATCGTCGGCTCCACGCCGCTGCAGGAGATCAAGAAGCCGGAGTACGGCGCGAGCGTCGTCGAGCTGGCCAAGTACTCCGACTGCGTGCAGCAGCTGCTGACCAAGCAGGTCGACGCCGTCACCACCGACGACTCGATCCTCAAGGGCTACGCCGCGGCCAACAAGGGCAAGCTCAAGGTCGTCGGCAAGCCGTTCACCGACGAGCCCTACGGTGTCGGCCTGAACAAGGACGACAAGGTGCTCCGCGAGGCCATCAGCAAGTCGCTGGAGGACCGCGTCAAGGACGGCACGTACAAGAAGATCTACGAGGCCACCCTCGGTCTGTCCGGCTCGGACTTCGTCGACCCGCCGGCCATCGAGCGCTACTGACGCCCTCGGGCGCCCGGCACCGTCGGGCGCCCGGCACCTCCCGGTGTCCGAGCGCCGACACCCGTCACGACGCCCCGTGAGTGACCCGGGCGTCCCGTACGCCTCCGCCGTCCCCCCTCTCCCCGGGGGCGGCGGGGAGACGGGGCGCTCCTTCCCCTGCCCCGATGCCGACGACCGCCGACGCGGAGACCTCATGAACGTACTGCTCGACAATTTCCCAGCGTTCCGCGACGGCTTCATAGGAACTGTGTCGATCACCGCCGTCAGCTCGCTTATCGCCCTGGTTCTCGGTGTCGTCGTCGCCGGATTCCGCGTCTCGCCGGTGCCGCCGCTGCGGTACTTCGGCACCGCGTGGGTCACGCTGATGCGCAACACCCCGCTGACGCTGCTCTTCCTGATCTTCTTCTTCGTGGTGCCGGAGATCCTCTTCCCGGGGATGAGCCCGTTCGTCCTCGGCTCCCTGGCCCTCGGCTTCTACACCTCGTCCTTCGTCTGCGAGGCGGTCCGCTCCGGCATCAACACCGTGCCGCTGGGGCAGGCGGAGGCCGCGCGCTCGATCGGCATGACGTTCGCCCAGACCCTGCAGATCGTGGTGCTCCCCCAGGCGACGCGGACCGTGATCCCGCCGCTGAGCAGCATCTTCATCGCCCTGACGAAGAACTCCGCGATCGCCGGCGCCTTCAGCAACGCCGAACTGTTCGGCTGGCAGAAGCTGATGAGTGACAAGGGCTACGACATCGTCCCCGTCTTCATCTGGGTGGCCATCGGGTACCTGATCATCACCTTTACCATCAGCGGCCTCTTCCGGCTGCTGGAGCGTCGCATGGAGGTCGCCCGATGAGCGCCAGCGTTCTTTACGACGCCCCGGGCCCCAAGGCCGTCGTCCGCAACCGGATCTACGCCGTCGTCGGCAGCCTCGCCATCGTGGTGCTGATCGCCGTCAGCATCATGCGGCTGGCCGACAAGGGACACCTCGCCCCCGAGATGTGGGACATCTTCAACTACGCGGGCATCCGGCAGAACATCGCCGACGCGGTGCTCGCGACCCTCAAGGCGTTCGGTCTCGCCGCGGTCGGTTCGCTGGTCCTCGGCGTGCTCCTGGCGGTGGGCCGGCTCTCCGACCACAAGCCGATCCGCTGGGTGGCGACCACCTTCATCGAGCTGTTCCGCTCGCTGCCGCTGCTGATCACCATCTACGCGATCTGGGTCGGCTTCCTCACTGACTACTCGATGTGGGCGCTGGCGGCGGGTCTCTCCGTCTACAACGGCTGCGTCCAGGCCGAGGTGCTGCGCGCCGGGATCAACTCGGTGCCCAAGGGCCAGAGCGAGGCCGCGTACGCCCTCGGCATGAGCAAGACCCAGGTCATGACGACCGTCCTGATGCCGCAGGCGATCCGTTCGATGCTGCCGACGATCATCAGCCAGCTCGTGGTGACCCTCAAGGACACCTCGCTGGGCTTCATCATCCTGTACCCGGAGCTGCTCCAGACCGCGCGTCTGATCGCCTCCAACACCCAGGTGAACGGCCAGTACCCGTACGTCTCGACGATCGTCGTCATCGGCACGATCTACATCGCGATGTGTCTGCTGCTCTCGGCGCTGGCGACGTGGATCGAGAAGCGCGGCCGCCGCGCCAAAACCGGCATCAAGGTGGCGCCCGGCGTCCAGACCGCCGACATCCCCACGGTGGAGGACATTCCCGGCCCGCGGGCCGGGGGCGCAGGGGGCGCAGGCCCGACGGTCGATGGTGGCGCTGGGGCCGGAGTGACGAAGGACTGACCTCCCCGGGGCCTTACCGGCCCCTCCCGGCAGGAGCATTCGAGGCAGCGGCGCACGCGTCGCTGCCTCGGTCACTTGACGCAAGCACCACCAGTGGGTTGCATACGTTCTGTGATCACGCACCCGGCTACCTCTGCCACGTTCCGCATGACCGCCAGGGCCGGAGGGTACGCGCTGTGGACCCGGTGATCGTCGTCGGCGCCGGGCCCGTCGGCCTGACGCTGTCGCTGGCCCTCGCCGCCCAGGGCGTCCCCTCGGTACTCCTCGACGAGGGCCCCGGCACGGAGGAGCCCCGGCCCGCCCGCACGGTCGTGCTGCGCGAGGACACCGCCGACCTGGTGGGCCGCCTCGGCTGCCGGGAGCTGGACCGGGTCGGGCTGCGCTGGAGGGGCTGGCGTTCGATGCGCCGGAAGCAGTCGGTCCGGGCGATGCCGCTGAGCGGGGGCCGGCCGGACGAGGACGGCGAGCCGCTGCCCGGCCTCCTTCCCTCGCCGCTGCACCTGCCGCAGCACGAGCTGAGCGCCGCGCTGCGTGCGGCGGTGAACAAGGAACCGCTGGTCCGGCTGGTGCCGATGAGCCGGATCGACACGCTGGAGCAGGACCGCGACGGCATCACGGTGCACACCAGGGAGCCGGGATCGACCTGGTGGCGCGGGAGTTATCTGGTCGGCTGCGACGGCGCCCGGTCGACCGTGCGCAAGCTGCTGGACATCCGGTTCCCCGGCCGTACGGCGGTGGAGCGCCATGCCGTCGCCGCGCTGCGGGCCGAACTGCCCTGGCCCGACGAGGCCGTGTCGCACCGGCAGCCGCCCTGGCGGACCGGTGGCGAGGAGGTCTCCGCCCGACCGCTGCCGAACGGCGTCTGGCGGCTGGACTGGCTGCTGCCGCCACGCGGCGAACTGGTCACCCCCGAGGCGGTGATCACCCGGATCCGGGACACGCTGGCCGGCTGGTGCGGCGAGACTCCGCCGTACGAACTGCTGGACACCGGCGTCCACACGCTCCACCACCGGCTCGCCCGGCGCTGGCGCAAGCAGCGCGCGTTCCTGGCGGGAGACGCGGCACATCTGCTGGGTGCTCTGGGCACGCAGGGGCTCGACGAGGGCATCCGGGACGCCGAGAACCTGGCCTGGAAGCTGGCCCACGCCTGGCACCACGGCCCGGCCGAGCAACTGCTCGACAGTTACCAGGCGGAGCGGCGGGCCGCCGTGGCCGCCCGGTTGCGCGCCGCCGATCAGTCGCTGCCGATACTGCGCGGCGGCGGCGGTCTGCGGACCCTGGTCCCGGGCACCGCACGCGGCCACGACACCCTGCTCGCCGACGGCCATCTGGGCCGTGGAGCACTGGGTGCGCCCCCTTCGTACTCGCACTCCCCCCTTTCACCACCGCACGCCGAGGCGCACACCGTTGTCGGTACGCCCCCCGGTGCGCCGGTCGCCGATGTGACGGTGGCCGCGCCGGACGGGACGACGACACGGCTGCGGGAGCGGCTCGGGCAGGGCCATCCGCTGGTGATCCTGGTCGCGCCGGGGACGGGCGTCTGGGACCGGCGGCACTGGCAGACCGCAGGCGTCATGCCGCGCCTCAACGACGCCGTGGCGGCGCTTCCCGGTACGACGGAGCTGCTGGTCACCGAGAGCTATCCGGGAGCGTCGGCCCATACCGTGCTGCTGGTCAGGCCGGACGGGCATCTGGTGGCTGCCTTCGGCGGCGTAAGGCCCGCGGAGCTGTTCACCGCGGCCCAGGCCGCGCTGGGCGGTGCGCCGCGTGATGCGCGGGAGCGCGCGGCGGAGGAGGACGAGGAGAGCGGGGGCGAGAAGGGGCCCCGGGGGCGGGTCCACCCCG
>NZ_QWFA01000227.1 GCF_003501885.1 Streptomyces globisporus
CCCCCCTCGCGCCCCGGCCCCCCGCGACAGCACCAAGATCACCCCAAGCCCCTTAGCAGAGCTGCGCGTTCTCACCATGTGGGCAATGCCCAGTCCAGGCGAAACCCGCACATCCCCTCACAGGAACCTCAAGCCTTGCTCAAGGGCATAACAAGAGAGTCACATCCGCAGCCGACCCATCCCTATGGCCCTCGCCTGCGCTTAGAGTCACGGCCAGTCACCGCGCCGCCGGGCGCGTCTGCTGCACGGCCCTGTACCACCCCAGTACGGCCCGGCGATGATCACGGCACCTCATGCCCGAGGAGCGCCGCGCCAGGGAAAGGACCCTCTCGTGCGACACCGTTCTTTGCTCATACTCACCGCAGTGCTCACCACCGGAGCACTGACGCTCACCGCCTGCGGGTCGCGCGACGAAGGCAGCAAGGACAGCGGCGACGGCGGTGGCAAGACCACCGTCGTCATCGGCGTCGACGCGCCCCTGACCGGCTCCCTCTCCGCGCTCGGCCAGGGCATCAAGAACTCCGTGGACCTCGCGGCCAAGACCGCGAACAAGAACAACGAGGTCCCCGGCATCGAGTTCAAGATCGAAGCCCTCGACGACCAGGCCGTCCCCGCCTCCGGACAGGCCAACGCCACCAAGCTCGTCGGCAACGACGACGTCCTCGGCGCCGTCGGCCCCCTGAACTCCGGCGTCGCCCAGTCCATGCAGGGCGTCTTCGAAAAGGCCGACCTCGCCCAGGTCTCCCCGGCCAACACCAACCCGGCGCTCAGCCAGGGCGACAACTGGGCCAAGGGCGACATCCAGCGCCCCTTCAAGACCTACTTCCGCACCTGCGCCACCGACGTCGTCCAGGGCAAGTTCGCCGCCCAGTACCTCTACAACGACGCCAAGAAGAAGAAGGTCTACGTCGTCGACGACAAGCAGACCTACGGCGCCGGCCTCGCCGCGATCTTCTCCGCCGAGTTCAAGCGCCTCGGCGGCAAGGTCGTCGGCACCGACCACGTCACGGTCAAGGAGACCGACTTCTCCAGCACCGCCGACAAGGTCAAGAGCTCGGGCGCCGACTCCGTCTACTACGGCGGCCAGTACCCCGAGGGCGGCCTGCTCTCCGACCAGATCAAGAAGACCGGCGCCAAGATCCCCACCATGGGCGGCGACGGCATCTACGACCCCGCCTTCATCAGCGCCTCCGGCGAGGCCAACGACGGCGACTACGCCACCTCCATCGGCTACCCCGTCGAGGCCCTCCCGACCGCCAAGAAGTTCATCGAGGACTACAAGGCAGCCGGCTACAAGGACCCGTACGCGGCCTACGGCGGCTACTCCTACGACGCCGGATGGGCCATCATCCAGGCCGTCAAGGCCGTCGTCGCCGACAACGACGGCAAGCTCCCCGAGGACGCCCGCGCCAAGGTCACCGAGGCCATGGCCAAGGTCTCCTTCGACGGTGTGACCGGCAAGGTCTCCTTCGACGAGAACGGCGACACCACCAACAAGCAGCTCACCGTCTACGAGGTCCAGAAGGGCGCCTGGAAGGACGTCAAGAGCGCCACGTTCGAGGACTGATCCCCCCGGCACAGCCCCGCCCCACCTGACCCAGACCGCGCGAGGGCGCAAACAGCGCCCTCGCGCGGAGTCATATCCGACAAGCTCATCGGAGGCCCTGCGGTGCACGAACTGCCGCAACAGCTGGCCAACGGCCTTGCCCTCGGCGCCCTTTATGGCCTCATAGCCATCGGGTACACCATGGTCTACGGCATCGTCCAGCTCATCAACTTCGCCCACGGCGAGATCTTCATGATCGGGGGCTTCGGCGCCCTCACCACCTACATCATGCTCCCCAGCGGGACCACCCTCCTGGTCGCCATCCCGCTCATGATCATCGGTGGAGCCATCGCCTCCGTCGCCGTGGCCACCGCCGCGGAACGGTTCGCCTACCGGCCCCTGCGCGGCGCCCCCCGCCTCGCCCCGCTCATCACCGCGATCGGCCTCTCGATCGTGCTCCAGCAGCTCGTCTGGGGCTTCTACCCCGACGCGAAGAAGCCCCGCAGCTTCCCCGAGTTCCAGGGCGAATCCTTCAAGCTGCTCGACAACCTCTACCTCCAGCGCGCCGACGCCTTCGTCCTCGTCCTGGCCCCCCTCTGCATGCTCGCCCTCGGCCTCTTCGTCGCCAAGAGCCGCAGCGGCCGCGCCATGCAGGCCACCGCCCAGGACCCCGACACGGCCAAGCTCATGGGCATCAACACCGACCGCATCATCGTGATGGCCTTCGCCATCGGCGCCGCCTTCGCCGCCGTCGCCTCGGTCGCCTACGGCCTCGACAAGGGCCAGATCAACTTCGAGATGGGCTTCATCCTCGGCCTCAAGGCCTTCACCGCCGCCGTCCTCGGCGGCATCGGCAACATCTACGGAGCCATGGTCGGCGGCGTCGTCCTCGGCCTCGCCGAAGCCCTCTCGATCGCATACATCGAAGAGATCCCCGGCATGGAGCAGCTCGGCGGCGGCGCCTGGGCCAACGTCTGGGCCTTCGTCCTCCTCATCGTCGTCCTCCTCGTCAGGCCACAAGGCCTGCTCGGCGAGCGCGTCACGGACAGGGCGTGATACCCATGACCACCAAGACCCACCAGACGACGCCCGTCCTCCCCATCCCCGCACCCGCAGCCCGCGCCGCCACAGCGGCCGGAGCCGCACTCACCCTCGGCTCCACCTTCCTCGCCTGGACCTGGACCGCGAAATTCCCCGGCGACCTCACCGTCACCGGCTACCCCGGCGGCCTCCAAGTCCTCACCCTCGTCGGCGCCGCCCTCACCCTGCTGTTCACCCTCTCCGGATACGGCATCAAGGGCCTCCGCTGGCTCACCCCCGGCGGCACCAACAGCCCCGTCCGACTCGCCGCACTCGGCCTGCTCGGCACCATGGGCTTCACCGTCGGCGCCATCTCCGTCGAACTCGGCGGCGTCGTCAACCTCGAACCCGGAGCCTGGATCGGCCTCGTCGGCGCCATCATCACCGTCGTCGCCTCCCTCGGCCTCCCCCACGACCAGGACATCACCGACACCGCCACCCCCTCCCCCCTCGAGAAGTTCCTCAACAGCCTCCGCGCCCCCGCGCCCGGACGCCCCAAGGAACTCCCCTCCTGGGCCGAGATCCTGATCATCGTCGCCGCCTTCGGCATCGGTCTCTTCGTCGTCACCTACGGCATCGACACCGCCTACCCCGAACTCTTCGTCGGCTACCTGATCATCACCGGCTTCGCCGTGACCGCACTCTTCAAGGCCGGCCTCATGGCCCGCCTCTCCGCGATCACCACGAAGTACCGCTCCATCGCCGTCGCCGCGGCCTTCGCCGCCGCAGCCGTCTTCCCGTTCACCCAGAGCACCGACCAGTACACCCTCATCGCGGTCAACATCCTCATCTTCGCGACCGTCGCCCTGGGCCTGAACATCGTCGTCGGCCTCGCCGGACTCCTCGACCTCGGATACGTCGCCTTCCTCGGCGTCGGCGCCTACACGGCCGCCCTCGTCTCCGGAACCAGCGCATCCGCGTTCGGCGTCCAGTTCCCCTTCTGGGCCTCCGTCCTCCTCGGCGCCGCCGTCTCCCTGATCTTCGGCGTCGTCATCGGAGCACCCACCCTCCGCCTCCGCGGCGACTACCTCGCCATCGTCACCCTCGGCTTCGGCGAGATCTTCCGCATCGCCGTCGGCAACCTCGACGGCGTCTCCGGCCCCCGCGTCACCAACGGCCCCAACGGCGTACCGAACATCCCCGACCTCAACTTCTTCGGGTACGACTTCGGCGAATCCCACACCATCCTGGGCTTCGAACTCGGCGCCTACGCCAACTACTACATGCTCATGCTGCTCGCGATGATCCTCGTGGTCCTCGTCTTCAGCCGAGCCGGCAGCTCCCGCATCGGCCGCGCCTGGGTCGCCATCCGCGAGGACGAGACCGCCGCCACCGCCATGGGCATCAACGGCTTCCGCGTCAAGCTCATCGCCTTCGCCCTCGGCGCCACCCTCGCCGGCATCGCCGGCACCGTACAGGCCCACGTCCAGAGCACCGTCGTCCCCGAGATGTACGTCTTCGCCGGACCCGTACCGCCCAACTCCGCCTTCCTCCTCGCCGCCGTCATCCTCGGCGGCATGGGAACCATCAGCGGACCCCTCATCGGCGCGGCACTCCTCTACATGATCCCGGCCAAGCTCCAGTTCCTCTCGGACTACCAGCTCCTCGGCTTCGGACTCGCCCTCATCCTCCTCATGCGCTTCCGCCCCGAGGGCCTCATCGCCAACCGGCGCGCCAAACTGGAGTACCACGAGACCGGCCAGCTCGACGTACCCGACGAAACCCTGGCAGGCACCACCTCCGGCACCACGAAGGCGGGGGCGTGAACACCATGACCACCACCACACCCGAGACCGCCACCACCGTGCTCGACGCGAGCGGCGTCACCATGCGCTTCGGCGGACTCACCGCCGTCCGCAACGTCGACCTCACCGTCAAAGCAGGCGAGATCGTCGGTCTCATCGGCCCCAACGGCGCCGGCAAGACCACCTTCTTCAACTGCCTCACCGGCCTCTACGTCCCCACCGAGGGCAAGGTCCGCTACAAGGGCACCGTCCTGCCGCCCAAGCCCCACCTCGTCACCCAGGCAGGCATCGCCCGCACCTTCCAGAACATCCGGCTCTTCGCCAACATGACCGTGCTGGAAAACGTCCTCGTCGGACGCCACACCCGCACCAAGGAAGGCCTCTGGTCCGCCCTCCTGCGCGGACCCGGCTTCAAGAAGGCCGAAGCCGCATCCCACGAACGCGCCATGGAACTCCTGGAGTTCATCGGCCTCCAGGACAAGGCCGACCACCTCGCGCGCAACCTCCCCTACGGAGACCAGCGCAAACTGGAGATCGCCCGCGCCCTCGCCAGCGACCCCGGACTCCTCCTCCTGGACGAGCCCACCGCCGGCATGAACCCCCAGGAAACCCGCGTCACCGAAGAACTCATCTTCGCGATCCGGGACATGGGCATCGCCGTCCTCGTCATCGAGCACGACATGCGCTTCATCTTCAACCTCTGCGACCGCGTCGCCTGCCTCGTCCAGGGCGAGAAGCTCGTCGAAGGCTCCCCCGGCGAGGTCCAGGCCGACGAACGCGTCGTCGCCGCCTACCTCGGCACCCCCTTCGAAGGCGACCCCGGCGCCGACGAAGTCGCCGAGGTCGAGGCCGCAGAGGCGCACAGCACCACCCGCACGGAAGGGGAAACCCAGTGACCGCCCTGCTAGAGGTCGAAGACCTCCGCGTCGCCTACGGCAAGATCGAAGCCGTCAAGGGCATCTCCTTCTCCGTCGAAGCCGGCCAGGTCGTCACCCTCATCGGCACCAACGGCGCGGGCAAGACCACCACCCTGCGGACCCTCTCCGGGCTCCTCAAGCCCTCCGGCGGCCGCATCACCTTCGACGGGAAGCCCCTCGGCAGCGTCCCCGCGCACAAGATCGTCGCGCTCGGACTCGCCCACTCCCCCGAAGGCCGCCACATCTTCCCCCGCCTCACCATCACGGAGAACCTCCAGCTCGGAGCGTTCCTCCGCACGGACAAAGCAGGCATCGAGAAGGACGTCCAGCGCGCCTACGACCTCTTCCCCATCCTCGGGGAACGACGGAAGCAGGCCGCCGGCACCCTCTCGGGCGGAGAGCAGCAGATGCTCGCCATGGGACGCGCCCTGATGTCCCAGCCCAAGCTGCTCATGCTCGACGAGCCCTCCATGGGGCTCTCCCCGATCATGATGCAGAAGATCATGGAGACCATCGTCGAGCTCAAGGCGGCGGGCACCACGATCCTGCTCGTCGAGCAGAACGCCCAGGCCGCCCTGTCCCTCGCGGACCAGGGTCACGTCATGGAGGTCGGCAAGATCGTCCTCTCCGGCCCCGGCTCGGACCTGCTCCACGACGAGTCGGTCCGCAAGGCGTACCTCGGCGAGGACTGACGCCGCTGCCGTACGGAAGAGGCCCGCACCCGGTTGGTTCCGGGTGCGGGCCTCTCTCGTTGCGGACGAACGAGTACGTGTACGTCGTGTACGCGGCTACTCCGCCGACTTCTTCTTCTCCTCGGCGTCCTCGATCAACGCCTCCGCGAGCTGCTGCATCGACATCCGCCGGTCCATCGACGTCTTTTGGATCCACCGGAACGCGGCCGGCTCGGAGAGCCCGTAATCCGTCTGCAGGATGCTCTTGGCCCGGTCCACCAGCTTGCGGGTCTCCAGCCGCTGGGACAGGTCCGCGATCTCGCTCTCCAGCGCCTTCAGCTCGGCGAACCGGGAGACGGCCATCTCGATGGCCGGCACGACGTCGCTCTTGCTGAACGGCTTCACGAGGTACGCCATGGCCCCGGCGTCCCGGGCCCGCTCGACGAGGTCGCGCTGCGAGAAGGCGGTGAGCATGAGGACCGGGGCGATGGACTCCTCGGCGATCTTCTCGGCGGCGGAGATCCCGTCGAGGACCGGCATCTTCACGTCCAGGATGACCAGGTCCGGCTTGTGCTCCCGGGCCAGCTCGACGGCCTGCTGCCCGTCGCCCGCCTCACCGACGACGGAGTAGCCCTCCTCCTCCAGCATCTCCTTGAGGTCGAGGCGGATGAGGGCCTCGTCCTCGGCGATGACGACGCGGGTCGTCAGCGGCGGGACGTGCGACTTGTCGTCGTCGACGGCGTCTACGGGCTGGGGCGACTCGGGGGTGGTCACGGGGCTCCTTGGTAAGGACAGGGGTGAGCTCCCAAGAGCCTACCTAGTTACGGTATGTTTGAGGCACGGAGGGTCACCGGTATCCTTCGTTTCGAAGGGGCCCCGGTAGCCCAGCGGCAGAGGCGATGGATTCAAAACCCATACAGCGTCGGTTCGAATCCGACTCGGGGCACTTCTCCTTGGATTCCAAGGTCTAGCGACAATTTGACGATCTTCATCCTTGCCGGTGAACGCGCCTTCGAATCGAGCGCGCACTTTCGAAGACCGCGCAAGACTCCGCCGCATGGAGCAGCACAACCCGTCGAAACGCGACGAAGCACTCGCCCTCCTGCGGAGCGGCACCACCAACCGAGCAGTGGCGGAACGCCTCAATGTGCCGCGCGGCACCGTCGGCTGGTGGCTGCACGAGGACCGCAAGCGACGCGGAGTGCAGTACGAACAGCCCACCGACTGCCCCGTCTGCACGGGCCGGGAGCTTGACCGTGCGGCGTACGCCTACTTACTGGGCCTGTACCTCGGCGACGGCCACATCACGTCGAAGCGCAAGCAGCACCATCTGTCGATCTTCTGCGACGCCGCCTGGCCGGGAGTGATCGACGAGGCGGAGTCAGCCATACGCAGAGTCATGCCCATACCGCGCACCGGTCGGCGTCAGCGAAGCAACTGCATCGAAGTGAAGTCGTACAGCAAACACTGGCCCTGTGCCTTTCCTCAGCACGGGGCGGGCAAGAAGCATGAGCGGCAGATCGCTCTCGAAGCGTGGCAGCAGAAGATCGTGGACTCCCACCCCTGGCATCTCGTCCGGGGCCTCATCCACTCCGACGGATGCCGGAACATGAACTGGACGACCAGAGTCGTGAAGGGTGAGCGAAAGCGGTACGAATACCCCCGGTACTACTTCACCAACGTCTCCGACGACATCCGCCGCCTCTACACCGACACCCTCGACGCGCTCGGCATCACCTGGACGCACTGCACCCGCGCGGGCAAGCCCTACAACATCTCCGTAGCCCGACGGGCATCCGTAACCCTCATGGATGCGCACGTCGGGCCGAAATACTGAGCCGCCCTACTTCGGGCTGTCGTCCTCGCCGATGTGGTGGACGCGGACCAGGTTCGTCGAGCCCGCGACGCCGGGCGGGGAGCCGGCCGTGATCACGACCACGTCGCCCTTCGCGCAGCGGCCGATGCGCAGGAGCTCCTCGTCGACCTGGGCGACCATCGCGTCCGTGGAGTCGACCTTCGGGCCGAGGAAGGTCTCGACGCCCCACGTCAGGTTGAGCTGGGCGCGGGTGGCTTCGTCGGGGGTGAAGGCGAGGAGCGGGATGGGTGAGCGGTAGCGGGAGAGGCGCTTGACGGTGTCGCCGCTCTGGGTGAAGGCGACGAGGAATTTCGCGCCGAGGAAGTCGCCCATCTCGGCGGCGGCCCTCGCGACGGCTCCGCCCTGGGTGCGGGGCTTGTTGCGTTCGGTGAGGGGCGGGAGGCCCTTGGCGAGGAGGTCTTCCTCGGCGGCCTCGACGATGCGGGACATGGTGCGCACGGTCTCGATGGGGTATTTGCCGACGCTGGTCTCGCCGGAGAGCATTACCGCGTCGGTGCCGTCGATGATCGCGTTGGCGACGTCGGAGGCTTCGGCGCGGGTGGGGCGGGAGTTGTCGATCATCGAGTCGAGCATCTGGGTGGCGACGATGACCGGTTTGGCGTTGCGCTTGGCGAGTTTGATGGCGCGCTTCTGGACGATGGGGACTTGTTCCAGGGGCATTTCGACGCCGAGGTCGCCGCGGGCGACCATGATGCCGTCGAAGGCGGCGACGATGTCGTCGATGTTGTCGACGGCCTGGGGTTTTTCGACCTTGGCGATGACGGGGAGGCGGCGGCCTTCTTCGTCCATGATGCGGTGGACGTCGTCGATGTCGCGTCCGGTGCGGACGAAGGAGAGGGCGATGATGTCGGCGCCGGTGCGCAGGGCCCAGCGGAGGTCGTCGATGTCCTTCTCGGAGAGGGCGGGGACGGAGACGGCGACGCCGGGGAGGTTGAGTCCCTTGTTGTCGGAGACCATGCCGCCTTCGATGACGGTGGTGTGGACGCGGGGTCCGTCGACGCCGGTGACTTCGAGGGTGACGCGGCCGTCGTCGACGAGGATGCGTTCGCGTTCGGCGTAGCTGCCGTTCGGCGTAGCTGCCGTGGCTGAGGTTGAAGCGGGCGATGTCCATTCCCGCTTCGACCAGGGCCTTGATCTGGTCGTATGAGTTGGTTGCGGGTCCCAGGGTACAAACGATTTTCGCTCGGCGCATACGTCGAGCCTAAACCTTACCTACGGGTAGGTATTTGGCTCCGTATGACACCTCAACAACCTTTGGATGAAGGGTTATTGACAAGTGTTGAATTGTGCGGCGGGGCGCTCTGATGAGCGTTTATCCGAGGTGCGGCGGGATGAGGGTGAAGGCCGCTTCGACCTGGGCGTCGACGTTCTGGCGTACGGGTTCGAGGTCGATGGGGGCCGTGTCGGCTGCGCTTTCCGCGCGGGCGGAACGCATGACGCCGGCGCCGCCGTAGGTCGCGGTGGCGAAGGTGGCTCCGCCGACGCTTCCGGTGTCGCTGAGTTCGAGGAGGGCGCCGATGCGGGTGTCGAGGGCTTCGGCGTATTCGCGGGCGCGCTGGAGGGCTTCCTGGACGGCTTGGCGGCGGGCGGTTGCGTGGTGGGGGGAGGTGGGGCGCAGGGCCCACCAGGGGCCGTCGACGCGGATGAGTTCCTGGTCGGCGA
The DNA here is from genome assembly GCF_003501885.1 of Streptomyces globisporus. Lineage (GTDB taxonomy): Bacteria > Actinomycetota > Actinomycetes > Streptomycetales > Streptomycetaceae > Streptomyces > Streptomyces globisporus_D. The sequence continues at coordinate 9,498 of NZ_QWFA01000227.1, forward strand.
GGCGGGCGACGAGTTCGCCGAGGACGGTGAAGTCGCTGAGGGTGGCGGTGAGTTGGATGCTTCCGTGGTAGGCGCGGATGCGTTCGCCGCGGCCGTGGCGGGCGAGTTCGGGGCGGATGGTGAGGGTGCCGGTTTCGAGTTTTTCGACGGCGTCGCCGTAGCCCTTGATGAGGTCGAGGGTGGCCGTGTTGCGGCGGGTGAGGTCGTCGAGGGTGGTGCGGCGGTCGGTATTGCGGGCGGTGAGGGTGACGGCGATGCGGGCGATCTCGGGGTCGACTTCGAGGTGGGCTTCGCCGCGGACGGTGACGCGGGGGGCGGCGGGGGTGCCGTGGGA
>NZ_QWFA01000228.1 GCF_003501885.1 Streptomyces globisporus
GGAGAGGCGGCGGAGGTCGCGGGGAGGGCGGGGCCGGTCACGAGGCCTCCTGGCGGTCGGCGGCCATCCCGACGGCGTCCAGCAGCGCGGTGCCCACGATGAGGTCGGCGCCGCCGAACTCCGGGTCGTCCAGCTCCGCACCGTCGTCCACGGCGAACAGCAGGCGCTGCTCGCCCTGCCGGTAGGCGGTGCCGACGGGCGGGCTGGCGGCGTGTACGGCGAGCAGGGCGACCAGGTACGGCAGGTCGGTGTCACCGGTGCGGCGGGCATCGGCGAGGAGTCCGGAGAGGCGGCGCGGGGCGTCGTGCTCCAGGTCGAGCAGGGTCATGGCGCGGGCGAGCTGCTCCTCGCTGAACCGGCTGTCGTCGGGAGTGGCGATCAGATCGGGCTCGGGCATCTCCGCGCCCAGGTGCTCGCGCTCCAGCGGCGGGGTGAGCAGCAGGTCGACCAGGTCCCCGACCCGTACGGAGGTGGGGGTGCGCAGTCCGGTGCCGTGGGCGAAGAAGGCGTCGGTGGCCCGGGTGGACTGCTCGACGGGGAGCGGGAGGAGGGGGGCGAGGAGCTGCCCGTACAGATCGAGGCCCGCGTGGGGGGCGGGCGGTGCGAAGGCCTGGCGGTCCTGCTCGGCGCGGAAGAGGGGGCCCGCTTCCAGCAGCCGGGACTGGAGCTGGGTGTGGCGACGGATGCAGTCCTTGACGATGTCGACGAGCTCGGCGGCCCGGCGCTTGTGCTCGGGGTCCTCGGCCTCGTCGCGGGCCTTGCGGATGTTGGTGAGGATCGCGTTCTCGTGGCGGTAGCGGTCGGCCACGTGGTCGAGGGCCTCGGCGATCATGTCCGGGACGGTGTGGAGCCAGTCGACGGCGCGGACGTTGCGCCGGGTGGCCTCCAGGGTGCGGCGCAGGGTCTCCGCGTACTGCACGGTGCGGTAGCGGGCCTGTTCGGCGGCGAGCTGGGCGTCGGCGAGGCGGCCCCGGCTGATGAGGACCTCCAGCTTGACCTCGGCGGCGATCTGGGCACTGGTGACATCGGTGTCCAGCGCGCCGACGAGGACGTTGACCGCTTCGTCGGTGGCGCGGAGGTAGACCGTGCCGCCGTAGCCGGGGACCTCTTCGATGAGCTTGAAGTCGTAGTCGCGGCGGACGTAGACCCCGTCGGTGTTGAAGGTGCCGTAGACCGCGCGGAAGCCACGGTCGACGCTGCCGACGTTGATCAGGTTCTCCAGGACCCAGCGGGCGACCCGTTCGTGCTCGGCAACGGGGCGGCCGGGGGCCTGGGCGGCGACGCGGGGCAGCAGCCTGGCCACTATCTGGTCGTGGTCGGCCCCGGTGTCGAAGTCCATGTTGAGCGTGACGTGGTCGATAGCGGCGAGGGCGACCTCCGCCATGGCGTACACCGTGTACTCGCCGGCCAGATTCGCCTTGCGGACGTCCAGGTCGTGCAGCGGCGCCGTGCACGCGAGGGCGCGCAGCCGCCGCGAGAGCCCCTCGTCGGCGGCGGGCCCCGGGGCAGGCCGCGGCCCCGCGCTGAGCTGCGGCGCAGCGGTGTCCGTGTTGGCAGGCGAAGTCACGTGGGACAGATTAGGTCCTCGCACTGACAACGGTCGAAACGGCGTTTATGCGACCGGTCCCGTGCGGGGAGGCTACGACCCTGCGGGCCCGTATCCCCCGCCGCCCGGTGTGCGCACCACGAGCACGTCCCCGGCCTCCAGTTCGGCGGTGTCGCAGCCCTCCAGCGGGACCGTTTCGCCCCCGGCCCGCTCGATGTGCTGCTCCCCGAGCGCTCCCGGCTCCCCGCCGCCCGCTCCGTACGGCGGGACGCGGCGGTGTCCGGAGAGGAGGGCGATGGTGACGGGTTCCAGGAAGCGGATGCGGCGCTCGACGCCGTGGCCGCCGTGCCACCGGCCCGCTCCCCCGCCGTCCTCGCGTACGGCGAAGGACTCCAGGCGGACCGGCAGCCGCCACTCCAGGATCTCGGGGTCGGTGAGCCGGGAGTTGGTCATATGGGTCTGTACGGCGTCGGCGCCGTCGAAGCCGTCCCCCGCTCCTGAGCCGCTGGCGATCGTCTCGTAGTACTGGACGTGGTCGTTGCCGAAGGTGAGGTTGTTCATGGTCCCCGAGCCCTCGGCCTGGCCGCCGATCGCCCCGTACAGGGCTCCGGTGACCGCCTGGGAGGTCTCCACGTTGCCCGCGACGGTCGCCGCCGGATAGCTGGGGTCGAGCATCGAGCCGGGCGGAATGGTCACGTCCAGGGGTTTCAGGCAGCCGCTGTTGAGCGGGATGTCCGCTCCGACGAGGGTGCGGAAGACGTAGAGGACTGCGGCCATGACGACGGAGCGGGGTGCGTTGGCGTTGCCGGGCTGCTGGGGGGAGGTTCCGGTGAAGTCGAGGTGGGCGCTGCGGGCGTCCCGGTCCACGGTGAGGCGGACCTGGATCACGGCCCCGCCGTCGGTCTCGTAGCGGCAGTGGCCGTCGTGGAGTCCGGCGACGATACGGCGTACGGACTCCTCGGCGTTGTCCTGCACGTGGCCCATGTAGGCGTCCACGACGTCGGCCCCGAACTGGTCGGTCATCCGTCGCAGTTCGGCGATGCCCTTCTCGTTGGCGGCGATCTGGGCGCGCAGGTCGGCGAGGTTGGTGTCCGGGGAGCGGGAGGGGTACGGGGCGGAGGCGAGCAGGTCGCGGGTCTCCTCCTCGCGCAGCCGGCCGTCGCGGACGAGCAGCCAGTTGTCGAAGAGGACGCCCTCCTCGTGGATCGTCCGGCTGAAGGCGGGCATGGAGCCGGGGGTGATGCCGCCGATCTCGGCGTGGTGGCCGCGCGAGGCGACCAGGAACCGGAGCTTCCCCTCGTCGAAGACGGGGGTCACCACAGTGACGTCGGGCAGGTGGGTGCCACCGTGGTACGGGTCGTTGACGGCGTACACGTCGCCGGGGCGCAGGACGCCCTCGTTGCGCCGGAGCACCTCCTTGATGGACTCCCCCATGGAGCCGAGATGGACCGGGATGTGCGGGGCGTTGGCGATCAGATTGCCCTCGGCGTCGAACAGGGCGCAGGAGAAGTCGAGGCGTTCCTTGATGTTGACGGAGTGGGCGGTGTTCTCCAGGCGGACGCCCATCTGCTCGGCGATGGACATGAAGAGGCTGTTGAAGACCTCCAGCAGCACGGGGTCCACCCGGGTGCCGACGGCGGTGCGTTCGGAGCGGGGGCTGCTGCGGGTGAGGACGAGATGTCCGGTGGGGGCCGCTTCGGCCTGCCAGCCGGGGTCGACGACGGTGGTGGCGTCGTCCTCGGCGACGATCGCGGGCCCGGTGACGGTGGCGCCGACGTGCAGATCCGCCCGCCGGTGGAGCGGGGCGCGCTGCCACCGCCCGTCGGCGTACAGGTCCACGGTGTCGGCCGGGCGTGACGGGGCGTCGTGGGGGCGGGAGTCGGTGACGGGCTCGGTGCCGTCGGCCGCGTCGGCGGTCCCCGTGGTGTCCGTGGCCCCGGTCGCCCCGGTGGCTTCCACCGAGACCGTCTCGACGACGACGGGCTTGTCCATCGTGAAGCCGAACCGGGCCCGGTGGGCGGCCGCGAAGGCCTCGGCCATGGCGGCCTCCGTGTCCAGGTCCACCGGCAGCGCCGCGTCCGTCCCCGCGTACCGCAGCAGGACCCGGGCCCGGGTGGTGATCGCGGAGTCGGGCACTCCGTCGGCGCGCAGGGCCTCGCGGGTACGGTCGGCCAGCTCGGCGCAGAGCCGCTCCACCCGCTCCCGGCAGGCCGCGTCGAGCTGTTCCTCCACCGACTGCTCGCGCATCGCGGTCGCGTCGGCCAGGCCGATGCCGTACGCGGAGAGCACCCCGGCGAGCGGGGGTACGAGGACGGTGTCGATGCCCAGCGCGTCGGCGACCGCGCAGACATGCTGGCCGCCCGCGCCGCCGAAGCCGGTGAGGGCGTAGCGGGTGACGTCGTGGCCACGCTGCACCGAGATCTTCTTGACGGCGTTGGCCATGTTGAGCACCGCGATCTCCAGGAAGCCCGCCGCCACCCCGGCCTCGTCCGGCCGCCGTCCGGTGGCGCGCCCCACCTCGTCGGCGAGTTCGGTGAACCGCTCGCGTACGTGGTCGGCGTCGAGCGCAAGGTCACCGTCCGCGCCGAAGACCGCCGGGAAGTGGGCGGGCTGGACGCGGCCGAGCATCACGTTGGCGTCGGTGACGGTGAGGGGGCCGCCCCGGCGGTAGCAGGCGGGGCCGGGGTCGGCGCCGGCCGAGTCGGGGCCGACGCGGTAGCGGCTGCCGTCGAAGTGCAGGACGGAGCCGCCGCCGGCCGCTACGGTGTGGATGCTCATCATCGGGGCGCGCATGCGGACCCCGGCGACCTGGGTACCCAGCTCGCGTTCGAACTCCCCGGCGTAGTGCGACACGTCGGTGGAGGTGCCGCCCATGTCGAAGCCGATGACCCGGTCGTGGCCGGCCTGCTGCGAGGTGCGGACCATGCCGACGACGCCTCCGGCCGGTCCGGAGAGGACGGCGTCCTTGCCGCGGAAGCGGGCGGCTTCGCGCAGGCCCCCGTTGGACTGGAGGAACATCAGCCGGATCCCGTCGAGGCGGGCGGCGACCTCGTCGACGTACCGGCCGAGGACGGGTGAGAGGTAGGCGTCGACGACCGTGGTGTCGCCGCGGGGGACGAGCCTGATCAGCGGGCTGACCTCGTGGGAGCTGCTGACCTGGGTGAAGCCCGCCTCCCGGGCCGCCTCGGCGACGGCCCGTTCGTGGGCGGGGTGGCGGTAGCCGTGCATCAGGACGACGGCGGCGCTGCGCAGGCCCTCGGCGTGGGCGGCGCGCAACTGTTCGCGTACGGGGGCGAGCTCCAGGGGTCGTACGGTGCGGCCGTGGGCGTCGATGCGTTCGGGGACCTCGATCACGCGCTCGTGGACGGATTCAGGCAGGACGATGTGCCGGTCGAAGAGGCGCGGCCGGTTCTGGTAGGCGACCCGCAGCGCGTCCCGGAAGCCCTCGGTGATCAGCAGGACGGTCGGTTCGCCCCGCCGCTCCAGCAGGGCGTTGGTGGCGACGGTGGTGCCCATCCGGACGGCGGCGACCCGGTCGGCGGGCACCGGTTCGCCGGGGTCCAGGCCGAGGAGCAGCCGGATTCCGGCGACGGCCGCGTCGTCGTAGCGGCCGGGGTCGTGGGAGAGGAGTTTGCGGGTGATCAGCCGGCCGTCGGGGCGGCGGCCCACGATGTCGGTGAAGGTGCCGCCCCGGTCGATCCAGAACTCCCAGCGTCCGGTCATGGCGCCATTCTGTGCCCGCGGGCGGGAGGCCGCAGGAAGAAGTCTGCGGGCCTCCCGCCCACGGGCACGAAAGGCGGCCGGCGGCCGGCGGCCGGCCGATCCGGCTCAGACAGGCGACGCCAGGCCGCAACGCCTCAGACGGCCGACGCGTCCGGCCCGATCCGGCTGCGTACCGCCGTCTGGACCTCGGCTTCCTCGGCCGGGTCGGCGGCGAGGCGGCGCAGGCGTTCGGCGACGCGGATGTCGCCGGTCTCGGCGTGCAGGGCGGCCACCTCGCGGGTGGTCTCCTCGCAGTCCCAGAGGCACTCCACCGCGAATCCGGTCGCGAAGGACGGGTCGGTGGCGGCCAGGGCGCGGGCGGCCCTGCCCCGCAGGTGCGAGGAGGACGTCTCGCGGTAGACGTGGCGCAGGACGGGTGCGGCGCAGGCGATGCCGAGGCGGCCGGCTCCGTCGACGAGGGTCCACAGCCGGGGGGCGTCGGGGCCGTCGCCGCGTACGGCCTCCCGGAGCGCGCCGAGAACTTGGGGAGCGTCCTGGGCGGTGCCTCGGCAGGCGAGCACTCCGGCGGCGGAGGCGCCGAGTGCGTCGGGGCGGTGGGCCCAGCGCCTGGCCCGCTCGACGGCGGCGTCGCCGGTCATCCGCTCGAAGGCGGCGATGGCCGTGTGGGCGACGGTGCGGGAGGGGCTGACGGCGGCGGCCTCGATGAGGTCGAGGACGACGGGTTCGCCGGCCTCCGCGAGGTAGTGCAGGGCGGCGCAGCGGGCGCCTTCGGGGCCGCTGCGGGCGGCCTCGACGATCTGGGGAAGGTCGTCGGGTCCGGCGACGGCGGTGAGGCAGCGGGCTGCGGGGACGTGCAGTTCGCTGCCGCGTTCCAGGGCCTGCTGGGCCCAGTCGAAGACGGCCTGGACGCTCCAGCCGGGGCGGGGACCCCCGGGGCGCATCTGGCGCTGCCATCGGTCGAACGAGCCCTGTTCGCCGGCGGCCCGGACGCGGGCGCCGACCGTTTCGCGCGGGTCGTCGGCCCACAGGCGCCAGGGGCGTGGCTCGAAGGAGTCGCGTACGGCGGCGGCGAGGTCGGTCGCGCCCTCGTCGGTGGCCGGGAAACGGGCGAGGACGGGCAGCGCGAGGGAGCGCAGGCCGGCATCGTCGTCGCGCAGGGCCAGCTCGTCCAGGGCCCAGGCCCAGTTGGCGCCGGTCGCCGCGTAGCGGCGGAGCAGGGCCAGGGCGTCGTCGCGTCCGTAGGAGGCGAGGTGGCCGAGGACGGAGAGCGCCAGACCGGTGCGGGAGTCGTCGGTATCGATGTGGTCGTCGGGATCGGCGAGGTGCCGCTCGATCTCCTCGATACCGCCGTCGAGGTCGAGGTAGAGGCGCGCGTAGTAGAGGGAGCGGTTCTCCACCTGCCAGTCGTGGCGGGGGTCGCTCACGACGCAGTGGTTGAGGGCCGCGAGGGCCTCGGGGCGCGGTGCGGCGAGCGCGTGGAGCGTGCCGTCGCCGCGGCCCCTCTGCAGCAGACCGAGCAGGGTGCCGCTCGGCGCTATGAACGGATCGAACATGGGAGAAAGCCTCACATCAAGCTGTCGACGCAACCGGGACTGTGCAGTGCCCCGTGCCTCTCGGCACGTGGGGGTGTCCGGGGGACACCGTTACGCCGCGCAGTGACATGATCGGCCGACCGCCGTCTTTCGCCTGGTGTAGAGCATCTTCCTCTGCCTCTCGTCGGTGGCCCTGAGCGGGCCCGCGACGTCATGATGACCCAGCCATTTCGCCACCGCGACCACATTTACGACGGACCGGTCAGCGAAGCCCACGGCGGACGCGCCCAGCGGCGCCCCCGCCGGCGTCTCACCGCGCACCGAAGCGTTCCAGCAGGTCGGACTTGCCGAACATCCGGGCCGTGTCCAGCGCGGACGGAGTTCCGGCGGCCGGGTCGGCGCCGGCGGCGAGCAGGGCGTCGACGACGGCGTCCTCGCCCTTGAAGACGGCTCCGGCCAGCGGGGTCTGGCCCCGGTCGTTGGCCCGGTCCGGGTCGGCGTCGCGGGCGACGAGGGCGGCGACCGTGGCGGCGTGCCCGTGGTAGGCGGCGAGCATGAGCAGCGTGTCGCCCCGGTCGTTGGTGAGGTTGGCGGGGACTCCGGCCTCGACGTACGCCGTGAGGGCCTCGGTGTCGCCGGTGCGGGCCAGGTCGAAGACCTTGGTCGCCAGCTCGACCACCTCGGGATCGGGGGTTTCGCTCATCGGACGGACCGCCTTCCTTGACTGCTGCCGCGGCTGCTCACCGCCGCGGTTGACCTGGTGGGGAGTACGGCGAGGGGGGCCGTACGAGTGAATCGACAGGGTACTGCTCCCGGGCCGACATGACCCGGCCCGGATGCGGCAAGGGATCACCGCGGCTGATCCTGCCCGGCACGGACCGGGTGATGCCGCTCCCTGAGGGCCGACTTCTGTGAGCCAGTCAAGTGAAAGCGCAGGATATTCACTCGATTGCACCTTTTGTCGTATAGATACTTCCCGTGATCCTGGAAGGACTCATGGTGACTGTCCCCTTCAACCAGGAGAGAACCGCTCATGATCCTTTCCATCTCGGGCGTGGTACTGCTCGCCATCATCGTCTTCCTGTTCTTCAAGAAGGACGGGCTCAAGGCCTCCCACGCCATCGTCTGCGCCCTGTTCGGCTTCTACCTGGCCGGCACCGCCATCGCACCGAGCATCACAGCGGGCGGGGCGAGCCTCGCCGGCCTGCTGGGCGGGATCAAGTTCTGACGCTCCGCAACCGCTCCCACCCCTTCAGGAGACCGACGTGGCCCGGCGACCACTCCCCCGCATTCTGAGCAGCGGCAGCGCTTCGATCACTCGCAGCAGAGAGATCGCGCGCACGGCCGCCGACAGTGCCACCGATGTCCTCCATCCGCTGATCACGGTGGTCCGCGGACTGCGGCTGCTGGCCGTGTCCGGCCGGCAGAAGTGGGTCGCCACCCCCAAGGAACGGCGTGGTCCCAAGCTGTTCCTCGGCGCGGCCTGCGTCCTGGTGGTGGCACTCGTCCCGTACGGGCCGATCCTGGCCCTCATCACGGTGATGGGTGCTGCCGCGTGGAAGGGGCGGGAGCGGACCCCCGTACGGACCGGGCCCGACGAGTCGGAGACCGCGCGCCTGCGGTCGCTGTACGAGGCGCTCGTGCCGTACTTCTCCACGGCCGACGACCCCGATCCGCTGTTCGCCCACGGCGGCGACTGGACGAAGGCCTTCGACCAGTACGCCTTCGACCAGGACGGACGGCTCACCCGCCTCCGGATCTCCTACCCCGCGTACTTCATGGACGGCGACGCCGCCGCCCGCTCCCGGATCGAGCAGCTGCTGCACACCAAGTCCGGCCGGGGCCGCGAGTACCACTTCGGCTGGGACGAGGAGGCCAATCGCCTCGTCCTGACCGTGCTGGACGCGCTCCCCACGACGATCGCCGCCCAGCGCTTCGTCGCCGCCCCCGGCGAGACGGTCCTCGGCTTCACCGACCCGGACTCCGTCTCGCGCACCGTCCCCGTGCGCGAGGCGACACCCGGTCGGTGGAGTCCCCGTGCGCGACGGCGACACCACGGTGGACGCCTCGCCGGTCGTCTGGCGGACCGGCGGCCGCTCCACCGAACCGCATCTGCTGGCCGTCGGACACCCCGGCGGCGGCACCACGACCCTGATCCGCTCGATCGCCCTGCAGGCCCTCCAGAACGGTGACGTGATCATCGTCGACGGCAGCGGCACCGGTGAGTACGCCGCCCTCACCGGCCGTGACGGCGTCCTCGCCGTGGAGTCGGGCGTCGGCGGGGCGCTGGCCACCCTGGAGTGGGCGGCGCACGAGACGGAGCGCCGGCTGATCACCGCCAACCTGGCCCGCCAGAGCGGCCGCACGGCGCCGGACGACATCCGCCGCCCGCTGTGGATCCTGCTCGACCGCCCCGGTGTCCTCGGCCATCTCGCGGCGGCCGACGGCAGGCCCGACCCGCAGGAGCTCCTCCGGATCCCGCTGCGGCACGGCCGGGCGGCCCAGGTCACCGTCGTGCTGGCCGAGCAGTTCGACGCGCTGGACACCCTTTCGGAGGCCGTCCGGACCCACACCCGCGCCCGCGCCGTCCTCGGCCCGGCCTCCCCCGAGCAGATCGAGGCCGTCCTGGGCACCGGACCGCACACCACGCCCCCGCCAGAGGTCCCCGCGGGCCGCGGCTACGTCCGGCTCGGCGCGGGCCCGGTCCTGCGGCTCCAGGTGCCCGCCACCCCTGACCCGTACGACGACGCCACGAGCGACGCGCACCGGCAGGCGGTGCTCGACCTGCTGCCCGGCCGGGGCGAGCCGGTGGAGGCGGCGCCCGTGCCGGAGCCCGCCGACGAGGGCCCGGCGACGGCACCGGTGCCCGTGGCCGCGGAAACGGCGGCCGTTCCGGTGGAGACGATGGTGGCCGAGGCCCGGCCGTCCGAGCCGCTGGCGAAGGCGCAGCCGGCGGGCGCCGAAAGCTGATCCGGCGCACGCGAAGAGCACGGCGGGCGGGGAGCGGGCCTGATGGCCCGCTCCCCGCCCGCCGCTGTCGTGCCGGCCCTCAGGCCACGAAGGAGCGCGGGGTGTCGGCCCCCGCGCCCGCCCCGGAGCGCACCAGGTCCACCGCCGCGGCCAGGCGTACGGCCGCCTCGTCGGCGACCGGCCCGCTCACCGTGAACGGCAGCCGTACGTACCCCTCGAAGGCCCCGTCGACCCCGAAGCGGGGGCCCGACGGCACGCGGACGCCGACGCGTTCGCCCGCCACGGCCAGCCGTGACCCGGAGATGCCTCCGGTGCGCACCCAGAGCGTCAGTCCGCCGCGCGGCACGGTGAACTCCCAGTCCGGCAGCTCCCGGCGCACCGCCGTGACCAGGGCGTCCCGGTTCTCCCGCGCCTGGCTCCGCCGGACCTCGACGGCCTGTTCCCAGCCGCCGGTGCCCATGAGCCAGTTGATGGCGAGCTGTTCCAGGACGGGCGTGCCCATGTCGGCGTAGGCGCGGGCGGCGACCAGGCTGCGGATGACGTCCGGGGCCGCGCGCACCCAGCCGATGCGCATACCGGCCCAGAAGGCCTTGCTGGCCGATCCGACGGTCAGGACCGTGCTGCCGGCCGGGTCGAAGGCGCAGACCCGGCGCGGCATGTCGATGCCGGCGTCCAGGCGGAGTTCGTTCATGGTCTCGTCGACGATCAGGACCGTTCCGGCGGACCGGGCCGCCTCCACCAGGTCGCGGCGCTGCTGCTCGTCGGCGAGCGCGCCGGTGGGGTTGTGGAAGTCGGCGACCACATAGGCGAGCCGGGGTGCGGCGTCCCGCAGCACCTGGCGCCAGCGGTTCATGTCCCAGCCGCCGAGCCCCTCCTCCATCGCGACCGGGACGAGGCGGGCGCCCGTCTCGCGCATCAGCTGGAGGATGTTGGCGTAACTGGGGGACTCGACCGCGATGCGTTCGCCGCGGCCCGCGAAGAGGTGACAGATCGCGTCGATGGCGCCCATCGCGCCGGTGGTGACCATGATCTGTTCGGGCATGGTCGGGATGCCGAGGGCGGTGTAGCGGTCGGCGATCATCTGACGCAGGGCGGGCAGCCCGGCCGGGTAGTCGCCGTGCGTGTGGGCGTACGGCGGCAGCTCCTCCAGCGCCCCCTGCACCGCCCGGGTCAGCCAGGGCTCGGGCGCGGGCAGGGCCGCGCAGCCCAGGTCGATCATCGAGCCGAGCGACTCCGGCGGCAGCGGTTCGAGGCCGCGGGCGGGCAGCGGATTGCCGGCCGGGACGGCGGTCCAGCTGCCGGCGCCGCGCCGGGACTCCAGAAAGCCTTCGGCGCGCAGGGCCTCGTAGGCGGCTGCGACGGTCGTGCGGCTCACCGAAAGGGCGAGGGCCAGTTCGCGTTCGGCGGGAAGCCGGGCGGCGACCGGAACGCGGCCTTCCAGGACGAGCAGCCGTACGCCGTCGGCGAGCGCGCGGTACGCGGGCGGCTTGCGGCCGCCCGGTCCGGTGGGCCGGGCCTGTTGCGACCGGAGCTGCCGGGCGAGCTGGGCCGCTCCCACCGTCGATGTCCACTGCGCCATCGAAATCAGTCCACCTTCCTCGAATTGGCCATAGTTGGTGGCCGATCCCCTGCCACAGAGTGACACGAAGCAGTCCACCACCACTACATCAGGGGGCACAACGTGGCCAGGACCACCGACCGGAGCACCACTCGTCTCACCCGGCGGCTGGTCCAGCTGTACGTGGGTCTGGCGCTGTACGGGGCGAGTTCCGCGCTCCTGGTGCGCGCGGGGCTGGGTCTGGAGCCGTGGGGTGTGCTGCACCAGGGCCTCGCGGAGCTGACCGGGATCTCGATCGGCGTGGTGTCGATCATCGTGGGGGCGGTGGTGCTGCTGCTGTGGATCCCGCTGCGCCAGCGGCCGGGGCTCGGCACCGTCTCGAACGTCTTCGTGGTCGGGCTGGCGATGGACGGGACGCTCGCGGTCGTCGGCGACCTGGACGCGCTCGGCGTCCGCATCCCGGTGATGGTGCTCGGCATCGTCCTCAACGGCGTGGCGACCGGGCTGTACATCGCGGCCCGGTTCGGCCCCGGCCCCCGGGACGGCCTGATGACCGGGCTGAACCAGATCACCGGCCGGTCGATCCGGCTGGTCCGGACGGCGATCGAGGTGGCGGTGGTGGTGACCGGCTTCCTGCTGGGCGGTTCGCTGGGGGCGGGCACGGTGCTGTACGCGCTGGCCATCGGCCCGCTGGCCCAGCTGTTCCTGCGACTGTTCGCGCTCCCCGAGGCTTCCGGCCCGGGTGTCGTCGTCGCCTCGAGCGAGCCGTCCACCCCCGCGCCGGCGGCCGGTTCCGGGCCCGTTGCCGCTCCGACGTCCGGGCAGGCCATACTGCCGCAGTGAAGCCGAGCCACCCCTACCTGGACCACCCGACGCCGATCGCCTTCGCCCATCGCGGCGGGGCGGCGGACGGCGTGGAGAACACCGTGACCGCCTTCCGCCGGGCGTCGGACGCGGGCTACCGCTACTTCGAGACCGATGTCCACACCACGGCGGACGGCCGGCTGGTCGCCTTCCACGACGCGACGCTGGACCGGGTCACCGACGCCCGGGGCCGCATCGCCGAGCTGCCCTGGAGCGAGGTGAGCCGGGCCCGGGTCGGGGGCGGCGAACCGCTCCCGCTCTTCGAGGAGCTGCTGGAGGAGTTCCCCGAGGCCCGCTGGAACGTGGACCTGAAGGCCGAATCGGCGCTGGAGCCGCTGCTCGGCCTGATCCGCCGGACCGATGCCTGGGACCGGATCTGTGTCGGCTCGTTCTCGGAGGCGCGGGTGGCCCGCGCACAGCGCCTGGCGGGTCCCCGGCTGGCCACGTCGTACGGGGTGCGGGGCGTCCTGGCGCTGCGCCTGCGCTCGTACGGGATCCCGGCGCCCCTGCGGACGGGCGCGGTCTGCGCCCAGGTCCCCGAGCGACAGGGTCCCGCCCCGGTGGTGGACGCCCGCTTCGTCCGCACCGCGCACGCGCTGGGGCTCCAGGTGCACGTCTGGACGGTGAACGAACCGGAGCGGATGGCGGCACTCCTGGACCTCGGGGTGGATGGCATCATGACCGATCACATCGAGACGCTGCGTACGGTGCTGAGCGAGCGGGGGGCCTGGTCCTGACGCCCGGTCCGTCCACGTCCACCGGGGACGAGCGAGGGGACGCGGGATGAGCACGGGGACAGCAGGAAAGGCCGGTCCGTCGGGGCAGCCGCCGGACGGCACGACGGCCGCCGCCCGCAAGCGCGAGCAGCAGGGCTGGTACTTCTACGACTTCGCGTGCTCCGTCTACTCCACCAGCGTGCTGACCGTCTTCCTCGGTCCGTATCTGACGTCGGTCGCCAGGGCCGCGGCGGACCCGGACGGTTTCGTGCACCCGCTGGGCATACCCGTGCGCGCGGGATCGCTGTTCGCGTACTCCGTCTCGGCGTCCATCGTGGTGGCCGTGATCCTGATGCCGATCGTGGGCGCGGCGGCGGACCGTACGGGGCGCAAGAAGCCGCTGCTGGCGGCGGCCGCGTACACGGGGGCGGCGGCGACGGCCGGAATGTTCTTCCTGGACGGCCAGCGCTATCTACTGGGCGCGTTCCTGCTGATCGTGGCGAACGCGTCGATCTCCGTGTCGATGGTCCTGTACAACGCCTATCTGCCGCAGATCTCCGAGCCGGAGGAGCGCGACGCGGTCTCCTCGCGCGGCTGGGCCTTCGGCTACACCTCGGGGGCCCTCGTCCTGGTCCTCAACCTGATCCTGTACACCGGTCACGACTCCGTCGGACTCGCGGAGTCCGACGCGGTGCGGATCTGTCTGGCCTCGGCCGGTGTGTGGTGGGGCGCGTTCACCCTCGTACCGCTGCGCCGGCTGCGCGACCGGCGGGTGAGGCCGGACGGGGAGGGGGCGGTCGGCTCCGGCTGGAAGCAGCTGCGGGCCACCCTGCGCGACATGCGGCGCCACCCGCTCACACTCTCGTTCCTGCTGGCCTACCTCGTCTACAACGACGGGATCCAGACGGTGATCTCACAGGCCTCGCTGTACGGCTCCGAGGAGCTGGGCCTGGACCAGACGACGCTGATCGTCGCGGTGCTGCTCGTGCAGATCCTGGCGGTGGCGGGGGCGCTCGGCATGGGGCGGCTCGCCCGGACGTACGGCGCGAAGCGCACGATTCTGGGGTCGCTGATCGTGTGGACCCTGATCCTGCTCTCCGCCTATCTGCTGCCGGCCGACGCGCCGGTGTTCTTCTTCGTCCTGGCGGCGGCGATCGGTCTGGTGCTGGGCGGCAGCCAGGCCCTGTCCCGGTCGCTGTTCTCGCATCTGGTGCCGCGCGGCAAGGAGGCGGAGTACTTCTCCGCGTACGAGATGAGCGACCGCGGACTGAGCTGGCTGGGGCCCCTGGTGTTCGGTCTGGCGTACCAGCTGACCGGCAGCTACCGGGACGCGATCATCTCGCTGGTGGCCTTCTTCGCCCTCGGCGCCGTGCTGCTCGCGCGGGTCCCGGTGAGGCGTGCGGTGGAGGCCGCGGGCAACCCCGTGCCGGAACGGATTTAGACGTTGAAGTCAAAGGCCGGTAGTATACGTCTTTGGCCTGCCCGGAGGACCGTTACTGCCAGTGGAAACGGCTCAACCGTTGAGTGACAACATCCACCAGAGGTGACAAACCGGGCATGGGCGGGTACTCAACCCAGATAAAGCAGCGGCACGACGGGCGACGTATGACCCGCAACGGGAATCTTTACCGCCGACCGGACGTTGACCGGATGACGACGACAGCGACATTTTGTCCTGTGGGCGACAAGCCCGGGAGGCACGATTCATGAGTGAGCGAGCTCTCCGCGGCACGCGACTTGTGGTTACCAGCTACGAGACGGACCGCGGCATCGATCTGGCCCCGCGCCAGGCGGTGGAGTACGCATGCCAGAACGGACATCGATTTGAGATGCCGTTCTCGGTAGAGGCAGAGATTCCGCCGGAGTGGGAGTGCAAGGCGTGCGGCGCCCAGGCACTCCTGGTGGACGGGGACGGCCCCGAAGAGAAGAAGGGCAAGCCGGCGCGCACGCACTGGGACATGCTCATGGAGCGGCGCACCCGCGAGGAGCTGGAAGAGGTGCTGGCCGAGAGGCTGGCGGTTCTCCGTTCCGGAGCCATGAACATCGCCGTGCACCCGCGGGACAGCAGGAAGTCTGCCTGACCGCGTACCACCGCACAGCAGCACAGCACCAAGAGCCGCGGGCCGTGACACAGAACATGTGTCACGGCCCGCGGC
>NZ_QWFA01000229.1 GCF_003501885.1 Streptomyces globisporus
AGGGCGGGGGCGGATCCAGCTGTGGGGGCGGTGGCTCCTGAATCGGTCTCCCGCGACCTGAATCGGGCGCGTACGTACGGTTCTTGAGCGCCCATCAGGGTGGATTCCGACGACATTCCGGGGCGGCGCTGGACATACCCTCCCCGCCGCCCGACCATGCCTCTCCGTATCCGCAGAGAGGCCCCCCGCGCGTGAGAACTGCTGCGCTCTACACATCGATCGGCTCCCTGGTCCTGTCCGCCCTCGCCGCCGCTCCGGCGGGGGCCTGGGAACGCCCTGGTTCCGCCGAGGCCCGGGGCACCGCGATCGCCGCCGCCCGGGCCACCGCCGCCGGGATCGACTTCGCCGCCTGCCCCGAGGAGGAGATGCTCCCGGACTCCCTGAAGTGCGGCACGGTGAAGGTGCCCCTCGACTACGCGGAGCCGGACGGCCGGCAGCTCGAACTGACCGTCAGCCGCACGCTCGCCACCGGTCCGGCCAAGGAGCGGCAGGGCGCGTTCGTCTACAACCCGGGCGGCCCCGGCGCGTCCAGCATCACCTTCCCGCTGGCCGGGGAGCTGCCGGAGTGGAAGGAGATCGCCGGGGCGTACGACCTGGTCGGCTACGCACCGCGCGGGGTGAACGGCTCCTCCGCCCCGCTGAGTTGCCAGGACCCCGCCGCGTACACGAAGGGCCCGACCGACGCCCCGACGCATCCGACCCAGGAGGACAAGGAGCGGCGCGTCGCCCGTGCGAAAGCGTACGCGCGAGGCTGCGCGGAGCACGCGGGTGAGACGTTGCGGCACTACACATCGCTGAACAACGCCCGGGACCTGGACGTGCTGCGGGCCGCGCTCGGTGAGAGCCGGCTGACGTTCATGGGGGCGTCGTACGGGACGTACTTCGGGGCGCTGTACGCGACGCTGTTCCCCTCCCACGTACGCCGCATGGTCTTCGACTCGGCGGTGGATCCGGCCCCGGAGCAGATCTGGTACCGCTCCAACATGGGCCAGTCGCTGGCCTTCGAGGCGCGCTGGGAGGACTTCCGCCGCTGGGTCGCCAAGCACGACGACGTGTACCACCTGGGGACCACCCCTGAGGCGGTGCAGCGGCGCTACGACGAGGTGCGCGCCGAGCTGGCGGTGAATCCGGCGGGCGGCAAGGTCGGGCCGGGGCAGCTGCACTCGGCGTTCCTGGGGGCCGGTTACTACGACGACTACTGGGCGATGCGGGCGACGGCGCTGTCGGAGTACGTCCGGGGCAATCCGGAGCCGCTGGTCGCCCAGGCGTCCCCGCGCGCGGTGGCGGCGAAGGACAACGAGAACGCCCAGGCGGTGTACACGGCCGTCGAGTGCAACGACGCGCCCTGGCCCGAGGACTTCGAGGTCTGGGACCGCGACCACACGGAGCTGGCGCGCGTCGCGCCCTTCGAGACCTGGGACAACGCCTTCTCGAACCTGCCCTGTGCTTTCTGGCCCGCTCCCCGGCAGCGGCCGCTGGACGTCCGCGTGGGGTGGGGCGAGCTGCCGCCGGTGCTGATCCTGGCGGCGGAGCGGGACGCGGCGACCCCGTACAAGGGGGCGCTGGAGCTGCGGAAGCGGCTGCCCGGTTCGTCGCTGGTGACCGAGCGGGACGCGGGGACGCATGGCATCGGCGGGGCGGGGAACGCCTGCGTCGACGACCATCTGCGCCGGTATCTGCTGACCGGTGAGGTGCCGCGGCGGGGTGCGGACTGTGCCGCGCACCCGGAGCCCAACCCGGTGTCGCTGGACTGACGTCGGGAGGGTACGGAGCGGGGGCCGTCACACCTTCACGGTGCGACGGCCCCCGAAGCCGAACCCGGTGTCGCTGGAGAGGCGGACGGCACGATCGGTGCCCGGTGCCCGACTCTCTGATCTTCCGGGTTGGGGTGGTGCGGGACTCGCTGGCTATGCGAGCCCGGCCACCAGGTCTGCGACGCTCTTCCTGCGGCCCGTGTAGAACGGGACCTCCTCGCGCACGTGGAGCCGTGCCTCGGAGGCGCGCAGGTGACGCATCAGGTCGACGATGCGGTACAGCTCGTCCGCCTCGAAGGCGAGGATCCACTCGTAGTCGCCGAGCGAGAACGAGGCCACGGTGTTGGCGCGGACGTCCGGGTAGCCCCGGGCCATCTTGCCGTGGTCCGCGAGCATGCGGCGGCGGTCCTCGTCGGGCAGCAGGTACCAGTCGTAGGACCGGACGAAGGGGTAGACGCTGATGTAGTCGCGAGGCGTCTCGTCGGCGAGGAACGCCGGGATGTGCGACTTGTTGAACTCGGCGGGGCGGTGCAGCGCCATGTTCGACCAGACCGGGTCGAGTGCGCGGCCGAGCTTGGTGCGCCTGAAGAGGTTGTACGCGTCCTGGAGCTGGTCCGAGGTCTCGGCGTGCCACCAGATCATGATGTCCGCGTCGGCCCGCAGCCCCGACAGGTCGTAGGTGCCCCGGACGGTGATGTCCTTGGCCGCGAGCTGGTCGAACAGCTCCTGCACCTCGTCGGCGTAGCCCGCGCGGTCCAGCGGGAGGACGTCGCGCAGTTTGAAGACCGACCACAGGGTGTAGCGGATGACCTCGTTGAGGTCCTTGGCCTTCTTGCCGGCGTTCGGACCCTTGCTTGGTGTCACAGTCTCAGGAGCACTCATACGGCTATTGTCCCGCCTCGCTCCCCGTGCCCCGAACCAGGGTCGGCGTGGCGATGATCTCGCTCGCGATCTCGTCGGCCGCGCGGCGCGCGCTCGCGATGCAGGCGGGGATGCCCACCCCGTCGTAGACCGCACCGCAGACCCGCAGGGCGGGCAGCTTGGCGACCTCGTCGCGGATGCGGGCGACCCGGGTCAGATGGCCGACCGGGTACTGCGGCAGGCCGCCGATCCAGCGGGTGACCTCGGTGTCGACGGGCCGGGCGGTGAGGCCGGTGGCGGCGGCGAGGTCGCGCAGGGAGACGGCGACGAGCTCCTCGTCCTCGCGGTGGAGGTGGTCCTCCTCGCCGTAGCGGCCGACGGAGGTGCGGAGCACGAACAGGCCGGGGGCGGCGTCGGCGACCCACTGCCACTTGTTGCTGGAGAACGTGGACGCCTTGATCGTGTGCCCGTCGACCGGCGGCACCAGGAAGCCGGAGCGGCCGCGCAGGGCTTCGTACGCCTCGATGTCGGTGCGCCGGAAGGCGAGTGTGACCAGGGCCATCGAGGCGTACTCGACACCGGACAGCTCGGCGGAGGCGGCCGGGGACTCGGCGGCCAGCAGGGTGCCGGCGGACCAGGCGGGGGTGGCCAGGACGATGCCGTCGGCGGCGATGGTCCGGGTGTCGGTGCGGACGGCCCAGCCCGATTCCGTACGGGTCAGGCCGAGGACGGGGGTCTCGGTGAGGATCTCGCCGCCCCGGGCCCGTACGGCGTCGCCGACGGCGGCCGGGAGGGTGCCGATGCCGCCCGCGATGCCCTGGAAGACGGGGCCGGTCTGCTGCCGGGCGGCGGCCCGCTCCTGGATGCGGCGGACACCGTCGAGCAGCGGGCCGCCCTCCTTCACCGCTTCGAACAGCTGGGGTACGGCGGCGCGCATGGAGATCCGGTAGGCGTCGCCCGCGTAGACCCCGCCGAGGAGGGGCTCCACCAGCCGGTCGACGACCTCGCGGCCGAGCCGGTCGGCGACGTACGCGCCGACCGCGACGTCGTCGCCGACGGGGGTCGGGGTGAGGTCGCGCTCCTCGGCGATCCGGGCCAGGCCCTCGGGGGACAGCACCTCGCCGAGGACCGCCGGGTCGCCGGGGACGCCCATGACGTGGCCCTTGGGCATCGGGCGCAGCGCGTCGCGCGTCCAGAGCGACGCGGTGGCGGTGGCGGGCGGCTGGAGCCGGTCGCCGAGGCCCACCTCCTCGGCCAGCGCGACCGCCTCGGGGCGCCGGGCGAGCATCGACTCGGCCCCCAGGTCGACCTGGACGCCCGCGATCTCGCCGGTCATGAGCTTGCCGCCGAGCCGGTCCGTGGCCTCCAGGAGGGTGACCCGCAGGCCGGTGGCGACCAGGTGGTGGGCGGCCGCCAGACCGGCGATGCCGCCGCCGATGACGACGACGTGCCCCGGGGGCGTTTCCGCACGCTGTTGAGAACGCTGCATGGGTCCACTCTCTCAAACCCGTACCGACTCCTGACCGTGACCGCTTCGAAACCGCCCTCCGGCAACCGGTCCCGGGGCCGACGCGTCGAACGGTCACCATCAACAAGCGTCCTGGGGGGACCAGTTATGCAGAGTGCAAGCAAGAGCGGGCGATCGTTCGCCCGCGCGCGTGGGGTGCTCGTGGCCGGGTCACTCGGCCTCCTGCTCGCCGTCGGCGGCTGCGGGGCGTCGGGCGACGCGTCGGACAGCGGCGCGAAGGCGGCGGACGGAAAGGCCGCGCCGCGCGAGGGGTTCACGGACGAGGGCGGGGCAGCCGCCTCCGCCGCTGCCGAGGAGCAGGCGGACGGGAAGGCGGCCGGGAAGAAGGCGGCGCCGAAGCCGGGGGGCACCCATGTGATCCGGACGGCCACTCTCTCCGTCGAGGTGAAGAGCGTGCCGAAGGCCGCGGCCGCCGCGCGCGGTGTCGCGGAGGGCGCGGGGGGCCTGGTCGCGTCGGAGAACACCGAGCGGCTCGACGACACCTATGAGACCTCGCACCTGGTGCTGCGGGTGCCACAGGAGCGGTTCCAGGAGGTGCTGCGGGAGCTGGCGGGTTCCGGGAAGCTGCTCTCCCGTACCTCGAACGCGAAGGACGTCACCGACCAGGTGGTCGACGTGGAGAGCCGGATCGCCACCCAGCGCGCGAGTGTGGCGCGGGTGCGGGAGCTGATGGACCGGGCGGAGAAGATCAGCGATGTGGTGGCCCTGGAGGGTGAGCTGAGCAGTCGTCAGTCCGATCTGGAGTCGCTGCTGGCCCAGCAGGCGAGCCTGAAGGACCGCACCTCGCTGGCGACGATCACGCTGGACCTGACGCCGCCGGACGCCCCGGGCGACGACGGGGGGAAGGACGACGACCCCGGGTTCCTGGACGCGCTGGGCGGCGGCTGGGACGCGTTCGTGACGATGCTGCGGTGGATCGCGGTGGCGTTCGGGGCCGCGTTCCCGTTCCTGGTCACCGCAGTCCTGGCCGTGCTGGCCTGGCGGCAGCTGCGGAAGCGCAGGGCCGCGCGCCGTACCGCTCCGGCGGTTGCGGCGGCCCCGGCCGGGAAGGACGGCGCCTCGGCCTCCTGAACCGCTCCGGCGTCGTAGCGTGGTGCCCTGATTCGCCGAAGCGGCGAACCGGCGGAAGGGACCCGGCATGGCAGCGGAGCGACTGGTGGTCATCGGCGGTGACGCGGCGGGCATGTCCGCCGCGTCACAGGCCCGCAGGCTGAAGGGGCCGGACGCGCTGGAGATCGTCGCCTTCGAGCGCGGCCACTTCACCTCGTACTCCGCCTGCGGCATCCCGTACTGGGTGGGCGGCGACGTCGAGGAGCGCGACGACCTGATCGCCCGCACCCCCGAGGAGCACCGGGAGCGGGACATCGATCTGCGGATGCGGACCGAGGTGACCGAGCTGGACGTGGCCGGGCAGCGGGTGAGGGCGCTGGACCGGGAGAGCGGGAAGACGTACTGGACGGGCTTCGACAAGCTGGTGATCGCCACCGGAGCCCGTCCGGTGCGTCCGGCGCTGCCGGGGATGGACGCGGCCGGGGTGCACGGGGTGCAGACCCTGGACGACGGGCAGGAGCTGCTGGACTCGCTGAACGCGCTGCGTTCCGGCGACGGGCCCCGGCGGGCGGTCGTGGTGGGCGCGGGGTACATCGGCGTGGAGATGGCCGAGGCGATGCTCAAGCGGGGCTTCGAGGTGACCGTCCTCAACCGGGGCGAGCAGCCGATGGCGACGCTCGACGCGGACATGGGGCGCCTCGTCCACGAGGCGATGGACGGTCTCGGCATCACCACGGTCAACGGGGCGGCCGTGACGAAGATCCTCACCGGTCCCGACGGCCGGGTCACCGAGGTGGCGACGGACGCGGGGACGTATCCGGCGGACGTGGTGGTCCTCGGCATCGGCGTGGAGCCGGAGACGGAGCTCGCGCGCGCGGCGGGGCTGCCGGTGGGGCCGCACGGCGGTCTGCTGACGGACCTGGCGATGCGGCTCGTGGGTCACGAGAACATCTGGGCGGGCGGCGACTGCGTGGAGGTCCTCGACCTGGTGGCGGGCCGCACCCGGCACATCGCGCTGGGCACCCACGCCAACAAGCACGGCCAGGTGATCGGTTCCAACGTCGGGGGCGGCTACGGCACGTTCCCCGGTGTGGTCGGTACGGCGGTGAGCAAGGTCTGCGACCTGGAGATCGCCCGGACCGGGCTGCGGGAGAAGGACGCCCGCGCGGTCGGACTGCGCTACGTCACGGCGACGATCGAGTCGACCCAGCGGGCGGGGTACTACCCGGGGGCGAAGCCGATGACGGTGAAGATGATCGCGGAGCTGCGTACGGGCCGGCTGCTCGGGGTGCAGATCGTCGGCCGCGAGGGGTCGGCGAAGCGGGTGGACGTGGCGGCGGTGGCGCTGACGGCCGGGATGACCGTGGAGCAGATGACGGCGCTCGACCTCGGCTACGCCCCGCCGTTCTCACCGGTGTGGGACCCGGTGCTGGTGGCCGCCCGCAAGACGGTGGCGGCGGTGCGGGGCGCGGGGAGCTGACCGCCTCGGAGGCCGGCCTTCCGGCCGGCCTCCGGGCTGTTCAGCGCGCGGTCTGCTCGTGGACGTAGTTCACGAGGCGGGTGAGCGCGTCCGGGTCCATGTTCGGCATGACGCCGTGGCCCAGGTTGAAGACGTGGCCCTCCAGACCGGCGGCGGCGTCCAGAACCTCGCGGGTCTTCGCCTCGACGGCCGGGGTCGGCGCGAAGAGCACCGCCGGGTCGAGGTTGCCCTGGAGCGCCTTGCCGGGGCCGACGCGGCGGGCGGCCTCGTCCAGCGGGACCCGCCAGTCGACGCCGACGACGTCCGCGCCCGCCTCGCCCATCAGGCCGAGCAGTTCTCCGGTGCCGACGCCGAAGTGGATGCGGGGGACGCCGTAGGGGGCGACGGCGTCGAAGACCTTCGCGGAGGCGGGGAGCACCGCGCGGCGGTAGTCGGCGGGGGCCAGCGCGCCGACCCAGGAGTCGAAGAGCTGGACGGCGGATGCCCCGGCCTCGATCTGGACCTCGAGGAAGGCGCCGGTGATCTCCGCGAGCCGGTCCACGAGGTCGGCCCAGAGCTGCGGGTCGCCGTACATCATGGCCTTGGTGCGCTCGTGGTTGCGCGAGGGGCCGCCCTCGACGAGGTAGCTGGCCAGCGTGAACGGGGCCCCGGCGAAGCCGATGAGCGGGGTGGCGCCCAACTCGGCGGTGAGGATCCCGATGGCCTCGGTGACGTACGGGACGTCCTCGGGGGTCAGGTCGCGCAGCCGGGCCAGGTCGGCGCGGGTGCGGATCGGCTCGGCGATGACGGGGCCGACGCCGGGCTTGATGTCGAGGTCGATGCCGATGGCCTTCAGGGGCACCACGATGTCGCTGAAGTAGATCGCGGCGTCGACCTTGTGGCGGCGTACGGGCTGCAGGGTGATCTCGGCGACGAGCTCCGGCATCATGCAGGAGTCGAGCATCGCGATGCCCTCGCGGACCTTCAGGTACTCGGGCAGCGAGCGTCCCGCCTGGCGCATGAACCAGACCGGCGTGTGCGGTACGGGTTCACGGCGGCAGGCCTTCAGGAACGCCGAGTCGTGGGTGGCGTTGCGGACCGCGTCGAGGCTGGCGGAGGTCGTCGTCTGCTGGCCCGAAGGGCTGTCGTTGGCACTCACGCACAGAATCTTCGCACGCGTGCCGAAGGAGCCCGGCCCCGCACGGGTGTCTCTCCCTGCGCGCGGCCCGCCTTCCGCCTACTCTTCCCCGCATGGCTCCGGCTCAGGGACAGTTTTCCGATCATTCCGACGGCGTTGAAGGCAAGGACCGCGCGGAGGAGGGCCCTCCCGTGCCTCCCGCGTTCCTGGCGGCGGTGGACGCGCTGCGCTCCGCGCGGCTGCGCCCGGAGCTGGAGGTGGAGGCGACCAGGCCGCCCCAGCGTCTCGCGCCGCACGCGTACGCCCTGGAGGCGGCGGTGGTGGACGGCGAGGACGATCTCGCGGACGGCAGGCTGGTCCTGCTGCACGACCCGGCGGGGCACGACGCCTGGCAGGGCACGTTCCGGCTGGTGACCCTGGTCCGTGCGGAGCTGGAGCCGGAAATGGCGGCGGACCCGCTGCTGCCGGAGGTGTGCTGGTCCTGGCTGACGGGTGCGCTGGACGCGCGGGGCCTGTCGTACGGGGAGGCCGGCGGGACGGTGACACGCGCCGGATCGCACTACTTCGGTGCGCTCTCCGCGCGCCGTCCGGCGACACAGATCGAGATCCGCGCCTCATGGACGCCGAGGGAGTGGCGCGGCGGCATCCCGGACACCGCGTCACACCTGATGGCCTGGGGCGATCTGTTGTGCCAGATCGCGGGACTGCCGCCGTCCGACCTGTCGGACGCGGCGGTGGTGACGCTGCCGCAGCGGCGCGGGCCGCAGGTTTCGTAACACTCCGTCACCCGTATCGCACATACGCCGGATCTCTTTTCGTACAATCGATCGCGCGTCCTATTTGCCCGAATTGTTACTCACCAAATCGTGATCTTCCCCTAAAGGAGGACGGGTCCGCTGCCGAAGAGGTCAATGACCCTTCAAGCACGGTTCGCCCCCCGGCTTCATCCCCCGAGCCGGCCCGTCCCGCCACCTCCCTCTTATACACATCTCCGAGCC
>NZ_QWFA01000023.1 GCF_003501885.1 Streptomyces globisporus
GCAGGGGCGGTGCCGGGCTCGGGGCGGCGATCGTCGTCGGGGCGGGCGTCCTGTGGTTCGCGCTCCGGCGGAAGCGGGGGCAGGGGCAGAGGTAGGCGGCCGGGGCGCCGGCTTCCCTCGGCCCCGGTTCACCTTGGCCCTGTTTCCCCTCGGTCCTGGTTCCCCTCAGTCCTCGTCCGTCACCGGCCACACCTCGTAGTGCAGCGTCCGGTCCCGCTTCAGCCGGTGTGCGAGCGGGACCAGTACGCCCTGCACCACCGGGTACTTGCGCGACAGCATCCGTGCCGCGTGCGTGTTCTCCTTCGTGCCCGGCCGCAGCAGCCGTGCGTGCGCCCTGATCTGCGGTCCGGTCGGGACACCCCGCACCGTGCAGGGGGCGAGCTCGACCCGCGGGTGGTTGCGCATCCGCTCGACCTTCCAGGCGGACGAGAACGTGCGGATGAACGCGTGATCGCCCTCGACGGCGATGTTCACCGGTGTGCCGACGGAGGTCCCGTCCTGCCGGTGGGTGCTCAGCAGGACGGCGTACTGCTTGACGAAAGGAGCGAGCTCCCGGCTGGCGTCCATATATCCATTGGGGCACGGTCCTGCCGCCCTGTCATGTGCGGGGCGCTTCCCGTTCCGCCGCCCGCTCCCCGACCAGCGCGTCGAAGCCGGCGATCAGCCGTTGCAGCCCGAACTCGAACTGGTCGAAGTCGGAGCTGAAGGTGTCCTCCGCCATGCCCGCCATCACCGGGTACGCGCCGCTGAGCATGGCCCGCTCCAGGTAGGGCCGCTGGTTCTCCCAGAACGCCTCGTCGCTCAGCCCGGTCTGCGCGACCGCCTCCGCCGCGTCGGCCTGGGTGCGGGCGAGGCCCTCCACGAAGCTGTTCACGGTGATGATCACGCCGATCAGTTCCGGGTCCCGCAGGCCCATGCCGCGCAGGCCCGTGAGTGCGAGCTCCAGTCCGCGCAGGGCGCTGGGGCCGAGCACCGTACGGGCCTGGTTGATCTTCAGCAGCCACGGGTGGCGCCGCAGATTGTCCAGGTGCCCCCGGGCCATCCGGTCGATCGCTGCGCGCCAGTCCGCGGGCGGCTCGTCGGGACGGACCGCGAACGGTTCGCCCTGTACCCGGTCGAGCATCAGGTCCAGCAGCTCGGCCTTGCCGGGGATGTACCGGTAGAGCGACATCGTGCCCGTGCCCAGTTCGGTGGAGAGGCGGCGCATCGAGACGGCGGCCAGCCCCTCCGCGTCCGCGACGGCGACGGCGGCGGTGACGATCCGGTCCGGGGAGAGGCCCGGCTTGGGGCCGCGGCTGGGGCGTTCGCCGGTGCCCCACAGGAGCTCCAGGCTGCGCGCGATGTCGCCGCTCCCGGTGGCCGCCCCGTCCGCCTTCGACGCTGCCCCGGCCGTCGTTCCGTCGTTCGTCATGGCCCCAGCGTAATGGGCCGCGAAGAAAGTGGGTACACCGTACTCGTAATCGGGTACGGTGTACCCAGTTCGATCGGTGGATCTGCGGTCGATCTGTCGGTCATCCAGCGGAATCAGGGGGGTTGTGCCATGTCCGCATCCGGATACGCGGTGCTCGCCGAGGGCGTCGTGAAGCGCTACAGGGGCACGAAGGAGAAGGGCGGCGGGAAGCGGGCGCTCGACGGGTTCGACCTCGCCGTCCGCCCCGGCACCGTCCACGGCCTCCTCGGCCCGAACGGGGCCGGAAAGACCACCGCCGTGCGGGTCCTCGCCACCCTGCTGCGGTACGACGCGGGCCGGGCCGAGGTCGCCGGGCTCGACGTGGCCCGCGAACCCCGCCGCGTACGGAGCCGGATCGGGCTCACCGGCCAGTACGCGGCCCTCGACGAAGGCCTCACCGGGCGGCAGAACCTGGAGATGTTCGGGCGCCTCTTCCACCTGGGCAACCGCCGGGCCCGGCAGCGCGCCGGGGAGCTGCTGGACCGGTTCGGCCTGACCGAGGCGGCCGACAAGGCCGCCAAGGAGTACAGCGGCGGCATGCGGCGCCGGCTCGACCTCGCCTCCTCGATGATCCTCCAGCCCGACGTGCTCTTCCTGGACGAGCCGACGACCGGGCTCGACCCGCGCGGCCGGGGCGAGGTCTGGGAGGCGGTCCGGGCGCTGGTGGCGGGTGGTACGACGGTGCTGCTGACCACGCAGTACCTCGAGGAGGCGGACCGGCTCGCCTCGCGCATCACCGTCATCGACCGGGGGCGGGCCATCGCCGACGACACCCCGGACGCGCTGAAGAACCGGGTCGGCGGCGACCGGATCGAGGTCGTCGCCGCCGACCCGGGGGACCTCGGCGCGGTGGCGAAGACCGTCGACCGGGTGGCCGGGGGCGGGCTCGTCGTCACCGACACCCCGGCCCGCCGGGTCCACGCCCAGGTCGCCGACCGGGTGGCCGCGATCACCGAGGTGGCCCGGAGCCTGAGGGACGACGGCATCGCGGTGGAGGACATCGGGCTGCGCCGGCCCGGCCTGGACGACGTGTTCCTGCGGCTGACGGGCCACGGCACCGAGAACCACGAGGCCCCGGAGGTGGCGGCATGACCGCACGGGAACGCAATCCCGCGACGACCGGCGTACGCCGCCCCGGAGACGGATCCGAGCGCGGCTCCGACCGCGGCCACCGCCGCGCCTACTGGGCCGTCTCCGACTGCTGGAACGTCACCCGCCGCACCCTCACCCACTACCAGCGCCGGCCCGTCGCGATCGTCTGGCAGCTCGGCTTCCCGATCCTCTCGCTCCTGCTGTACGGCTACGTCTTCGGCAGCGCGATGAAGGTGCCCGGGGGCGGGGACTACCGGGAGTTCCTGATGCCCGGCATGTTCGCCATGACCATGGCCATGGGCTTCATGAACACCGCCGTGGCCGTCGTCACCGACGCCTCGAAGGGGGTCGTCGACCGCTTCCGGTCCATGCCGATGGCCCCGTCCGCCTTCGCCTCCGGGCGCGGGGTGGCCGACCTGGCGGTGGCCGCCGCCGAACTGACCATCCTGGCCGTCACGGCCCTGCTGATCGGGTGGCGCGCGGACGGGGGTGCGCCGGGCGCGCTCGGGGCGTTCGGACTGCTCCTGCTGCTGCGGTTCAGCCTGATCTGGGTCGGCGTCTGGTTGGGCATGCTGGTCCCCACCCCGGAGGCGGCGGGCGGGCTGTACGCGGTCGCCTTCCCTCTCACCATGATCTCCAGCACCTTCGTCTCGCCGTCCCTGATGCCGGACTGGCTCGGCTTCGTCGCGGCCTGGAACCCGATCTCCTCGACCGCGACGGCGACGCGCGAACTGTTCGGCAACCCGGTGGCGGGCGGCGGGACCTGGGTCGAGGAGCACGCGCTGCTGATGGCGGTGGTGTGGCCGCTGGTGATCACACTGGTGTTCCTGCCCCTGGCGGTCCGCCGCTTCCAGGGGCTGAGCCGGTGAGGGGCTGAGCGGCTCGCGGCGGCCGGGACGGTGAGGTGCGGAAAGGGGCGGTCGGGGCGGTCGTGGGCCGCGTAGGGTCGGGCATCGTGCCGACGACCACCGCCCCGCTGCCCATCACCCCGCCGCCCTTCACCACCGCTCGCCTCGACGCGCTCCCCCTCGAACCGGCGTACGCCGAGGAGATGGCGGCCGTCCTCGCGGACCCGGCGCTGTACGGGTTCACCCGGGGCGAGCCGCCGGCCCCGGACGCGTTGCGGGCCCGGTACGAGCGCCAGTGCGCCGGGTCGCCGGACCCGGGGGAGCGGTGGTGGAACTGGGTGCTCCGGGTCCGCGCGCACGGGAACGGGGAGATGGCCGGGGAGCTCGCCGGATACGTCCAGGCGACCGTACGGGGGCCGCGCGCGGAGATCGCCTGGGTCGTCGGAACGCCGTGGCAGGGCCGGGGTTACGCGAGCGAGGCCGCGCGGGGCCTGGCGGCGCACCTGGCCTCGGCCGGGGGCGTGCGGGAGCTCGTCGCCCACATCCACCCCGACCACGCCGCGTCCGCGGCGGTGGCGGTGGCGGCGGGCCTCGGCCCGACCGAGGAGTGGGAGGACGGCGAGCGGCGGTGGGCCGCGAACGTGACGCTGCCCCCGATGCCGTAGGCGTAACCCGGGGCGGGTTCAGGTCAGTCGGGCTGCTTCTCCAGGTGGGCGAGGACGCGGTTCGAGATCCTGCCCAGGGCGTCCAGCTCCTCCTGGGTGAGCGCGTCGATGAACAGTCGGCGGACATGCTCGACGTGCACGGGCGCGGCCTCCTCGATCGCCTCGCGGCCGGCCGGTGTGGCGACGATGAACGCGCCGCGTCCGTCGTCGGGGCAGTCCTCCTTGCCCACGAGACCGCGCTTGGCCATCCGCGCGACCTGGTGGGACATGCGGCTCTTCTCCCACTCCACCAGCTTGGTCAGGTCCATGAAGCGCATCCGCCCGCCGGCCTCGGTGAGTTTGGCCAGCACGATGTAGTCGGCGGGGGACATGTGGGAGTCGGCCTGGACCCGGCGGGAGAGCCGTCCGATGAGCTTCTCCTGCATGCGGATGAAGCCGTCCCAGGCGGCCTGCTGCTCCGGGTTCAGCCAGCGAGGCGTCGCGTTCATGCGAGGAGCGTAGCGAGGCCGCCCCGGGCGTCTCCATCGGAGGCTCGGCCCGGCGTTCGCGGCAAGTCCCCCGCGCAAGGCCATGGTTGACGCATCAACCACCCGTGCCTAGGGTGGATGACACATCAACCACCTGTTGGAGGGGATTCCCGTGAGCGCCCAGAACAAGGCCGGACTCGACGCGCTGCTGACGCCCGAGGAGAGCGTCGTGGTGCTGATCGACCATCAGCCGTTCCAGATCGCCAACCTGCACAGCCACGAGCCGACGATGGTCGTGAACAACGTCGTCGGGCTCGCCAAGACCGCCAGGGCGTATGGGGTCCCGACCATCCTGACGACGGTGCTGGCGGAGCGCGGCGGCCGGCTGATCCAGGGCGTCCAGGACGTGTTCCCGGACCAGAAGCCGATCGACCGGACGCTCATCAACACCTGGGAGGACGAGCGTGTCGTCGACGCCGTCAAGGCGACCGGCCGCAAGAAGCTGATCCTCGCCGGGCTCTGGACGGAGATATGCCTGGCGATGCCGGCCATCCAGGCGGCGGGTGAGGGGTTCGAGGTCTACGCCGTCACCGACGCGTCCGGGGGCGTGTCCGCCGAGGCCCACGACATGGCGGTGCGGCGCATGGTCCAGGCGGGCGTCGTGCCGATCACCTGGCTGGCCGTGATGGCCGAGTGGCAGCGCGACTGGGCCCGCGAGGAGACGATTCAGGGGGCCATCGAGGTGCAGGCCCAGCACGGCGGCGCCTCGGGTGTGGCCTTCGCCTGGGAGACGCAGCTCCTGGCCGGGGGTGCCGCCTGACGCCGGGACAGGAGGCCTGACGACACGCCCTAGGCTGATGCGCCATGACCACCCCTGACCTGTCGCCCGGCTTTCTGCACGCCACTCGGACCTCGTACGACGCCATGGCCCCCGCCTACGTCGATTTCGCCCGCGGCGAGCTGGCTGCCAAGCCCTTGGAACGCGCGCTGTTGAGTACGTTCGCGGAACTGGCGGCGGCGGGCGGCCGCCTCCCGGTGGCCGATGTCGGCTGCGGAACGGGCCGGGTGACCGAGCACCTCCACGGACTCGGCCGGGGACTGGACGTGTTCGGGATCGACCTCTCCCCGCAGATGGTCGCGGTGGCGCGTCGGGAGCATCCCGGACTGCGCTTCGAGGAGGGCTCCATGCTCGCCCTCGACCTGCCGGACGCGTCGCTGGGCGGACTGCTCGCCTGGTACTCGACGATCCACGTCCCGGACGAGGAACTGCCGCGCGCTTTCGCGGAGTTCCACCGCGTGCTGGCCCCGGGAGGCTACGTACAGCTGGGCTTCCAGGTCGGCGACGAGCCGCTGCGGCTGACGGAGGCGTGGGGCCTGGAGGTCTCGCTCGTCTTCCACCGACGGCAGCCGGAGAGGATCGCCGAACTGCTGCGGGACGCGGGCCTGGAGGTCGTGTCCCGGGTGTGGCGGGAGCGGGAGACGGACGGGCCGTTCCCGGAGCGGGCGCCACAGGGGTTCGTCCTCGCGCGCAGGCCGGTTGTCAGTGGTGGCTGTGAGGATGGGGACATCAGCGCAACGGACTGACCGCCTCACCGCGAAGAACGCCGAACCGCTGGACCTGTGGGCGGACGCCGGGGCGGACCAGGAGTGGCTGGCGGGGATCGCCACGCTGAGGGCGGTGCTGGCGGCGGTGTGACCCCGCCCGCGCCTCAGCGTTTCGGGCTGCCCGCGCGTACGATCTCGTCGATGTCCAGGGCGACTTCGGCGCCGATGGAGGCGGGCAGGGGGGGCCTGCTGGCCGGGGGCGTAGACCTCGTGGCGGTCGTAGCCGGCGGGGAGCGGTTCGGTCAGGACGTGGACCCGGCCGTGCTTGCGGTCGACGATGACGTACACCGGGATCTTGGCCTGGGCGTAGGCGGTGACCTTGTGGCGCAGGTCGGTCTGGTAGTTCCCGGAGGTGACCTCCAGGACCAGGCGGAAGCAGGCGGGGTCGTAGCAGTTGTTCTCGATCAGGTGCTCGTCGAAGCCGGCGTCCACGATCGCCAGGTCGGGGATCACGTAGTCCGCGGGGCCACTGGGTAGATCACAGGGGTGCTCGACTGCTGATGCAGACATTGCGGGCCTCCTGGAATGGGCTGGTGTCGAGAGCATCACCGTAGGGCGGGACTGCCTGAGATCGCGCTTCCGGCATATGCCACCCGGCCGAGTGAAGCAGAAACGGCCCGGCACCCACGTGGGCGCCGGGCCGTTTCCGTACAGCCGTACAGAACCGAAGAGCTACAGCTTCTCGATCACGTAGTCGATGCACGCCGTCAGCGCCTGCACGTCCGCCGGGTCGATCGCCGGGAACATCGCCACGCGCAGCTGGTTGCGGCCCAGCTTGCGGTACGGCTCGGTGTCCACGATGCCGTTGGCGCGCAGCACCTTGGCGACGGCCGCCGCGTCGATCTCGTCGGCGAAGTCGATCGTGCCGATGACCTGCGAGCGCTTCGCCGGGTCCGTGACGAACGGGGTGGCGTACTTCGACTCGTCGGCCCAGCCGTAGAGGTGGCTCGAGGACGCGGCCGTGCGGCCCGTCGTGAAGTCCAGGCCGCCCTGGGAGTTCATCCACTTCAGCTGCTCGTTCAGCAGGAAGAGGGTGGACAGCGCCGGGGTGTTGTACGTCTGGTTCTTCAGCGAGTTGTCGATCGCCGTCGGCAGCGAGAAGAACTCCGGGACGTGCCGGCCCGTGGCGTGGATCCGGGCCGCGCGCTCCAGCGCCGCCGGGGAGAACACGCCGATCCACAGGCCGCCGTCCGAGGCGAAGGACTTCTGCGGGGCGAAGTAGTAGACGTCGGACTCGGTGATGTCGACCGGCAGGCCGCCCGCGCCCGAGGTGGCGTCCACCAGGACGAGCGCGCCCTCGTCGGCGCCCGCGACGCGCTTGACCGGCGCCGCGACACCCGTCGAGGTCTCGTTGTGGGTGAAGGCGTAGACGTCCACGCCCGCCTCGGCCCGCGGGGCCGGGTGGGTGCCCGGGTCGGAGGCGATGACGGTGGGGTCGGACAGCCAGGGCGCGAGCTTCGCGGCCTTGGCGAACTTCGACGAGAACTCGCCGAAGTTCAGGTGCTGGGACTTCGAGTCGATCAGACCGTGCGTCGCCACGTCCCAGAAGGCGGTGGAGCCGCCGTTGCCGAGGATGACCTCGTAACCCTCGGGCAGGGAGAAGAGCGCGCGCACACCGTCCCGTACCTCGCCGACCAGGTTCTTGACCGGGGCCTGGCGGTGGGACGTACCGAGGAGGGAGGTGCCGGTGGCGGCCAGCGCGTCGAGCGCCTCCGTCCGCACCTTGGAAGGACCGGCGCCGAAGCGTCCGTCGGCGGGCTTGATGTCAGCGGGAATCTGGATGTCGGCCACGGGACGGAGCGTAGTCCCTCGGTGGCACGGCTTCGTAACCGTGTCCGTCCGATGAGACGTGCGCTCCGACCCGTGGACGGGCGTCCACCACGAGCGGTCAGGCGTCGCCGCCGAACGGGCAGCCCAGCTTCACCGGCAGCTCGTGCAGGTCGTTCTGCGTCACGATCGGCTTGTTGCGCAGTTCGGATGCCGGGACCGCCAGGTCCAGCTCCGGGAAGCGCTCGTAGAGCGCCGGGAGCGCGATGCCCGCCTCCAGACGGGACAGCGCCGCGCCCGGGCAGACGTGCGGGCCGTGGCCGAAGGCGATGTGGCGGTTCGGGGTGCGCGTGGCGTCGAACTCGCCCGCCGTCGGGCCGTACTGCTCCTCGTCCCGGCCCAGGGCGCCGAACGAGATGATCAGGCCCTCGCCCTTCGGGAGGATCCGGTCGCCGACCTCGATGTCCTCCGTCGCGAAGCGGATCAGGACGTGCGAGGTCGGGGTGTTCCAGCGCAGCGTCTCCTCGATCACGCCGTCCCAGCCGATCTCGCCGCTCAGCACCTTCTTGCGCTGCTCCGGGTGGGTCTGGAGGGCTTCCACCACGTTGACGATCAGGCTGATCGTGGTCTCGTGTCCGGCGGCGATGATCAGTTGCAGCGTGTTGACGATCTCCTCGTCGGTGAGGTGGTCACCGTTCTCCGAGGCCGCGATCAGGGCGCTCGTCAGGTCGTCGCCCGGGTTCGCCCGCTTGTCGTCGACGATCTTCGTGAAGAGGGTCCCGAGGTCGGCCATCATCTGCGGGACCTCCTCCGGCGGGGTCTGCGTCGAGAAGAACTTCTCGAACAGCTCCTTCAGCCGCGGGTGGTCCGCCGCGTCCACGCCCATCAGCTCGCTGATGACGTTCATGGGGAGGGGGTAGGCGAACTCCGCCTTCAGGTCCACCGGCTCCCCGGCGGGCAGCGCCGCCAGCCTCTCCAGGCTCGCGTTCGTGAGCGCCTCGATGCCCGCCCGCAGCCGCTCCACCCGTTTCACCGTGAGCGCCTGCGCCACCAGCGTACGGAGCCGGCGGTGGTCGGCCCCGTCGACCGTCAGCATCGAGCGGCCCGGGTTGGCCAGGCCGATCAGCGGCCAGTCCATCGGTATCTCGCCGCGCTGCCAGGCGCCCCAGACGTTGATGTCCTTGACCACCCGGCTGTCGGTGAGCAGCGCGCGGGCCTCCGCGTGGCGGGTGACCGCGTAGACGTGCACCCCGCCCGGCAGCTCCACCTCGGCCAGCGGACCGGCGGCCCGCAGCGCGGCGCTCTCGCCGTCGAGGTCGGTGACGAACGGGTCCAGCGCGATGCGGGTCATGCGGGGCCTCCGAGGGTTCCGGGTCTGCCGAGGGCGGGCGTGGGCGTGAAGAGCACCGGCAGGTCCGTCAGACCGCGCAGCCACGGCGACGGGCGGCGGGTGAGCTGCTCGGCGGGGACGGCGAGGTCCACGTCCGGCAGCCGGTCGAGGAGCACCTCGATACCGGTACGGGCGATGACCTCGGCGGTCTCCTGGGCCGGGAACGGGCAGCGGTGCTCGCCGTGGCCGAAGGAGAGGAAGGCGTTGTTGCCGCCGGTCAGCGCCGAGCCGTCGGTGCGCACCTGCGGGTCGCCGTTGGCGGCGGCGAGGCCGAGGAGCAGCAGGTCGCCGGTGCGGATGTGGCGGCCGCCGAGGTGGGTGTCGCGGGCGGCCCAGCGGCCGGCCACGTTCTGCGTCGGGGTGTCCTCCCAGAGGACCTCGTTCATGGCCTCGGCGACGCTGTGCCGGCCGCCGGAGAGCGAGGCGGCGAACCGGTCGTCGGTGAGCATCAGGCGCAGCGAGTTGCCCATCCAGTCGGCGGTCGGCTGGTGGCCGGCCGCCATCATCACCATGAGATCCTGGGCGACCTCCTCGTCGGTGAAGCCGCCCGCGTCCCCGAGCATCCGGGTGGCCACGTCGTCGCCGGGTTCGGCGTGCTTGTCCGCGAGCAGCTGGAACATCGAGGTGGCCAGGTGCTGCTGTCCGGCCAGCGCCCGCTCCCGGCCGTCGATCATGTCGTTGATCGCGCCGACCAGCGGGTGGGCCTCCTCGTCGGAGAAGCCGTAGATCCTGGCCAGGACCAGGGCGGGCAGCAGCTTGGCGTACTCCGCGATGATGTCGACCGAGCCCCTGGTGCAGAACCGGTCGATCAGCTCGTCGGCGAACTCCTCCGCGTACCGCTTCAGGGAGAACGGGTCGACGCCCTCCAGCGCGTTGCTGATCATCATCGCCCGGACGCTGTGGCGTTCGCCGACCGTGTAGAGGATCGAGGGCTGCTTGCGCCCGATCATCGGCAGCAGCGGCCAGTCGTCGGGGATGCGGTCCCACTGGTTCCACAGGTCGGAGTCCCGGCTGAAGAGGACCGGGTCGCCGGTGACCTGGTGCAGTTCGCGGTAGCCGAGGACGAGCCAGGCGGGGATGTCGCCGTCGAGGACGACCGGGGCGATCGCCCCGTGGTCGCGCCGCAGGTCCCGGTAGAGCTGGACGGGGTCGCTCTGGAAGCGGGGCCCGGACAGCGGGACGGAGGTGTGGGTGACGGGGCAGCCGGAGACAGTGGTCACGGGGCGGGCTCCGGGGTCGGGCCGGCCGCCGCCAGGGCCGCTTCGGGCGCGGCCGCCGCCGGGGCGGTCGTTCCCGTGGCCTGGAGGCGGGCGGCGGAGAGCGCGGCGAGGTGCTCGACGAGCGTGATCAGCACGTACTTGCTGGAGGACCGGTCACGCGCGTCGCACTCCACCAGCGGTACGTCCTCCGAGAGGTCCAGGGCCTCCCGGATCTGCTGCTCGCTGTGGAGCGGGCCGCCGAAGTCGTTGCACGCCACGATGAACGGCGTGCCGTGGTGCTCCAGGCGGTCGATGGCGTACCAGGAGTCGGCGAGGCGGCGGGTGTCGACGAGGACGACCGCGCCGAGCGTGCCGGCGAACAGCCGGTCCCACAGGAACCAGAAGCGCTCCTGTCCGGGCGCGCCGAAGAGGTACAGCACGGAGCGCTCGTCGAGCGTGATGCGGCCGAAGTCGAACGCCACCGTGGTGGACGTCTTGGCGTGGACGCCGGCGAGGTCGTCGACGGCCTCGCCCGCGCGGGTCATGGTCTCCTCCGTGTTGAGCGGACGGATCTCGCTCACGGATCGGACCATGGTGGTCTTGCCGACGCCGAAGCCGCCCACGACAACGATCTTGAGTCCGTTGTCGGCGGTGGAGCTCAGGGTGGCGCGGTCAGAGGTTGCGGAGTCCAACGAGCACCTGTTCCAGGATGTCGGGGTCGGGGAGCCGGTCCGCGACACGGGCTGTACGGGGGTGGCGGGCGCTGATCCGGCCGGTGTCGAGCAGGTCGCAGAGCAGGATGCGGACGATGCTGACCGGCAGGTTCAGGCTCGCGGCGATCTCGACGACGGCGGTGGGGCCCTGGCACATCCGCAGGATCGCGACGTGCTCGGACTGCATCCCCGGGGACGGGTCGCACTCGGCGACGACGAGCGTCACCAGGTCGAAGGCGGCGGAGTCGGAACGGCTGCGGCCCCCGGTGAGGGTGTACAGCCGGTCCGGATCGTCGTCGCGGCCCGGTCGGGGGCGGGGCGCCGTCGTCATACGGCCGGGGCCTCGGCGGGTTCGCGCGGCGGCGCGACGAGGTGCTCGCCGAGCTGCTCGACGAGCTCGCTCATGTTGTGGCCGACGAGCCCGACGTCGGAGTCCTCGTCGGCGACGACGGCCAGGTGGGCCCCGGCCCCCGCCTCGACGATGAACAGCACGCCGCCGTAGAACTCGGCCATCGCGGACCGTACGCCGCCGGTGCCGTCGCCGAACTCGATGGACGCGCCGTGCGACAGGCTCTGGATCCCGGCGGAGATGGCGGCCAGCTGGTCGGCCTGGTCGACGGAGAGCTCGGGGGTGCGGCACAGCTTGAGGCCGTCGCGGGACAGGACGAGGGCGTGGCGGGTACCGGGGGTGCGGTCGAGCAGCCCCTCCAGCAGCCAGTTGAGCTTCTCGTCGGTGGTCGCGGTCATCGGGTGTTGCCTTCCGGGTGCGGGGAGTTGGCTCGTACCGCCTTGCTGAAGGTACTGAAGCGCGCTGCCTGGACCTTCGGGTCGGTGGTACGGGCCCGGGGGGTGTCGGCTCCGCCGGGGGCGGCGTTGCCGGTACGGGCTTCGGCGGCGGCCAGCGTCCGGCCGCGACGGCGCTTGGGCAGGCCGCTCTCGCCGAACTCGGGCACGCTGCCGGTGGACTCGGAGACCGAGTCCACGGAGGGGACCGGTGAACCCGAGGAGTCCGGGGAGTCCGCTTCCGCCGCCGGGGTCAGGGGCGTGGAGGCGTCGTCCTCGGTACGGGGCCGGGGGAGCCGGGCCGCGTCGGCGGGGTCCGTTCCGGCGGCCGAGGCGTGCGCGGGCTCGGGCTCGGCGGGAAGCGCGGCGGCCGGGGCGGTGTCCACGGGGGCCGGTGCCGGCGCCGGGGGCGTGGCTGCGGTCGCCGGTGCCGGCGTCGCCGGAGCCGGTGCGACCGCGCGGGAGATCAGCTCCTGAGGGAGCATCATCAGCGCGCCCGTGCCGCCCCGGGCGGACGGCCGGAAGGAGACGGTCAGGCCGTGCTTACGGGCCAGTCGGCCGACGACCGCGAGCCCGAGGCGGGTGCCGGAGAGGTTCGTGAGGTCCTGGTGGTCGGCGGAGACCGCCCGCTCCGCGCGGCGCAGCTGCACCTCGCTCATGACGAGCCCGCTGTCCTCGACGGTGATGACGATGCCCGCCGGGACCTCCTCCACGTACACGTGCACCTCGGCGGTGGGCGGCGAGAAGTTGGCCGCGTTGTCGAGGAGTTCGGCGAGCGCGTGCATGACGCCCTCGGCCGCGTGGCCGGCGATCGCGACATCGCTGGTGGAGTGGAGACGGACCCGCTGGTAGCTGCCGATCCGCCCCATCGCGCCGCGCAGGATCGACTCCATGACGATCGGCTTCGCCCAGCGCCGGCCGGAGCGGGCCCCGGTCAGCACGGCGATGGAGTCGGCGAGGCGGCCCGCCTGGGCGGTGCGGTGGTCCAGGTGGAGCAGGTCCCCGAGCACGGACTCGTCGGAGTGCCGGTGCTCCATCTCGCGGAGGTCGGCCAGCATGCTGGTGGACAGGGCCTGCATCCGGCCCGCCGCGTTGGCGCAGGCGGCGACGGCCGCGGAGCGCTCGGTCTCGGCGCGGGTGGCGCGGGCCGCCAGGCGGTCGACGCTGACCTGGAGCCGGGCCTGTTCGGCGGCGGCCGCCGCGACGATCCGCTCGTTCTCGGCGCGGGCCTCGGCGACGAGCCGGGCGGTCTCGGCGGAGGCGGCGCCCTTGATCCGGGCGGTCTCCGCAGTGAAGCGCTGGGCCTCGACGGCGGAGGCGGAGACCAGGCGCGAGGTCTCGGAGGTGAACCGCTGGGCGTCGGCGGCCCGCAGGGAGCGCAGCGTCCGGGCGGTCCCCAGGGTGTGGACGGTGACGGCCACGCAGGCGCTCAGCAGCACGGCGGCTGCGCCCGCGCCCCAGGCCAGCGGGGTCCGTACCGTGTCAGGGGCCGCGGCGACGGCCCACAGGGTCAGCGTGCCGGTTGCGGCTGCCGATATCAGCAGGGCGAGTGCGGTGGGCCGGTGTGAGGGGCGCAATCGGAGTCCTCGGTGGCGGACGGTGCGGGGCGGTGGGACGGTAGGGCGTTCGGGCGGTGCTGGTGCGGCGAATTCAGGACACTTCGTCACGGGTGTGGGCGATCCTGCACAACTGGAACTGATAGTTCCTGCGCAAGTCTTGGTCACTATAGGAGACTTGACGGTCTGTTTGGGAAGATCTTGTGGGCTTTTTTGCGCTACTTGTGCACTTTCATCCGTGCGCATCCCAAGAGTTCATCTGTACCGGCGGCATGCTGAAGGAATGGCCGAACAACATCGACCGCATACCGGACCGCCCGTCCCGGCTTCCGCGGCTTCCCCGGATTTCGTCGCGGCGCTCCGCTCCGCCGTGCGCGGCGCGAGCGACTTCGGGTCCACCGCCCGGGCGTTGACGACGATGGACGCGTCCAACTACCGCCGCGTCCCCCTCGGTGTGCTCGCCCCGCGCGACGCCGACGACATCGCGGCCGCGCTGACGGTCTGCCGGGAGTACGGGGTGCCGGTCGTCCCGCGCGGCGGCGGCACGTCCATCGCCGGACAGGCCACCGGCACCGGCCTCGTCCTCGACCTCACCCGCCATCTGCGGACGATCCTCGACCTGGACCCCGCCGCCCGCACCGCCGTCGTCCAGCCGGGCGTCATCCTGGACGACCTGCGGGCCGCCGCCGCACCCCACGGACTGACCTTCGGCCCCGACCCGTCCACCCACAGCCGCTGCACCCTCGGCGGGATGATCGGCAACAACTCCTGCGGCGCGCACTCGGTCGCCTGGGGCACGACGGCGGACAACGTGCGGGGGCTCTCGGTGGTCCGGTACGGGGGCCAGGCGCTGCGCCTGGAGCAGGGGAGCGGTACGGGCCCGGCGGGTGTCGACGCACGCGGGGCGGGGGCGTCCCACGGCCCCCGAGGCGTGAGCGAACTCGTCGCCTCCCACCTCGCCCTCCTGCGCACCGGCTACCCCGACCTCCCGCGCCGCATCTCCGGGTACGCCATCGACGCGCTGCTCCCCGAACACCCCGGCGGCCCGGACCCGGTCCGGGCGTTCTGCGGCAGCGAGGGCACCCTCGGCGTCGTCACCGAGGCCACCGTTCGCCTGGTCGAAGCGCCGCGCGCCCGCGCCCTGGCCGCCCTCGGGTACGCCGACGAGTCCGCCGCCGCCGAGGCTGCCCCGGGCCTCCTCCCGTACGGCCCGCTCACCGTCGAGGGCATGGCCGCCGACCTCGTACGCGAACCGGCCGGGATGCTGCCGCGCGGGGCCGCCTGGTTGTTCGTCGAGACCGGCGGGGCCACCCCGGCGGAGGCTCGCGCCCACGCCGAGCGCGTGCTGCGGGCGGCCGACGCGGTGGACGGGGCCGTCGTCACCGATCCGGCCGGGCAGCGGGCCCTGTGGCGGATCCGCGAGGACGCCGCCGGGACCGCGACCCGGATGCCCGACGGCAGTGAGGCCTGGCCCGGCTGGGAGGACTGCGCGGTGCCGCCCGCCCGACTCGGCGCGTATCTCAGCGACTTCCGCGCCCTCCTCGCCGAACACGGCCTGCGCGGCACCCCGTACGGTCACTTCGGCGACGGCTGCATCCACGTCCGCATCGACTTCGACCTGATGACCGACGCCGGCGTGGCTCGCTTCCGCCGGTTCTCCGAAAAGGCGGCGGACCTGGTCGTCGCGCACGGCGGCTCCCTCAGTGGCGAGCACGGCGACGGGCAGGCGCGCGCGGAGTTGCTGCCCCGGATGTACGGCGACGAACTCGTCTCCCTCTTCGGCCGGTTCAAGGACCTGTGGGACCCGGACGGCGGCCTGAACCCGGGGATGCTGGCCCGCCCGGACCGCCTGGACGAGAACCTCCGCTTCTCCGTCCTCCCGAAGCGCCCGGTGGACGTGGAGTTCGGCTATCCGCGGGACGGCGGGGACTTCGCGGGCGCGGTCCGCCGCTGCGTCGGCGTCGCCAAGTGCCGTACGACGGAGGCAGGCGGCGCGGGCGTCATGTGCCCGTCCTTCCGCGCGACCGGCGAGGAGGCCCACTCCACCCGGGGCCGGGCCCGGCTCCTCCACGAGATGCTGGCGGGCGAGGTCATCACGGACGGCTGGCGCAGCACGGAGGTCCGGGACGCGCTCGACCTCTGCCTCTCCTGCAAGGGCTGCCGCAGCGACTGCCCGGTGGGCGTCGACATGGCCACGTACAAGGCGGAGTTCCTGCACCACCACTATCGGGGCCGCCTCCGGCCCGCCGCCCACTACGCGATGGGCCGCCTGCCGCAGTGGCTGCGCCTGGCGCGCCCCTTCGCCCGCCCGCTCAACGCCCTCACCCGGCTGCGCCCGCTCGCCGCGCTCGCGAAGCGGCTGG
This sequence comes from Streptomyces globisporus, assembly GCF_003501885.1. Lineage (GTDB taxonomy): Bacteria > Actinomycetota > Actinomycetes > Streptomycetales > Streptomycetaceae > Streptomyces > Streptomyces globisporus_D. Next base: position 15,899 of record NZ_QWFA01000023.1, read on the forward strand.
CGGGGATCGCGCCCGAGCGGACGATCCCGGTGCTGGCGACACAGACGTACAGCCGGTGGCTGCGCGCCCGGCAGGGCACGGGGACGCACGTCCTGTCGACGGACCGGGTGGTGCACCTCTGGGCGGACACCTTCACCGAGCATCTGTCCCCGCAGGTGGGCAGGGCGGCGGTGCGGGTGCTGGAGGAGGCCACGGGGCGTACGGTGCTGCCGCCTCCGCGCGGGGTGTGCTGCGGGCTCACGTACGTATCGACCGGGCAGCTCGACGCGGCCCGCCGGATGATGCGCCGCACCCTGGACCGGCTGGACCTCCTCCCCGGGCAGCCGCTCGTCGTCCTGGAGCCGAGCTGCGCCGCGACCCTGCGCACCGATCTGCCCGAACTGCTCCCCGAGGACCCGCGCGCCGCCGAACTGGCCGCGGCCGTGCGGACGTTCGCCCAGTACCTGGAGGAGTACGCCCCCGACTGGACGCTGCCCCGCCTGGACCGCCCGGCCGCCGGACAGACGCACTGCCACCAGCACGCGGTGCTCGGCGACGCGGCGGAACGGAGGCTGCGCGAACGGCTCGGTCTGACCGGCGAACTCAGCGGCGGCTGCTGCGGGCTCGCCGGGAACTTCGGCTTCGAGAAGGGGCACTGGGAGGTGTCCGTCGCCTGCGCGGAGGAGCGGCTGCTCCCCGCCGTACGGGAGGCGGAACCCGGGACGGAACTCCTCGCGGACGGCTTCTCCTGCCGCACGCAGCTCGACCAGTTGGCCGGCCGCCGGGCCCGGCACCTCGCGGAGGTCATCGCGGAGGACATCGGGGAGGCGTCGGAGCGTCCGCCGATGCCCGGCGCGGGGCGGAGGCCCGGACGGCGGCGACGGCGGTGAGGACGACCGTGACGGCCGGTTGGCGACCGTCCGGGTCATGAACTCCGCGCGACGATCTCCCGGGCCAGCGCCGCCAGCTTCGGCAGGGCGGGGTGGCCCGGGGCGTCGCGGCGGGCGAGGAGGACCGGGACGGCCGGGGCGTCGGTGAGCGGGACGTAGGCGACCCCCGCGTGCGGGTGCAGGTCCGCGGTCGACGTGGTGGACACCCCGCTGCCGCGGCCGGCGGCGATGGCGGTGAGCCAGTCGTCGGTGTTGCCGACGGTGAGGGTTGCGGCCGGGCGGGCGTGCGGCGGCCACAGGTCCACCGTGGTGGTGCCGGAGACGGTGTTCAGGACGACCGGGCCGTCCGCGAGATCGGCGAGGGTGAGCGAGGTGCGCGCCGCGAGCGGCCCGTCCGCGGTCACCGCCGCCACCCGTACCTCGGTGAACAGCACCTCGGCGACCAGCCCCGGCGCGTCCACCGGCCCGCGCAGCAGTGCCGCGTCGACCTCGCCCCGGGTCAGCCCGGCCGTGCGGTCGTCGATCCGGAGCAGCTCCAGCGGGGTCCCCGGGAAGCGTTCCTGCCAGGTTCGCAGCAGCGGTGTCGTGTACGGCCCGAACGCGGACCAGGCGTGCCCGAGCCGCAGCGGCCAGGTGCGCAGCCGTCCGGCGTCGAGCGCCTCGTCGAAGGCGGCGACCGCTGCGGCGGCCTTGTCGCGGAAGGCGACGCCGTCGGAGGTGAGGGCGAGGTGGTGGGTGGAGCGGTCGACGAGCCGGACCCCGAGGTGCCGCTCCAGCGCGGCGAGGGTGCGGGACACGGCGGGCTGGGTCAGCCGGAGGCGGGCGGCGGCGCGCGTGATGTTGAGCTCGTCGGCGACCGCGAGGAAGGCCCGCAGATGCCGGAGTTCCACGGGGCGGCCTGTGGTGGGTTCCTCGCTCATGCGCCGGAAGCATAACGAGAGCGTGATCGGCATTTCATGGAACGCGCGGCCGTCCCTACGGTGAAAGGAAACCCGTGGCGGCCGCAGTTCTTCATCCTGTACCGTCCAGTGCATTGCAGTGCACTTGCCCGCTCGCCCCCGGAAGGCCTCCCGTGAACGACCAGCGCAGCGCCGCCGAACCGGCCGCCGCAGCCGTCGCCGTACCCGAAGCGGTGACGGCACTCGAAGGCGCCGGACGGCCCTGGGCCGACCGCCGGGCGGCCCTCGCGCCGATCGCGCTGGTGGTCGCCGGCGGCCTGTCCGTCCAGTTCGGCTCGGCGGTCGCGGCGCTGCTGATGCCGAAGGCGGGCGCGCTGGGTGTCGTCACTCTGCGGCTGGCGGCGGCCGCGCTGATCCTGCTGGTGATCTGCCGCCCGAAGCTGCGCGGCCACTCGCGTGCCGACTGGGGCACGGTGCTGGCCTTCGGCGTCGCGATGGGCGGCATGAACACGCTCTTCTACCTGGCGCTGGACCGGATCCCGCTCGGGATCGCCGTCACCCTGGAGGTGCTCGGCCCGCTCGCCCTCTCGGTGTTCGCCTCCCGCCGCCTGATCAACGTCCTGTGGGCCGGGCTCGCCCTCGTCGGCGTCGTCCTGCTGGGCGGCGGCGGCTTCGACCGCCTCGACCCGGTCGGCGCGGCCTTCGCTCTGGGGGCCGGGGCGATGTGGGCGGCGTACATCGTCTTCAGCGCCCGCACCGGCCGCCGCTTCCCGCAGGCGGACGGGCTCGCGCTGGCGATGGTGGTCGCCGCGGTCCTCTCCTTGCCGCTCGGCATCATCGAGTCCGGGGCGAAGCTCACGGTCCCGTCCACGGTGGCGCTCGGCGCGGCGGTGGCGGTCCTCAGCTCGGTCCTCCCGTACACCCTGGAACTGATGGCCCTGCGCCGCCTGCCCGCGCCCACGTTCGCGGTCATGATGAGCCTGGAACCGGCCATCGCCGCCGGTGCGGGCTTCCTCATCCTTAACCAGGCCCTCTCCACGACGGACGCCCTGGCCATCGCCCTGGTCATCGGGGCGAGCATCGGCGCGGTGCGCAGCCGGTCGGGGTCGGCGCCGCGACGCGAGCCCTGAGGGGCGGCCGCCGGCCCGGGAAGGGCCTCAGCAGTCGGCCGACGGGATCCGGAAGGAGTCCAGCTCGGAAGTCAGCGGTGACATGGCGCGGAAGTAGCCGGCCCCACCTGATCCGAACAACACGGCCGGGAGCCGAGGTGCCGGCGACGGTGCTCAACGGCGTGCGGCTCGTTCCTTGATGCGTCGGCGGACGGAGTTGTCCATCTCGCCGGAAGCGCGGGAGTTTTCGCTGTCGACGACTGGCGGTCCACGGCTGCACTTCGGCCGCTCCACACTGTCCAGCAGCACGGCGATGCCGCGCCGGACGAGCTCGGCCTTGCTGACGCCGGTCGCGGACGAGACGGCGTTCAGCCGTACTTCCCATTCACCGGGAAGGTGCACGGTCGCCTGTTTCCTGCCGCGAATCCGCGCTTCTCCCTGTGCGCGCGGTCTGCCCTCACCACCCGCACGCCGGCCCCAGCTCCGTGATGGAGTCGGCCGGCTCGGCAGGGCGCCCGGGCCACCCCGTGCGGTGCCAGCGCTCGATGCGCCAGGACAGCCGTCGCGGCCACAGCGGGGTGAGGGGCAGGCGCCCCACCGGCACCCGGACCGGGGCGCCGCCGTAGTTGTCCAGCGTCTCGGGCGGGCCGACCTCGCCGGTTGCGGACACGAGGAAGTAGTGCTCGTGCCGGCCGTCCTTCCAGACCCGGGCGAGCTCGAGCCCGACGGTCCCGGTCTGGCCGGTCTCCTCGCCCAGTTCCCGCAGGACGGCCGCTTCCAGCGTCTCGCCCGCCTCGACCCCGCTACCCGGAATCTCGTAGTGCGACCCGCCGCCCACCTCGGCGAACCGGATCAGCAGCACGGCCCCGTCACGGATGGCGACCGCCCCGGCCCGCACCCGTACCGGCGGAACCGCCGCGGGGTCGACCAGGGCCACCGGGCCTTGCGGCGCCGCGCCCTGCGCCCAGGCGCGCAGGACCGTTTCCGCCGTCCCGGTGGGCCGGATGCGGGCGTGCAGGGCCTCCTCCAGGGACAGCGCGACGCGCGGTGCGCCAGCAGCCCCGGAGTGCCGCCGGGAAAGGCGTGGTACGCGCCCTCCGCGTCGTGGTGCAGCTCAAGAATCAGCTTGTCCGCGTCGAACAGGACGGTCACCGGGCGGGTTTCGGCAGTCATCGACGGAGGCTGACGCGCACCAGGGCCGGGCCGCGCCCGGAATACCTTCGTCCGGCCGCCCGGCGTATGCGCCGCATGTGCGGGCCGCCGCGCCCGCCCCATATTCCGGCTGCATGAGGGCCGTTGAGTATGGCATTCGGAAGCGGCCCCCAGGGCCGGTTCCCATCCTCAGCGAAGGGAGGTGAAGACAAATGAACCTTGTTCGCGCATGGAAGGACCCCGAGTACCGGGCCACCCTCAGCGAGGCTCCCGCCAACCCGGCCGGCCTCGTCGAGCTGGCCGACGATCAGCTCGACGGTGTTGCGGGCGGGACCACGTGGGCCTGCGCCACGGTCACTCTGACCGTGACGGTGTGCTCCCCGACCGGGACCCTCTGCGGCAGCTGCAGCATGGGCACGCGCGGCTGTTGCTGAGCCTGCCCCATTCCTGACAAGGAGTTGTGTACATGGACATAGTCCGGTCCTGGAAGGACGCCGACTACCGGCTGTCCCTCGGGAGTGAGGCCCCCGCCCATCCGTCGGGCGAAGGCCTCACCGCAATCACCGACGAGGAGCTGACCGAGATCAACGGAGCGGGCTCCGGCGTTCTCGGCACTCTCGGGTGCTGCTCGTGCCTGCCGTGGTATTCGGGTTGGACCGTCTGCGGTCTCGCCTGCAACCCCGGTAAGCCCTGCAAGAACTAGCAGCGTAGCGAAGAAACGGCGTGACCGGCAGGGGCGGGCGTTCGTGCGCCCCCGCCGGTCATGTTCATGCCCCAGGAGGAAGAGCGGAATGCCTGACGACGCAAGCGAGCACCCCACCGTCCGGCCGGCCGGGGCCCACCTCCCCTGGCGCCGGGCCGCCACCCTGAGCGAAAGACTCGCCGGGACTCCGTCGCAGTCCGACCCGGTACGGGGCGAGAAGCGCCTGGCCATGTGGCGGGAGCTGGCGCCCCTGACCGGCGAGCTGTCCACCCTGGACACACGGCTGGAACCGCTGGGCGTCGATACGGACCGGCTGACCGCGCTGCTCGGCGAGGACGACGCGTCCCTCGCCGCCCGCATGGCGGACGAACCCGAGTGGCACCGCACCTTCCGGCGCTGGTGGGCCGAGGGCATGGCCACGACCGACGCCACCCGCCGCCTCGACCCCGACATGGGCCTCCTGGAAGTGATCCGCCCCCTCGTGGAGGGCGCCGTCCACGAACTTGACGCGCTCGTCGAGGAAGCCGTACGGGCCAGTGACGACCCCGTCATGGCCGACCCCGGGCACATCCTCGACGTCGTCCGCGCGACCGCCCCGGCCGCCGACCTGCTCAGTCATGTCCAGCGGACCCTTGTCCTGGAACTCAACATCGCCCGCGTCGAGGACCGCCTGGTCGGCGAGACCCCCGAGGAGCGCTTCGCCTCCTACGTCGAACTGCTGCGCTCGGAGGGCAACGCCCTCGCCATCTGGGACGAATACCCGGTTCTGGCACGGCTGATCGTGGGCCAGCTGCGCTTCTGGATCGACACCCGGGCCGAGCTGATCACTGCCCTCGCCGCCGATCTGCCCGTCCTGCGCGAGACCCTGCTCGCCGCCCGGCCGCCCCAGCGGCTCGACCGCCTGGAGTTCGGCGCCGGCGACAAGCACCGGCGCGGCCGGTCCGTCGCCATGGTCGAGTTCGACACCTGCACCCTGGTCTTCAAGCCCCGTTCGCTGGCCATGGACACCGCGTTCGACGGACTCCTGGCCTGGGTGAGCCGGCAGAATCCCACCCACGACCTGGCCCGGATCGGCATCCTGGAGCGCGGCGACCACGGCTGGGTCGAGGAGGTCGACACCACCGCGACCACCGACGCCGCCGGTGGCGACCGCTACGCCTGGAGGCTGGGCGCCCTCACCGCGCTCCTCTACCTCCTGCACGCCACGGACTTCCACTTCGAGAACGTGCTGGCCGCGGGCGAGTACCCGGTCCTCGTCGACCTGGAAGCACTGCTCCACAACGACAAGACCGCCGCCGTCGTCAAGATCGACGGCGAGACCGACATCGCCGCGGTCACCCTGGCCGACTCCGTGCAGTCCGTGGGTATCCTGCCCAACCACCTGCTGGTGCGGGGCGAGGACGGCACCTTCGGTCTGGACGTCAGCGGACTCGCCGGCCACGGCGGCCAGTTGACCCCCATGCCGGTGCCGATCTGGGAGGACAGCGGAACCGACCGCATGCGGCTGGTCAAACGCCGCATGGAGATGGACGCCGAGCGCAACCACCCGATGACCGCCGACGGTGAACCGATCGACCTGGTCGGCCGGGTCGACGCGTTCGTCGAGGGGTTCACCCACGTCTACCGGCTGCTGGAAACAGGACGCGAGGAACTGCTGTCGCCCGAAGGCCCGTTGGCCGCCTTCGGTGCCGTCCGGACCCGGCTCATCGCCCGGCCGACCCACATCTACGGGCGCCTTCTGCTGGAGAGCACCCACCCGGACTTCCTGCGCGACGGCCTCGACCACGCGCGCTCGCTCGCCCGACTGGCCGGCGGCCACGTCGAGATGCCCGAGTCCCGCAACGCCATGGTCCTGGACGAGGTTGCCGAGCTCACCCTCGGCGACATCCCCATGTTCACCGTCGACGCGGACTCCGGAACCCTGCGCGGCGGACTGGACGGTGAGCCGATCGGCACCCGCTACCCGCCCCTCACCGCCGTACGGGAACGCCTCATCGCCCTGGACGACGCGGACCTCGCCTTCCAGGAGAGGGTCATCCGCTCGTGCGTCGCGGCCACCGCCATGGGTGAGAGCGACGCCCGCTGGCCCAACTGGCACCGGCCCCGGATGGACGGCGCCGCCGACCCCGGCGACTTCGCGGACGAGGCCCTGCGCCTGGCCCACCGGCTGTCGGACCTGTGCGTCCGCGACGCACACGGTCTCGGCTGGATCGGTCTCGACCTGGTCGACGAGAAGTACTGGCAGTACGCGCCGGCCCCGATCGGCCTCTACACCGGAACGGCAGGCATCGCGCACGCCCTGGACGCCGTCGCGGCCGTCACCGGCGACGAGCGGACCGGCGAGCTCGCCCAAGCCGCCTTCGACCAGGTGGCGAAACGCTCGGTCCTCATCGCCGAGACACTGGCGGGCCTGGCGAAGAAGCCGGGAGCCGACGAGTTCGGCATCGGCGCGTTCGGCCCGTTCGGCGGGGCGATCTACGCCCTGGCGCACGCCGCCGTACGCCACGACCGCCCCGAATACGCCGAGGCCGCCGCCACACTGCTGCCCGCCATCGACGAACTCGTCGAGGAGGACCCGCTCCTCGACATCGTCTCCGGGTCCGCGGGCGCGATCCTCGCCCTCCTCGCCCTGGAGACCGCCCGGCCCGGCACCGGAGCGGCCCGGATCGCGGAACGCTGCGCCGAGCGGCTGCTGGCCACCCGGCAGGAGAGCGCCGACGGCTGGGGCTGGGCGACTCCGATCAACCCCGAGCAGCCGCTCGCCGGCTTCTCGCACGGGGCCTCCGGCATCGCGTACGCGTTCGCGCGCCTCGACCGGGTCACGCCGCGCGCGGAGTACAAGGAAGCCGTCCGGCACGCGCTGACGTACGAGCGGACCGTCTTCGACCCGGAGCTGCGCACCTGGCGCGACCTGCGGCCGGCCAACCTCGGCGGACGTACGGTCATGAACGCGTGGTGCCACGGGGCCCCGGGCATCGCGATGGCCCGCAACGCCTTCCAGGAGCTGGGCACCGCACCGGAGCTGGCCGACCTCATCGAGAGGGACCGGCACACGGCGGTCCTCGCCGCCATCTCGACGGGTCTGGACCTCGACCCGGTGTCGGGCCTCGGCAACCACAGCCTGTGCCACGGAGACATCGGCAACCTCCTCATCATCGACGCGGGCACCCGGGCCGACCAGGAGCCGGAAGTCGCCGGGCTGCTGCCCAAGGTGTGGAAGACACTGCTGCACGAGGGCCGGGAGAACGGCTGGCTGTGCGGCGTCCCCAAGGGGGTGGAGACGCCCGGGCTCATGACCGGCCTGGCCGGCATCGCCTGGGGCCTGGCGCGCAAGGCCGCCCCCGAGCGGGTGCCGGACCTGCTGACGCTGGCCGCTCCGGACACCGGGAGGACGACGTGCTGAACGGGGGGCCCAGGCCGGCGGCCCCGCCGGACGGCGCCATCGCGGACGGCGTCTACCGGCCGAGCATGGTCGCCGCCTACCGCGCCAACCCGCGCGGCGCCGCCCGCACCGGCTTCCGGCCCGAAGCGATGCGCCCCCGTTGGCGGTGGGCGCTGGCCGGAGCCTTGCTGCTGGCCGCCACGGTGTTCGCGGGCCTCGTGGTGCGGGTGCCGGTCGGGCCGACCGGCACCCTGGCCGGCACCAACGGACGCCAAGGGGTGCTCGCCTTCCCCGACTTCCGCCCCCCGGCGAAGGACAGCGACGTCCGGCTGAGCGTGGACGGCCGACGGGTGGAGGGCCGGGTGAAGGACTTCCAGACAGGCCAGGGCGGGGCCCGGGTCACCATGGTCCTCGTCGAACTCCCCGGCGGCGTCGCCGAGGAACTGGAGGAGGGCGCGTCCGTGGTCCTCGACCAGGGCACCCGCCCCCTGCTCATGGATCTCTGGGACGAAAGGGGCGACCAGTGAGCATCATCCGCCGCCGTGTGCCCGTGCGGTTGCAGTCCACCTCGGTCGAGTGCGGCGTCGCCGCCCTCGCCATGGTGCTCGGCTACCACGGCCGCTCCACCGCCGTCGCCGAGCTGCGCGACCGGATGGTGCTGTCCCGCGACGGGGCCAGCGCCGCGGCCATCGCCCGCCAGGCGCGCGAACTGGGCATGAAGGTACGGGCCTTCCGCGCGGAACCGGATGCGCTGCGCGATCTGGCCCTGCCCCTGATCGCCCACTGGGGCATGAACCACTTTGTCGTCATCGAGCGGTTCACCCGGCGCGGGGTCGACATCGTCGACCCCGCGTCCGGGCGGCGGCGCATCAGCCACGCAGAGCTGGACGCCTCCTTCACCGGGGTGACGCTGGAGCTGGAACCGACCGGGGAACTCGAACGCCGCGACGGCGCCGAGACGGGACTGTGGTCCTTCGTCCGCCCCTTCCTGCCCCGCTCCGTGCCCATCGTCTCCGCCATCATCGGCGCCTCCGCCACGCTCACCCTGCTCGGGCTGCTTCCGGCCTTCCTGACGGCGTACGTCGTCGACCGCGTCCTGCCCGGGCGCAGCGAGGACACCCTGCTGGTCCTGGCGGCCGGTCTCGTCGCCTACACCGTCAGCCACGCCCTGATGACGCTGGCCCGGGCGGAGCTGCTGCTGTGGCTGCAGACCCGGATGGACTGGTCGATGATGGGGACGTTCCTCAGACATCTGATGTCCCTGCCGTACAAGTTCTTCCAGCTCCGCACCGGCGGCGACCTGCTCGTGCGGGTGTCGAGCATGACGTACGTCCGGGACGCCGTCTCCAGCCAGCTCCTGGCGGTCTTCCTCGACGTGGCCCTGCTGGGTGTCTACCTCGTGGTGATCGGCTTCAAGTCTCTTTTGTTCGTTGCCGCGATCCTCGCGGTCGCCGCCGTCCAGCTCGGGGTCATGTTCGCTTCCGCCCGGGCCGCCCAGCGGCTGACCGAACGCGAACTGCAGGCGCTCGGAGAGGCCCAGAGCACCCTGCTCGAATCGGTGACCGGCGCCGAGACGGTCAAGTCCTCCGGGGCCGAACACGTCGTGGTGCGCCGGTGGTCGCGGAAGTTCTCCGAGCAGCTGGACGCCTCCGTACGCCGGAGCAGACTGGACAACGGGATCGACAGCGTCCTCGGCATGCTGGGCACGGCGTCGCCGCTCCTCATGCTGATCCTCGGCGCCTCGCTCGTGTTCAGCGACAACCTGTCGCTGGGAACGATGCTCGCACTCATCGCCCTGGCCGGCGCGGCGCTCGCCCCGGTCGCCCAACTGGGCCGCAGCATCAAGACGTTCCAGACCATTCGGGTCCACCTCGACCGGCTCCGCGATGTGCTGAACGAGCCGGCGGAGTCCGTGGGCCAGGGGGACGCCAAGGTGGACCTGAGCGAACCGATCACCCTGACCGACGTCGGCTTCCGCTACTCCGGGGACGGGCCGGAGGCCCTGTCGGGGATCTCCCTCACCGTCCGGCCCGGCGAGAAGATCGCCATCGTCGGCAGCAGCGGCTCGGGGAAGTCCACCCTGGCCCGCCTCATCCTCGGGCTCTACGACCCGACGGACGGGGAGATCACCTACGGCTCCACCCCGCTGACCGACCTCGACCTCGGCCATCTGCGCCGCCAGTGCGGCGTCGTCACCCAGGACGCGGACATCTTCAGCGGCTCGGTACTGACCAACATCGCGCTGGTCATGCCGGAGGCCACCCTCGACGACGTCGTCGAGGCCGCCCGGCTCGCCGCGGTCCACGAGGACATCACCCACATGCCGATGGGGTACGAGACGATCCTCGGCGAGGGCGGCAACGGTCTCTCCGGCGGGCAGCGCCAGCGCGTGGCCCTGGCCCGCGCCGTCGTGCACCGGCCGCGGGTCCTGCTGCTCGACGAGGCCACCAGCCACCTGGACGCCACCACGGAGGCGATCGTGCACGAGAACCTCTCGGAGCTCGACTGCACCCGCATCGTCATCGCGCACCGCCTGAGCACCGTGCGGGACGCGGATCGCATCCTGGTCATCGACCGTGGCCGGATCGTCGAGCAGGGAAACCACGACGAACTGGTCGCCAGGAACGGCGCGTACGCGGCGCTCGTCGGCCAACAACTGGTCCATGACTGAGGTTTCGCGCCGACGCGCCCACCGGACGGCCGGGGTGCGCGATGCTGGTGGCGTGACCCCTACGACACGCCCCCGGACAGCGCTCCTCGGCCGGTTGCGGACCCTGGCCGTGCTGGAAGTGCTGAACATCGCCCTGATCGGCTGGGCCGTCTTCGTGGCCATCGGAGCACCGTTCAGCACGGCCAACACGGTCGGCTTCGCCCTGGTCGCCGTACTCCTGCTGATCGGGGCCGCGTACTGGGCGCTGAAACTCCGCCAACTGCGCACCGCCGCAAGGCGGCCGCCCTTGCTCGGACTGTTCCGTGCGCTCCGGCCGCTGTGCGCGGCCGCCCTGGCGGCCGGACTCGTGGCCGTCGCCGCGGCCGTGCCGGACCGGCCGGCGTCCGAGTGGGCCGCCGGCCTGGCGCTGTACGGCCTGGCCCTGGCGGAGTACGTCAACTACTTCCACCGGCAGCTGATGCACGACACCCGGGCGGACTGGCGCCGCCTGCTGCGCACCCGGCGGCTGCGCAGCTCGCACCTGGCGGAGGACCTGCGCGTCCACCGCGCCACGTAATTCCAGCGGCCCCCACGGCCGTGCCCCGGGACGCCCGGCACGGCAGCCGCGCGAAGGTAAGGAAGCAGAGCTCATGACCTCTCCGGAAGTGAAGGACGCGCCGGCCCCGGCCGGCGGGCGGACCCTGGAGTTCCGCGGCCTGTCGAAGCGGTACCGCGACAGAAGCGCCGTGGAGGACCTGTCCTTTACGGTCGGCCCCGGACGCGTCACCGGCTTCCTCGGCCCGAACGGGGCGGGCAAGACGACGACGCTCCGGATGCTCCTCGGTCTGTCCGCCCCGACCTCCGGGACCGCGACCATCGACGGACAGCTCTACCGGGACCTGGAACAACCGCTCAGAACCGTCGGGGCGATGCTCGACGAGTCCGGCACGCACCGCAGGCGGACGGGCCGTGACCATCTGCGCGTGCAGTGCGCGGCGACGGGTCTGCCGGCCCGTCGCGCCGACGAGGTGCTCGACCACGTCGGACTGGCCAGGGCGGGCGGGCGACGCTACGAGGAGTACTCGCTCGGCATGCGGCAACGCCTCAACCTCGCCCAGGCGCTGCTCGGCGACCCGCCCGTCCTCATCCTGGACGAACCCTCCAACGGGCTTGACCCCGAGGGGATCGCCTGGATGCGTTCCCTCCTGAGGAAGCTGGCTGCCGAAGGCCGCACGGTGCTCGTTTCCAGCCACCTCATCTCCGAGATCGAGCAGACCGCCGATGATCTCGTGATCATCAGCCAGGGCCGGCTGGTCGCCGAGGGGCCGAGCCGCGAGATCGCCGCGCGGGTCCGGGGCGAGTCCCGGGTACGGGTCCGCTGCGCCCGGCCGGCGGAACTGGCGGCGGCGCTCGTGGCGGCGGGGGCGACCGTGGCGGACCCGCCCGCCGAGGACGGACTGCTGTTCGTCGGCGGTCTCGGGACGGGGGCGGTGGCCGCACTCGCGGCCGCCCACGGCGGGGAACTGTACGAACTGGCCGAGGACGCGCCCGATCTTGAACAGGCGTTCCTGCGGCTCACGCAGGGAAAGGCGGAGATCCGGTGAAGGCTCTCGTCAACAGCGAGCTGCTCAAGCTCCGCACGCTGCCCACCTGGTGGATCGCCGGCCTGGCGATGGCCGCCGTCGCGTTGCTCCTGGCGGTATGGAACAGCTGGCAGGCCCATACCTTCATGCAGCCGTTCGAGGACTATCTGGCGGGCGCGGTCCTGACTCCCCGCGAGGACATGTCGGCCGAACAGGTCGCCTCGATGCGCGACCTCTGGGAGACGCAGGGATCCCCGGGGCGCATCGCCGCCACGCTCTACACCTCGGGGCAGACCTTCGGCCTGCTGCTGGCCGGTGTGCTGGCCGTCCTCCTGGTGACGAACGAGTACCACTACCGGACCCTGACGGCCACGTTCCTCGCGGCGCCCCGCCGGGGCCGCGTCATCACGGCCAAGCTCGTCGCCGTGCTCATCACCTCGGCCGGGCTCTGGCTGGCGGCGACCTCGGCCGGCCTCGTCGTCGGCGTGGTCTTCCTGTCCTCCCAGGACGCCGCTCTCGGGCTGGGGAGCGGGGACGTGCTCGGCGCGGTCCTGCTGAACCTGGCCGCCTACATGGTGTGGGGCGTCTTCGGCTTCGGCCTGGGCGTGCTCATCCGCAGCCAGACCGCCGCCACCGTCACAGCGGCCGCGCTGTACTTCCTGTCCACGGTCGTCGTCGCCTTCGCCTTCCAGGCGGTCCACGACCTCCTCATCGAGGAGGACTGGGTGCTCCAGGCCCAGGTGCTGCTGCCGGGCGTCGCGTCCCAGATCATGACGACGCCGGGTGAGCTCTTCGCCGGGGCTCCCGCCGCCTGGACCGGAGCCGTCGTGCTCCTCGCCTACAGCCTGATCGGCGGCCTCACGGGAACGCTGCTCCTGCTCCGGCGCGACGTGACCTGAGTCCGGTGGCCTGCCGCCGGACCCGCGACGTGACCTGGGTCCGGTGGCCTTCCACCGGACCCAGGTCACGGCCTCCGCATCAGTGTGAGGAAGGGGGCGGAGGTCTTCGGCACCGGCACCCCTCCGCGGATGCCCGGGTCCGGGAGGCGACGAGCCGCATGGCCTCCTCGCGGTCCCAGTTGAGCGCCGCGGTCCGCATGGCCTCGATCCCCGGAGGCAGGTCGAGCCCCAGGTCCTCCGCGAACAGGTTCTGGCAGCGCCTGACCGCCGACAGCGTGCTGGCGGTGTCACCGTGCAGGCAGTGCACGGCGGCGAGCAGCTCCCACAGGTGCTGCCGGTAGGGGGCCTCGGCGATCAGACTCTCTATGCGGTAGGACAGCATGCTGGTGCGGCCGGCGAGGACGGACGCGGTGAAGAGGTCCTGATAGGCGTCCAGCCGGAGGTTGTTGAGCCCCGCCGTGTGGGAACTGAACCACCGCGTGGGCGGAAGATCCTGCCCGAAGGGCCCGCTCCACAGTCCCACGGCCAGCTCCAGGGCGTCGACCGCCGACTCGTGGGATCCGTTCGTCAGCGATTTCCGGCCACGCTCGACGGCTGAGGTGAACCGGGGAAGGTCGAATTCCTCGGCGGTGATCTCCAGTCCGTATCCGCACTGGCCGCCCCGGTAGGTCCTCACCCGCTCGCCGAGCCCCGGTTCGACCTCGTCGAGGTCCCTCCGTAACCCCGTCACATGGCTGCGGAGGTTCGCCGTGGCCGATACGGGCGGGTTGTCCCAGAGGATCTCGCTGAACTCCGTGATGCCGATGGGCCGTCCGAACCGGAGCAGGCACGCGGTGAGGACGGCCCGCCGGACCGGTGAGGTGACGGACATGGTCCTGCCCCGGACCGAGAGCTGCCCGAGGATGCCGAAGCAGGGAGCGGGTGGCTGGTCGGGGCCGTCGTGCGGTGTCGCCCGGGTGGGGAGGGAGGCGTGCCCTGGTTCGCTTCCAGCGGTGGGGGGGACGGAGCCGTCGGGAAGACCGGCTCGTGCGCTGTGGATCAACAGGTGCCCTTCCCCTGGTCCGGCGTGAGGGGCGCGCCGAAGACGGGCCGAAACAGCTCGGCTGTCCGGTTCCCGTCGCCGGGCGGAGCGGTGGGAGGGACCCTTCGTGCGGAGTCCGGAGAGATTCTGCGCAAGTGCGTCATGGCGTCTCCTGCTTGGTCAGGGCAGGGGGGAACGCACACAAATGTTCCTCAGTCGTTCCCCCGTTGGAACGTGGCTCACGCTGTCAGAGGGAATGTGATCCGGCTAGCGGCTGGGTGTGATTGACCTGAATCTTTCGATCAGGAAGCTTCCGATCCGTTCTACTGGGAGGTAAGGTCCGCCGTTTCCCTCGGGGAAGAGACGCGACCGATCCGCCGATCCGTTCCCTGTCCGCGAGGGGTCTTCCGAGCAGAAAATCATGCAAGCGTGCTTGATTGTTTCCTGGCGCGCTGCCATGCTCCTGGGCACCACACCCGGTCCCGAGGGGAGCGCACGTGTCCGCTGTCGTAGCCGTGATCGACGATCTGCGCGAAGAGAGCGACGAACTCGACGCACTTGTGCGGGAGTTGGACGACCGGCGCTGGCGCGGCCCGACGCCCGCCGACCGGTGGACCGTCGCCCATCAGATCGCCCATCTCAGCTGGACCGACGAGGTCGCCCTCCTGGCCGCCACCGAGCCCGACCGGTTCGGCGACGAGGTCGCCAAGGCCCTGGCCGCCCCCGAGGCATTCGTCGACGAGGCGACCGAGGCCCTCGTCGCCGCCCACGCCCCGGACGCCCTGCTCGCCCGCTGGCGCGAGGGCCGGGCGCGGCTCGACAGGGTCCTCCGCGACGCCCCGGCCGGCACCCGGATCCCCTGGTACGGGCCGCCCATGAGCGTCGCGTCCATGGCGACCGCCCGGCTCATGGAGACCTGGGCCCACGGGCAGGACATCGCCGACGCCCTGGGCGTGACCCGGACCCCGACCGCCCGGCTCCGGCATGTGGCGCGGATCGGCGTACGGGCCCGGAACTACGCCTACGCGGTACGCGGGATCACCGCGCCCGAGGAGGAGTTCCGCGTCGAACTCCACGCGCCGGACGGCGAGATGATCGCGTACGGGCCCGAGGGCGCCGCCCAGCGGATCACCGGCCCGCTCCTCGACTTCTGCCTCCTGGTCACCCAGCGCGCCCACCGCTCCGACCTCGCGGTCACCGCCGAGGGCCGCCAGGCCGACCAGTGGCTCTCCATCGCCCAGGCCTTCGCCGGCCCGCCGGGGCCGGGCCGGCTGCCGCGCGCGGAACGGGGCGGCCACCGGTGAACGCCGCCCCCACCCCCGTCCTCCGCATCGGCAACGCATCCGGCTTCTACGGTGACCGCTTCGACGCCCTGCGCGAGATGCTCACCGGCGGCCCCCTCGACGTCCTCACCGGTGACTATCTGGCCGAGCTGACCATGCTCATCCTCGGCCGCAGCCGCCTCAAGGATCCGCAGAAGGGCTACGCCACCACCTTCCTCCGTCAGTTGGAGGAAGGGCTCGGCCTCGCCCACGAGCGCGGGGTGAGGATCGTCGCCAACGCGGGCGGCCTCAACCCGGCCGGACTCGCCCACGCGGTGCGGCAGTTGGCGGACAAGGTCGGCGTGCCCGTCACCGTCGCGCACGTCGAGGGGGACAGCCTGCCCGTCCCGGACGGGTTCCTCACCGCCAACGCCTACCTCGGCGGCTCCGGGATCGCCGCCTGTCTGCGGGCAGGCGCCGATGTCGTCGTCACCGGCCGGGTCACCGACGCGGCGCTGGTCACCGGGCCCGCCGCCGCCCACTTCGGCTGGGGCCCGGACGATCTGGACGCGCTGGCGGGGGCCGTGGTCGCCGGGCACGTCCTGGAGTGCGGTACGCAGGCGACCGGCGGGAACCACGCCTTCTTCGGCGAGCACGACCCCGCCCGCCTCCGCCGCCCCGGCTTCCCGCTCGCCGAGATCCACGCCGACGGCTCGTCCGTCATCACCAAGCACGACGGTACGGGCGGGGTCGTCGACCTCTCCACCGTCACGGCCCAACTCCTGTACGAGACCGGCGGAGCCCGGTACGCGGGCCCCGACGTCACCGCCCGCCTCGACACCGTGCGGCTCCTGCCCGACGGCCCGGACCGGGTCCGGATCGACGGCGTACGCGGCGAGGCACCGCCGCCCACCCTCAAGGCCGGGCTGACCCGGCTCGGCGGCTGGCGCAACGAGGTCGTCTTCGTCCTCACCGGACTTGACATCGAGGCCAAGGCGGCGCTGGTGAAGGACCAGTTCGCCGACGCCCTGCAGCGGGGCGGCGCCCGCCCGCCCGCCGAGGTGCGCTGGGAGCTGGCCCGTACCGACCACGCCGACGCCGACACCGAGGAACGGGCCAGCGCCCTGCTCCGGCTCGTCGTCCGCGACCAGGACGCCGATGCGGTCAGCCGCACCGTCTCCGGGGCCGCCATCGAGCTGGCCCTCGGCAGCTACCCGGGCTTCCACGTCACCGCCCCGCCCGGAAAGGGCGCGCCCTACGGGGTGTTCGAGGCCCGGCCCGTACCGGCGGCGGAGGTCGAGCACATCGCCGTGCTGCCGGACGGGGCCCGGGAGGTGATCGAACCGGCTCTCCTCACCCAGGATGTGGCCGACGTCGATGAGCCGCCGCTCCCCGACCCGTACCCCTCCGGCCCCACCCGCAGCGCCCCCCTCGGTCTGATCGCCGGCGCGCGCAGCGGCGACAAGGGCGGCGACGCCAACGTGGGCGTCTGGGTACGCGACGACGACGCCTGGCGGTGGCTGGCGCACGAGCTGAGCGTCGAGCGGTTCAAGGAACTGCTACCGGAGACCGCTGACTTGGCCGTCGTCCGTCATGTCCTGCCCAACCTCCGCGCCCTGAACTTCACCGTCCACGGCCTCCTGGGCGAAGGCGTCGCCGCCCAGGCCCGGTTCGACCCGCAGGCCAAGGCGCTGGGGGAGTGGCTGAGGTCCCGGTGGCTGCCCATCCCCGTCTCCCTGCCGGCGGACGTCCCCCTCCCGGAGGTGACCGCATGACCGTCCTGCCCACCGCACTCGAAACCAACAGCCCCGAGTACGCCGCGAATCGGGCCACCATGGTCGAGAAGCTCGCCGAGTTGGAGACCGAGCACGCCAAGGCCCTCGCGGGCGGCGGCGAGAAGTACGTGACCCGGCACCGCAAGCGCGGCAAGCTCCCGGCCCGGGAGCGGATCGAGCTGCTCGTCGACCCCGACACCCCGTTCCTGGAGCTGTCGCCACTCGCCGCCTGGGGCAGCGACTACGCCGTCGGGGCCTCGCTCGTCACCGGGATCGGGGTGGTCGAGGGCGTCGAATGCCTGATCACCGCCAACGACCCGACCGTACGCGGCGGGGCGTCGAACCCCTGGACGCTGAAGAAGGCCCTGCGCGCCAACGAGATCGCCTTCGCCAACCGGCTCCCCGTCATCAGCCTGGTGGAGTCGGGCGGGGCGGACCTGCCGTCGCAGAAGGAGATCTTCATCCCCGGCGGGGCGCTCTTCCGGGACCTCACCCGGCTCTCCGCCGCCGGAATCCCCACCGTGGCCGTCGTGTTCGGCAACTCGACCGCCGGAGGCGCGTACGTCCCCGGCATGTCCGACCACACCGTGATGATCAAGGAGCAGTCCAAGGTCTTCCTCGGCGGCCCGCCCCTGGTGAAGATGGCCACCGGCGAGGAGAGCGACGACGAGTCGCTCGGCGGAGCCGAGATGCACGCCCGTACGTCGGGACTCGCCGACCACTTCGCCGTGGACGAGCACGACGCGATCCGCCAGGCCCGCCGCATCGTCGCCCGCCTCAACTGGCGGAAGGCGACAGCCGATCCGGGCCCCGCCGAGCCGCCGAAGTACGACGAGGACGAACTGCTCGGCATCGTGCCGGGCGACCTCAAGGCCCCGTTCGACCCTCGCGAGGTCATCGCCCGCCTGGTCGACGGCTCGGACTTCGACACCTTCAAGCCGCTGTACGGGCCGAGCCTGGTCACCGGCTGGGCGCGGCTCCACGGCTACCCCGTCGGCGTCCTCGCCAACGCACAGGGGGTGCTGTTCAGCGAGGAGTCACAGAAGGCCGCGCAGTTCATCCAGCTCGCCAACCAGCGCGACATCCCGCTCCTCTTCCTCCACAACACCACCGGCTACATGGTCGGCAAGGAGTACGAGCAGGGCGGCATCATCAAGCACGGCGCGATGATGATCAACGCGGTGGCGAACTCGAAGGTCCCGCATCTGTCAGTCCTGATGGGCGCGTCCTACGGGGCCGGCCACTACGGCATGTGCGGCCGCGCCTACGACCCGCGCTTCCTCTTCGCCTGGCCCAGCAGCAAGTCCGCCGTCATGGGCCCGCAGCAGCTCGCGGGCGTCCTCTCCATCGTCGCCCGCGCCTCGGCCGCCGCGAAGGGGCAGCCGTACGACGACGAGGCGGACGCCGGGCTGCGCGCCATGGTGGAGCAGCAGATCGAGGCGGAGTCGCTGCCGATGTTCCTGTCCGGGCGGCTGTACGACGACGGGGTCATCGACCCGCGCGACACCCGGACCGTCCTCGGGATGTGCCTGTCCGCGATCCACACCGCACCGGTCGAGGGCGCCCGTGGCGGCTTCGGCGTCTTCCGGATGTGACCCACCCATGAGGAGTGACGTGATCCATACCCTGCTCGTCGCCAACCGGGGCGAGATCGCCTGCCGGATCTTCCGCACCTGCCGCGACCTGGGCATCACCACGGTCGCCGTGTACTCCGACGCGGACGCCGGCGCCCTGCACGTACGGGAGGCGGACCTCGCCGTACGGCTGCCGGGCGCGGCCCCCGCCGACACCTATCTGCGCGGCGACCTCGTCGTGGCCGCCGCGCGGGCCGCGGGGGCGGACGCCGTGCACCCCGGCTACGGCTTCCTCTCCGAGAACGCCGCCTTCGCCGCCACCGTGCAGGACGCGGGGCTCGTGTGGGTGGGCCCGCCGGTGAAGGCGATCGAGCTGATGGCCTCCAAGACCCGGGCCAAGGAGCTGATGGCGGGGGCGGGGGTGCCGCTGCTGGCCCCGGTGGACCCGGCGACGGCGGGCCCCGCCGACCTGCCGCTGCTGCTGAAGGCGGCGGCGGGCGGTGGTGGACGAGGGATGCGGGTCGTCCGCGAACTCAACTTCCTGCCAGGTGAGTTGCTGGCGGCCGCCGCCGAGGCCGCCTCCGCCTTCGGGGACGGGGAGGTGTTCGCCGAGCCGTACGTGGAGCGCGGCCGGCACGTCGAGGTCCAGGTGATGGCGGACGCGCACGGCAGCGTGTGGGCGCTCGGCACCCGGGACTGCTCGCTCCAGCGCCGCCACCAGAAGGTCATCGAGGAGGCCCCCGCGCCCGCCCTGGACGACGCCCTGCGCGACCGGCTGCACGAGGCGGCCGTGGCCGCCGCCCGGGCGGTCGACTACCGGGGCGCCGGCACCGTGGAGTTCCTGGTCTCCGCCGAGGGCCGCCCGTACTTCCTGGAGATGAACACCCGCCTCCAGGTCGAACACCCGGTGACGGAAGCCGTGTTCGGGCTCGACCTCGTCGCCCTCCAACTCCGGGTGGCGGAGGGTGAACCGCTGCCGGCCCCCGAGCCCCCGCAGCCCACCGGCCATGCGGTGGAGGCCCGGCTCTACGCCGAGGACCCGGCACAGGACTGGCAGCCGCAGACCGGCGCGCTGCTGACCCTGGAACTGCCGGAGGCCCCCGGCCTGCGCCTGGACACCGGATACACCGGCGGCGACACCATCGGCGTGCACTACGACCCGATGATCGCCAAGGTGATCGCCCACGCCCCGACCCGCCCCGAGGCCGTCCGTCTGCTGGCCCGCGCGCTGGAGCGGGCCCGCATCCACGGCCCGGTCACCAACCGCGACCTGCTCGTACGCTCGCTGCGCCACCCGGACTTCGCGGAGGCCCGCCTGGACACCGGGTTCTACGACCGGCACCTGGCGGAGCTGACCGGCCCGGGAGCCGGTGACCCCGCCACGGCCGCCCTCGCCGCGACCCTGGCGGAAGCCGTACGGGGTCCGGAAGCCGTACGTCCCACGCACCCCGGTGGCCCCGCCCCGGCCCGCTTCGGAGCCTGGCGCAACGTGCCCTCGCAGCCCCAGCGCAAGCGCTACCGCAGCGAACCCGACGGCACGGAACACGAGGTCGCCTACCGCACCCCGCGCACCGCTGTACCGGTACCGCACGAGACCCCCGGCACCCGGGTCCTGACCGCGAAGCCCGACCACGTGACGCTCGAAGTGAACGGCGTGACACGGCACTTCGCCATCACCACGCACGGCGACCGGGTCCACGTCGACGCCGCCGACGCCTCGTACACGTTCACCGCCCTGCCCCGGTTCACCGACCCCGCCACGCACACCGCCCCCGGCTCCCTGCTCGCCCCGATGCCCGGGACCGTCGTCCGCCTCGCTGAGGGCCTGGCCGCCGGGGCGACCGTCGAGGCCGGGCAGCCGCTGATCTGGCTGGAGGCGATGAAGATGGAACACCGCATCCTCGCGCCCGCCTCCGGCACGCTCACCGCCCTGCACGCCGCGCCCGGCCACCAGGTCGAGGTCGGCGCGCTGCTCGCCGTGGTCCAGGAGGACCCGGCCGCCACCCCCGTACCCCTTTCCGTACCGGAGGAGACCGCATGAGCACCGCACGCACCGCCCTCGAAACCGAAGAGCACCAGGCCCTGCGCGCAGCCGTCGCCGCCCTCGGAAAGCGGTACGGGCGCGACTACATGACCACCGTGATCCGCGAGGGCGGGCACACCGACGAGCTGTGGGCGGAGGCCGCCAAGCTCGGCTACCTGGGGGTGAACCTCCCCGAGGAGTACGGCGGCGGTGGCGGCGGTATGGCCGAACTCTCGATCGTGCTGGAGGAGTTGGGGGCGGCCGGATCGCCGCTCCTGATGATGATCGTGTCGCCCGCGATCTGCGGCACGGTCATCGCCCGCTTCGGTACGCAGGAGCAGAAGCGGACATGGCTGCCGGGCCTCGCCGACGGCAGTCTCACCATGGCCTTCGGCATCACCGAGCCCGACGCCGGATCGAACTCCCACCGCATCACGACCACCGCCCGCCGAGACGGCGACGCCTGGGTCCTCACGGGCCGCAAGGTCTTCGTCTCCGGTGTCGACATGGCCGACGCCACGCTGATCGTCGGCCGGACCGAGGATGCCCGCTCGGGGAAGCTGAAGCCCTGTCTGTTCATCGTCCCGCGCGAGGCCCCCGGCTTCGGGCGGAATCAGATCGACATGGAACTCCACGCCCCGGAGAAGCAGTTCGAGCTGGTCCTCGACGACGTACGGCTGCCGGCGGACGCCTTGGTCGGCGACGAGGACGCGGGCCTGCTCCAGCTCTTCGCCGGGCTCAACCCCGAGCGGATCATGACGGCGGCGTTCGGCATCGGGATGGGCCGTTTCGCTCTGGGGAGGGCCGTCGAATACGCCCGTACCCGCCAGGTCTGGAAGGACCCCATCGGCGCCCACCAGGCCATCGCCCACCCGCTCGCCACCGCGCACATCGACCTGGAGCTGTCGCGCCTGATGATGCAGAAGGCGGCCCGGCTGTACGACGAGGGCGACGACATCGGGGCCGGAGAGGCGGCCAACATGGCGAAGTACGCGGCCGGGGAGGCGTGTGTGAAGGCCGTCGACCAGGCGGTGCACACGCTCGGCGGCAACGGTCTGACGCGGGAGTACGGCCTCGCGTCCCTGATCACCGCGTCACGGGTGGCCCGGATAGCCCCGGTCAGCCGGGAGATGATCCTGAACTACGTCTCGCACCAGTCGCTGGGCCTGCCGAAGTCGTACTAGTCCCCGTTCTCCTTGATCTGGTCCCGTCCGACCCCTCCCCCTGCCTCCCCCACAGGGGTAATTCTGACCCTCCACACTCCACACCCGCACGGCGTCCCGCGCCGCCACCCGGGCGGCGCGGGCGACCGCGACGACAGGGGACCGCCATGGTGTTCCGCAGCGAGTACGCAGACGTAACGGCCCTCGACACACCCATCCACGACGCGGTTCTCGGCGGGGCCGCCGGGTTCGGTGACACCGTCGCCCTGATCGACGGGACGAACGGCATGTCCCTCACGTACGCCCAACTCGACGGCTTCCACCGGCGGATCGCCGCCGCGCTCGCCGAGGCGGGGCTCAGGAAGGGCGACGTCCTCGCCCTGCACAGCCCGAACACCATCGCCTACCCCGCCGTCTTCTACGGGGCCACCCGGGCCGGAGCCTCGGTCACCACGGTCCACCCGCTGGCCACGCCCGAGGAGTTCGCCAAGCAGCTCGCGGACAGCGGGGCGAAGTGGATCGTCACGGTCTCCCCGCTCCTGGCCACCGCTCGCCGCGCGGCCGAACTGACGGGCGGGGTGCGGGAGATCTACGTCTGCGACCAGGCGGAGGGTCACACCTCCATCCTGGACATGCTGTCCTCCGCGGCCCCCGAACCGGAGGTCGCGATCGACCCCGGCGAGGACGTGGCGGCCCTCCCGTACAGCTCCGGCACGACGGGCACGCCCAAGGGCGTGATGCTCACGCACCGGTCGATCGCGACCAACCTGGAGCAGCTGCGACCGTTCATCCCCATGGGCGAGGGCGACCGCATCCTGGCGGTCCTCCCCTTCTTCCACATCTACGGCCTCACGGCGCTGATGAACGTGCCCCTGCGCTGCGGCTCGACGGTCGTCGTGCTGCCCCGCTTCGATCTGGCGCAGTTCCTGGAGGCCATCCAGACGCACCGCATCTCGGGGCTGTACGTGGCTCCGCCGATCGTGCTGGCGCTGGCGAAGCACCCGCTGGTGGGGGAGTACGACCTGTCGTCGCTCCAGTACATCGTCAGCGCGGCCGCCCCGCTGGACGCCGAGCTGGCGGAGGCGTGTTCGGCCCGGCTGGGGGTGCCGCCGGTGCGGCAGGCGTACGGGATGACGGAGCTGTCGCCCGGTACGCACGTGGTGCCGCTCTCCGTCGAGCAGCCCCCGCCGGGCACGGTCGGCAAGCTGCTGCCGGGCACCGAGATGCGGATCGTGTCGCTGGAGGACCCGGCGAAGGACGCGGAGCCGGGGGCGGACGGCGAGATCCTGATCCGGGGCCCGCAGGTGATGAAGGGCTACCTGGGCCGCGCGGACGCCACGGCCGCGATGATCGACGAGGACGGCTGGGTGCACACGGGCGATGTCGGCCGGGTGGACGAGGACGGCTGGCTGTACGTCGTCGACCGGGTGAAGGAGCTGATCAAGTACAAGGGCTACCAGGTGGCCCCCGCCGAGCTGGAGGCGCTGCTCCTCACCCACGAGGAGGTCGCGGACGCGGCGGTGATCGGGGTGTACGACGCGGAGGGCAACGAGGTCCCGAAGGCGTTCCTGGTCCGGGGACCGGGGGCGGGCGGGCTGACGACGGAGGACGTCATGGCGTACGTCGCCGAGCGCGTCTCCCCGTACAAGAAGGTGCGCCGGGCCGAGTTCATCGAGGCGGTGCCCCGGGCAGCCTCCGGCAAGATCCTCCGGCGCGAGCTGCGCGACCGCGAGAAGACGGAGAGGACCGACGAGAAGTGACCCTGATCGCCACATCCCGGGACCGGGGCATCGCGACCCTGACGCTGGACTCCCCGGCCAACCGCAACGCGCTGTCGGCGCAGCTGGTGGCGGAGTTGCGCGACGCCCTGGCGGACTGTGCGGGCGACGACACCGTACGGGCGGTGATGCTGGCCCACACGGGGTCGACGTTCTGCGCCGGGGCGGATCTGAAGGCTCCGCCGGACCCGGAGGCGTTCGTGGGCCTGATGCGGGAGATCGTGGGGCTGCCGAAGCCGGTGGTGGCCCGGGTGACCGGGCATGTCCGGGCGGGCGGCCTGGGGCTGTTGGCGGCGTGCGACATCGCGGTGGCGGGCGAGGGATCGTCCTTCGCCCTCACCGAGTCCCGCCTGGGCCTGGCCCCGGCGGTCATCTCCCTCACGCTGCTCCCGCGGGTGGACCGCACGGCGGCGAACCGCTACTACCTCACCGGCGAGCGGTTCGACGCGGCGGAGGCGGCGAGGATCTCGCTGGTCACGCTGGCCGCCGAGGACGTGGACAAAGCCCTCGTACCGGTCCTGGACGGTCTGCGCCGGGCCTCGCCCCAGGGGCTGGCCGCATCGAAGGAGCTGGTCACGGCTACGGTGCTGAGGAGCTTCGACCAGTACGCCGAAGACCTCATCGCCCGATCCGCCGCGTTGTTCGCCTCCGACGAGGCGAGGGAGGGGATGACGGCCTTCCTCGAACGACGGGACCCGGCATGGGTGCGGTGACCTCTTCCTCCTCTGCTTCGCGGGCCGCTCACGCGCCCAAGCAGGACCGCAGCCGGGCGACGCGGCGACGGCTCCTGGAGGCGGCGGTGGCCTGCCTGGCCGAACACGGCTGGGCGGGCTCCACCGTCTCCGTCGTCGCCGAACGGGCCGGCGTCTCGCGCGGCGCGGCCCAGCACCACTTCCCGACCCGCGAGGACCTGTTCACCGGCGCGGTGGAGTACGTCGCCGAGGAACGCTCCGCCGCCCTGCGCGCGCTCCCCGTCCAGGGCCGCGCCGAGGTGGTCGCGGCCCTGGTCGACCTCTACACGGGCCCGCTGTTCCGGGCGGCGCTCCAGCTCTGTGTGGCCGCCTCCAACGAGGCCCAGCTCCGCCCGCGGGTCACGGAACTGGAGGCGCGGGTGGGCCGCGAGACGCACCGCATCGCGGTGGAACTCCTCGGTGCGGACGAGTCCCGCCCCGGCACCCGGGAGACGGTCCAGGGCCTCCTGGACATGGCCCGCGGCCTCGGCCTCGCCAACCTCCTCACCGACGACACGGCCCGCCGGGAGCGGGTGGTGGCGCAGTGGGCGGCGCTGGTGGAGGAGGGGCTGGGCTGACCCTTCGCGGGGGCCTTTCAGACCACCCGGCCGCCGCGCCGGTCAGTCGCCGGCCGGGACGGGCGTCCCCTGGTGGTAGTACATCCGCCAGGCAGTCTCCCCGTCCCGCCTGCGCCACAGCGAACTGCGGCGGGCCCGGCGGCCGTCGATGACGGTCTCGTACGTGAGGTGCACGATCCCGGGGGCCAGGAGGACCCCGCCCATCCCGGACGTCTCGAACCGAGGCCCGCCCCCGCTTTCGTCACCCCCGCCCTCCAGCTCGGGGAGAGCGGCGAGCATCTCGTCGTACGTCCACCGCCGCCCCGAGGCCCCGACCTCGACGAACTCCGGGTCGAGGAGGCGCGCGGCGAGCGACCGCGAGGCACGCACCGTGGGGTCCAGCAGCTGGAGCTCGGCGTCGATGGCCGCGTTCACGTCGGCAGTTTCCTGGCTGATCGGGCTCATCGGGTCATGATCGCCGAAGGGGCCCGGGCCGCGCACGCCCCTGGGCTCCGGGGCCGGCCTTCCCTGCGCGTTGAGTGTCCGGAGCTCGGGCCCCGGCTCTCAGGTCTCGGGAGGGTGCCGCCTCGGGTGCGTGAACTCAGGGAGTGTTACGCCCCTGCGTCGCGCTGCCGTCGTACACGTTCTCCGGCGTGGCGATCCGTGTCACCGCACGGGCGAGCAGCGTGGACGGCTCCTGGCCCCCGCTGAGCGAGTCCGTGTTGATGATGATGACCAGGGTGGCCTTCTGTGCGGGCAGGTAGACGGTGACGGTCTCGTACCCCGGCAGGGACCCGTTGTGCCCGATCCAGCCGCCGGTCTCGAAGATGCCGAGGCCGTAGCCGAGCCCCGGGAATCCGGTCGGCCGGGTCGTGAGCCGCTGCGCCTGGGTCCTGGGGCTCAGCAGTTCCCCCGTGGCGACGACCTTGGCCCAGCGGCGCAGGTCGTGCAGGTCGGAGATCATCGCACCGGCGGCCCAGGCCCAGCTGGGGTTCCAGTCCGTGGAGTCCTCGGTCTCGCCGCTGAGCGTCTGGTCGGTGTAGCCGTGGGCGTGCGGCTCGGGGAACTCGGCCCCGGTCGGGAAGAGCGTGTTGTGCAGCCCGGCGGGGCGGAGCACCCGTTCGTGGATGACGCGGTCGAGGCGCTGACCGGTGACCTTCTCGATCACCAGACCGAGCAGGACGAGGTTGGAGTTGGAGTACTGGAACTGCGCGTCCGGCTTGAAGGTGTTCTTGTGCTTCATGCCGTACGCGAGCACTTCTCGCGGGGTGAAGGAGCGGTACGGGTCGCTCAGCAGGTCGTTCACGAACCCCGCGTCGGCGGTGTACGGGAACAGACCACTGCGCATCCCGGCGAGCTGGCGCAACGTGATCCGGTCGCCGTTGCGCACGCCGGAGACGTAGCGGGAGATCGGGTCGTCCAGCTTGACGAGCTTGTCGTCGACGAGTTGGAGCAGCGCGGTGACGGTGAACGTCTTGGTCTCGCTGCCGATCCGGATCCGGGTGTCGGCCGGCATCGGCTCGCGGGTGACCGTGTCGGCGACGCCGCTCGTGTGGACGTAACTCCCCTTCCCCGGCATCCACAGCCCGACGACGGCGCCGGGGATCCCGGCCTGCTCGCGGACGTCGTCGATGGTCCGGTCCAGCTCGGCGGTCAGCGCGGGATCGAGGCGGCCCGGCGGGCAGTCGTCCCCGCCGTTCTCTCCGTGCGCGTGCCGGCTGTGCTGGTCGAAGCCCGCGGCGTGTACCGCAGGGGCGGGTGCCACGGCCATCGGGGCCAGGACGGACGCCGCGAGCAGCGTCGCGGCGAGGAGGCGTCGGGTGGGGGAGCGGCGTCGCATGGCGGCAGGCCTTTCCAGGCGGGGGAGG